>CASDRY010000075.1 GCA_949283235.1 uncultured Spirochaetales bacterium | reverse complement strand
GAGCTTGTTGATGATCTTATCGCATACATCACGACCCCAGCTTCGGTAGAAGAGGTTCCAGAGCCTGTAGCTGAGGAACCAGTTCCTGTACCTGTTGTAGAAGAGACAGAAGAAGCTATTGTCAGAGAGTATGAATATGCTGGCTACACACTCACGGCAACAATTGATTCGGGAAAGGCAGTTCTTCTCTATCCTGCATTCGTGACAGATGAAGAGGTAAGTACATTCTTTGCAGTAGAGAACGCTAAGTATGGTCTTGCTGATCTTGGAGTATCCTATGCATTCGGAGTCGATGGCGAGGTAACGCTTACATATCCAGCTGAGTATACGAATGAGGAAGCAGCTTCAATGCTCGATGAGCTTGTCGATGATCTTATTGCTTACATTACACCAGCCCCAGCAGAGGAACCAGCTGTTGCGGAGACTCCAGAGCCTGTTGCTGAGCCGGAAGCAGAGGCAGTGCTTCCAACCCCGATTGCTCCGATAGCTCCTGTTGAGATTGCAGAGGAGGAAGATAATCCATTCGCATTCTCACTTCTTCTCAGAGGTGGTGTTGCTTCCGCTTTTGATAACTCCTTCAATTTCAATGGTCCTATCTTTGCAGAAGCTGGTCTTGGCTTTGATTTCTCTCGCATAGTAGCTATTGGAGATAACTTCGGATTCGGACTTAGATCGGATCTTGTTGTTGACTTCGTTCCAAAGGCAAATGGTAAGTGGGATTTGGAAGATAAGCTTCAGTATTTCAATCTCTTCAATTATGCTGAGATGACTTCTCTTGATCTCAAGCTTACGATGGATGTTGTTGCAGGACCGATGGATCTTTATGTAGGTGGTGGTGTTGGTTTCGCTATTGGAAATCCTCATGATAATACTGCTGTTACAGATAATCTCCAGCTTGGATCATTCAGCCTTGGAAATGTAAAGTTTGCTATGGACTGGTTTGCTTCCGCTATAGCTGGAGTAAGGTTCTATATCGGAGACGTGTTCTCCATCGGAGCTGAAGTCAATTACAGATACATTGTTGAATCCCAGACTCATATGGGTTCTGCAGATGTTGTTCTTGGATTCACATTCTAAATGTAATCCATATTCATCCTGGGCCGGGTTTTCCGGCCCTGATCTTTTGTGGAGGGCTGATGATTGAGATAAGAAAGGCCGTGATGAACGAAGCCGAAGCGATTCTGGAGATGTATAACGCCATCATTGATGATACTGAAGGTAAGGAAGCGACTCCAAGGTGGGAGAGGGATATCTATCCGAATCTCAGCTATATAAGGGAAGCTATAGATAACAAAGAGCTTATTGTTGCATTTGAGGATGGAATTCCTGTAGGGGGAATCATACGTAACCATGAAATGGCATCAGGCTATGAGAAGGTTAAGTGGGGAATAAAGGCAGATGCAGGGGAAATCTATACAATTCATACCCTTGGTGTAAGACCCGATCATCAGCATATGAATATAGCCTCAAAACTTGCAGAGCGTGTTGCAGAAGATGCTAAAGATGATGGAATGAAAGCAATAAGACTTGATGTTATAGATGGCAATTATCCATCTGTAAAGCTCTTTGAGAAGCTTGGATACTCCAATCTTGGAAGATATGTTCTGGATTATCCTTCACAGCATGGAGTGGGTTTTACGCTGATGGAACTGGTGTTAAGCGTTCATTGACCGCATATTGCTAATTAGGTATTATTCCCATTGGAAAGGAGAGAGAAAAACGCTCTTATGAAAACCGATTGGCTGAGTTACAGCCTCGATTATATGAAATTCACCGTTGAAGCAGATGGTGAGACACTCACAGAGGAGCTTGAGGAGAAATTCAAAGATATCCTTGAAGGTGAGCTTAAAGCTGAGAAGGCTGTTGCTGATTATATCCGTGAAGAGAAGCTTGATTCCTCGCTGTATAGCGGGAAAGAGGATGAGCTTTCCTATTACCCTGATACAAGATGTCTTGTTAATTACTTTAACATAAAAGATAAGCCTACTCTTCGCCGTATCGATAAGAGGATTTCTTCTTTTCGCACAGCAGAGCTATTGAGAAAGCCTATTGCGATGCCTTTCAATTTCGATAATCTTGTCGCTATACATTCCCATCTTTTCGGGGATATCTATCCATCTGCGGGAATGATTCGTGTTTCATCTACAAAGAAGCATAGAGAGTACTGTAAAAGCGAGTATATAATCCCTTCTGCTGAAAAGCTCTTTGATAACCTTCGTCAGAGCAAATATCTGATGGGTATAAGCGATGTCGATGATTTCGTTAATGAGCTTGCGTATTATATGGGAGAGGTCGAGGCCATACATCCATTTATGGATGGTAATGGTCGTACAACACGTCTTTTCTTCGATACTCTTGCAAGGAATGCTGGGTATATAATCGGATGGGGTAGCTCAGATCCTGATCGTTTCCTGGAGGCTAATATTGCAGCTCTCGATGGGGATTATCAGGCTCTTATAGATGTGCTGGAGGAGATAGTATTCCCTATCTCAGATGAAAACGATTAATCGATTAAGATGGAAAATGCCATCGTGAATTTGATAAGAACCCTCTAAGTTTGACTGGCTTAGAGGGGTTAATTTTGAAGATAAGGTAAGAAGGCTTTAGAAGAGAGCTGGAAGTTGTACTGCCAGAAATGGACAGTCAGCAAAGGTTCTTGCTTTGTCATATTTCGTAATAAAAGGCCCTTGAATTTATTACATATAGCTGATAAATTATCACAAGTTGTCATATAGACGGCTAGGGCCTTTAGCTCAGCGGTTAGAGCAAAGGACTCATAATCCTTGGGTCGTGAGTTCAAACCTCACAGGGCCCATCTTAAGACACAGAAGGTGATACAAAGCCTTTTCTTAGCAAACGAGGAGCGGTATTCCAAGGAGCCGCTCCTTATTTCTTATGTTATAAAACTGGAAATGTCGCTTGTTGAAATCCTGTTATCGGCTGGAGACTATCAGCAGCCCAGAAATAATGTGCTTTCAGGATTTATTCAGACAACTGCTGTATTTCCTCGGGAATTTTAGCCACCTCTATGGGTATTTTTGTTTCATTGTGTGAATTTCGTTTGAGAGTTCAATTTAATTGAGGCAGAGCATCACTATCCCGCCTCCTTCTATCACATATCACCAAAAATATAATTAACAGGTTATTCACAAGGAAGAAACAAGCAGAGACATAATACAGTGTAGACTTCTGATATGGATCGCAACACAGGCTGCTTAGCAAATGCTGTAAAGCTTTTGCTGAATATCATATTCACATTCGTGTTCCTCATTACTACTGATTTCAATAATCAGACTCTTGAACCAGAGTCGAGAAAGTTCTTTCTTTTATCGGTTGTCTTCTTCATATTTGGCCTTATTCTGCTCGATGCACTTATCAGGTGCATTTTCAGATTCCTGTGGTTCAACCGGGCTCTCAGCCTTGCCGTGAATACAATCATATGCTATGCGGTCAACTTCAATATTCCGATTGGCAGAGGTGAAACATGGGATGAGGTTATGATTATCTCACACTGGTTCGGAGTCTCCATGATTCTTGCACTATGGAGTGCATATCTCGCATTATGGACCATCCTGGGAAATTACTTTGAATGGGAAAAGGCAAAGAATATGGAGAGCTCAATAGAACCGTTACCAGACAGCTATTGCTTGCTGAAGGATAACGGAAAGATGATTGAGCTGAAAAACTGCATCAGATTCAAGGATTACCAGACATCGCTGAGGATGGTCCGGAAAAGCATGGAGATACGGAAATGCTTCAGGGGAGGCCCTATCAGAAGGTTCCTGGTTAAACATACATGGAACAGATATCTCAATATGGCGACGAGGATCGTTGCTGCATATCAAGGAAAGAAACTACTGGGGTACATCCTGTTCCGCTACGATGAAGATGAGACGATTCTATTGGACATGCTGACGATTCCTGCAACCATCATCATAAGATTACTCTTCCCTTCATACAAATCCCTGAGCAATGCAGATGCCGAGATGGTCAGTGAATACAGGAAGACGCATGAAAGCGCAGGCGCGATACTCCTTATTGCAGCTTCATCTGACGCTGAAGGAATGGAAATAAGGAAAGCAATGCTTGAAGAGCTGGAAAAGGCCGAAAAGGACAGGGAAATCTGTATCCTTACCAATGGGGAGAATTCCAGATTCCTCGAGGAAAATGGCTTCAGGAAGGTTGTGGAGAGAAATATCAAGGCAAGAAAAAGAAGCTTCATACGCATGCTCTATTCTAGAGGAATCGAGTCATTGGAATCGACACCCACCCTACAGGGGTCTCATCACTATCAATGAGTGTTAAGGTAATACAACAAAACTAGCTATACTTAGTACTTTTATCCATTTTTTGAAAGTTTCGCCCGATTTATATCAAGTATGGTGGAATACATCAATTAAAGCCTTTTCTTACAAAGCAAGGAACGGTAATCCAAGGAACCGCTCCTTATTATGTATAAAACTGGAAATGTCGCTTTTTGAAATCCGATTATCAACGACAGTTCACAAGAAACCCTGGACTGACAGGCTGATTTGATTAAACCTAAGCTAAACTGTGAGGCTGCCTGGAAAGAGAGACTCCTTTACTGCTCAATTGCGTAGGTTAGGGATACGGAAGCGGAAACTGTAATATCGTCACTATAGAAAGTGATAGGAGTACTTTCTGCGATAGCTGCATCAGCTGCGGCAAGCATCATGTTTGCCCTATACATAGGAGCTGCATAAGAGCTATCTGAGATTGATAGGACTTTTCCAACTCTCACACCTGCAGCTTCTGCATAGGCTGAAGCTTTGCTGTAAGCATCCTGCACTGCATTCATTCTAGCTTCCCTTAATTCCTCGCTCTTATCTTCTTTATCGAGGGAAACATCTGAAAGTGATATTCCATCCAGTGCCATCAGCTCAGTATAGATGTCACCGATGCTATCAAGATCTTTTAATGTGACATTAATGCTCTGAGTTGCTCTCTGTCCGATTATTACTCTTTCATCATCTACATAGCCATATTCTGGAGAGGCTGAGATGTATTCAGTTGATAGATTCTCCTCTGGTATTGAGTAATTCTCTTTAAGGATATTCACTGCATTTGCAATTAGAGTTGCTGTCTTCTCTCTTGCTTCCTCTGTAGTATTCTCGACAAACGAGGCCGTGACAGTGAATGAGGCTGTATCTGGAGCCATAGAAACTTCTGCGCTTCCTGATACCGATATTGTAGGAATGTAATCCGCGTTTGATGCCGCACTTAAAGGAAGTGCGATAATCAGTGCTGCAGCTACTGCTAAAGTTTTTGCTTTCATGGTTTTCTCCTTTTGTATAATTTAGCCCTTGCTTGCAAAGATTGCATGAAGAGGAGGTGTAGAATAAAAAGAAGAATAGTTATGATAATGGACATATTTCTTGTTGTTTGATGCCGTTTGAAATGATAGGATAATGAAAAGAAGGAGGAGGTATGTCTGGAGAAACAGTTGCTGAGCAGAGAATTGCAACAGCTTTGCTCGGATTGTTGAATGTTAAGTCTTTTGATCGGATATCCATCACGGAAATTACGGAGAAGGCAGCTGTTTCACGAGTTTCCTATTACAGGAACTTTTCTTCGAAAGAGGATATCCTTCTTCGTCACTCTGAGTATGTTTTTGATGGTATCGTCGATGACCTGAAGTCTGGAAAACTTAAATCGGGTTATGATTTATGGGAGAGGCTGCTCTCTGAGCTTAGCGATTCCAATCTTGCTGTGAATATGTGCAAGGCAGGGCTTGAAGATGAATTCTTCAGGATATTTGAGAGCAGGATGGAGACAATCTTCACGGAAATCCTTGGGATAGATATCAATGAGAAGATGAATCTGGTTTTCATGGAGTTTGTCATAGGTGGTTTGATCGCTTTGATAAACAAGCCGATGCTTATTAATAGAAAGATAACCTCAGAGGATGTTGCTGCATTTCTACGTGTGCTTGGAGAACATTCATTCCTGCTAGGTCACTGATGCTGACCAAGTTATAAAATAGTAGTATAAGAGAGCAGTCTAAGGGGTTGTTATGCCTGGGCTTGGTACAATTGTAGATGCTGCTTTTATAATCATAGGTGGGCTTATAGGCCTCGTTTTCGGAAAAAGATTTTCAGAAAGATTCCAGAGTTCGATGCTGAATGCATGTGGCTTGTCGATATTGTTTATCGGTATCGGAGGTGTCATGTCCCAGATGCTTGTTGTTGCTGAAAGCGGTGGATTCACAACTGCTGGTTCAGTAATGCTGGCTTCTTCCCTCACTATTGGTGCGATAATAGGCGAGGCTATAAATATTGAAAAGCATATGGAGCATTTCGGAGAGTGGCTTAAAGCTAAGACAGGAAGTCACGGAGACACAGGCTTTGTAAATGGATTCGTATCAGCTTCGCTTGTTGTCTCAATAGGAGCTATGGCTGTTTTAGGTCCAATTAATGAAGGTCTTTACGGAGATAGTTCTGTACTGTTTGCGAAATCTATACTTGATCTGATCCTGATACTTCTCATGACGCTATCACATGGGAAAGGCGCAATATTCTCTTTCATACCTGTTGTGATTATTCAGGGTTTAATAACCCTTCTTGCTGGATTAATTAAACCTTTTATGATTCCAGAAGCTATTTCATCGCTTACACTTGTCGGTTCTGTTCTCATAGCCGCACTTGGTATAAACATGGTATGGGATAAGCATATAAGGGTTTCAAATCTCTTTCCGTCTGTCATTGTTGCTGTTATCTGGGCATTTATTGCCGCTAAAGTTTTCTGATTGGAGAGAGTATGAATACTGAAGAAAAACTTCTCATGGCATTGTTTGAATACTATTCAGGAGATCCTCAGCGTGCACAGCATGCTGTAAAAGTTCATTCATTCGCCGCCCTTATTGCTTCTTTGGAGAAGCTGGATGAAAGGACAACTGAGATTATCTCATTTGCCGCTATTGTCCATGATGTCGGAATAAAAGCTGCTGAAGCAAAGTATGGAAGATGTAATGGTGCACTTCAGGAGAAGGAAGGTCCTGCAATAGCTGAGAAGATGCTTCGGGAAGCAGGGGTTGAAGAATCAATGGTAGAGAGAATCTCTTTCCTTGTTAGGCATCACCATACATATACTGGAGTCAATGGGATTGACTGGAGAATTCTTCTCGAGGCAGACTTCATTGTGAATGCATATGAGGATAATCTTGATAGAGCCACTATAGAGACAGCTTATGAGAGGATTTTTGAGACAAACACAGGTTGCAAGATACTGAGAGAAATGTATATGCTGTAAAATTCTTGCTTTAATTGCTTATGCCTTCATGCTATTATCGATATAAAACAAAGGAGGATGTGCTTTGTTTCGTGTCGCTATCTGTGATGATTTGGAAGAGCAGCTGAAGATAGTGCATGAGTCTGTCGAGAGATTCTTCAATGCGCATGAGATTTCCTCGTTCGAGATAAAAGAATATAACGATCCGAACATTCTCCTTTCTGATTCTGAACAGAACTGGGATTGGGATATTGTCCTTCTTGATGTATGCATGCCTGGTATGCTTGGTATAGATGTGGCAAAGAGAATCAAGGAAAAGAGTGAAAAGACAAAGTTCATCTTTCTTTCTGTATCGAGAGAGTTTGCTATTGAGGCATTTGCTGTCAATGCTTCTCATTATCTCTTGAAGCCTTTTACACCAGAAGAATTCGATGAGGCAATGAATAGGGCTATTGGCCCTTTAGTTGTAAATGAAGCGAAAAAGATAATGCTTCAGATGGAAAATGGAGCAATTCACAGTACTGATATTACTGACATAATTTTCATAGAAAGTATGGGATATAGAAGACTTGTCCACACTAAGGATGGAGTCTATGAAGAGACAAAAAAGCCTCTTTCTAAGATGCTGTCAGATCTGGAAGAACTCTCTCCAGGACAGTTCATAACCCCATATAGGGGATATATTGTGAATCTGGATGCAATAAAAGCCATCACGAATGATAGGGTAGTGTTGCATAATGGAGAAAGTATTCTTATAAAACGCGGAGATTTCCGTCGTTTAAAAGATATTCTTTTCAAGTGGGCTTTCAGAAGCAATTGATATAATATTGACATATACAATCGAACAATGCTAATGTAGCTCTGCTTGGGCGGTTAACTCAGCGGGAGAGTGTCACGTTGACATCGTGGAAGTCGGCAGTTCGATCCTGCCATCGCCCACTAAGGCATCTTCTTACTGGATAAGTAATTAGATGCCTTTTCTTTTTGTGCTTGCAAGGGTGTCTTAGCCCCGTGTAGCATAATTTGTAGCATGTTGAAACCGAAAATTCTGGAAATTTTCTGCTCTTCTTGCCTTCCAAGGAGGGGAGTATGGTCAGATTTTCGCTTTACAAACGGCACCTTTCCGGAGGCGTATATTATTACGTCCGCTTCTGGAATCCTGAGAAGAAGAACTACGATGCAGGGATAAGCATCGAAGCACTCAGGGTAAAGCTCGGTGATGACAGCATCAGAAGGATTGGTACAAGAAGTGCAGCTGCCGCTATTGCTGTCAGGGCATATGAAGAAGGACTCACGAAGAAGGAGAAGAAATCCCCTAACTTCATTGAGTATGTCCTCAATTTCTGGGATTTCGATAATTCATCCTACGTCAAGCTGAAGAACAAGACGAAGAAGAACAGCATTGGAAGGGACCATTGTCTCAATATGCTTGGAACATTCAAAAGGAATTTCATGCCAAGGATCAATCAATCACTGAAGTTATCTGAGATTACACAGAGTGATATCGAGGCTGTAATCGTCTCGCTCATCGATGAAGGAAAGATTTCAGCTTCCACAATAAACAATGTCATCCTTTCTGTTCAGAAGCCTCTGAATGAAGCATTCTCCCGTGGAATGATAAAGACAAACCCGATGCAGAACATACACATGCTCCAGAGAGACCAGAAGGACAGAGGTATTCCTACAAAGGCAGAAGTAGAAGCTGTTCTTGAATACCTGAGAAAGGAGGGCTTTGCAGGACGCATCAGCATGAAGATCTATCTTGCTGTTGCTCTTGCCGCAACTACAGGCATGAGGCAGGGCGAGATAAGGGCCCTGAGAAAGGATGCGATTGAGTTCGTTGAGAATGATCTTGAATATGAAGACCAGGCGATAATCACTGTAAAGGAGAATTACGCAAAGACAGATGGCTTCAAATCCACAAAGGGAAAGAGAGTCCGTCATGTTCCTGTATCGAAGGCACTCGCTAAAGAGCTTATAAGGATGGCTGATGATAATCCCCATAAGGATACCCTCATCTTCTGGTCAGACTCATCCCCAGATACTCCGATAGCAGGTAGCTATATCAACAAGTACTATTATGCGGCATTGGCAGCTATAGGCATTACAGAAGAGAAACGGAAGGAAAGGAACATAGACTTCCATTCTCTCAGGCACTTCTTCAACTCGATGCTCCGTGGTCAGATTGCTGACAGCAATCTCCGTCTCATCGTAGGACATCAGAGCGAGAGGATGAGCGACAACTATACTCATGAGGTAAGGGAGAAGCTTCTTCAGATTGGCAAGGTTTCAAGCAACATCATTGCCTTCCCGAAATCATCTTGAAGCCTGTCTTGTCCATTTTGCAGAACTCAATAGTCGTCAGCAGATAGCAGATGGTGGCCTCCTGCATCACGTGGGAGGGAAGCCTCCCGAAACCAGCGTGATAAGGGAGGTGATGGAAATGATCAAAACAGCATTGGAGCTTGCGCTTCTGCTTCTGAGGATTCTTAGAGAGATTCTTGGCCTGTTTCAGGATAGAAAACACCCCCGCCGTCCCGACTTCCATATGAGGTCGGAACCTGGTGTTGGACACGCAAGGTCCAGCCTAACTGCCATATAGCATACAGAAAGAACTGGTATTCCGTTCCTTCCGCCTACATGGGGCAGAGCGTTGACCTCCGGATTACGACAAGCGAAGTGCAGATCTTTTCAAAGGGCAGTCTGATCAAGCGCCACATCATTTTCCCCTCCGGCATCGAGAACGGGTACCGTACAGATGAAAAGGACATGCCCAAAGGGACCGGCTATGTCGAATGGGATCCGGACAGAATCATGAGATGGGCAAGATCCATAGGTCCTTCGACGGCAACCGTCATCGAACGGATACTTGGCTCAAGGGCAATAGTGGAACAGTCGTTCAACAGCGCCCTTGTCGTACTCCGCATGACGAGAAGATACACAAAAGAAGCCATTGAGAAGGCATCCGGGGAAGCTCTCTCCAAAACGAATTCCCCCAGATACCGCCACATCAAGGCAATTCTAGCATCTTCGGAAGAATCGGCGGAGGTCAAGGACAATGCCGCTGCAGCAAAAGGCATTCTCAAAGGTGCGGAATACTTCGCTTCACTGGGAGGTGATGACAATGCTTGACAAGGCTACACTGGGCATGCTTTCTGATCTCAAGCTTGATGAGCTCGCAGACATAGTCCGCAGACAGGATTCTGTGCCTGAGTATATTTCCATGCCATCCGATCAAAGACTGCAGTTCGCTATTGCAGAGCTGCATTCACTCAGGTCGGATGAACTGTATAAGCAGCTTGTTGTGAATGCAAAGATGAAGCACCCGAACGCAACATTCCATGGGATAGAATACATCCCTGAACGCAATCTCGACAGGAACAAGCTCACACAGCTTTCGAGCGGCGATTTCCTGTCGCATGCAGGCAACATACTCGTTTATGGAGCGACGGGAAGCGGCAAATCCTTCATTGCCTGCTGTTTGGGCAATGTAGCCTGCAGACATGGAAAGAAGACTCTATTCTACAGGATGCCGGACCTGATACAGGATTTCGAATGTCTGGAGACGCCTCAGCAGAGGAAACGTTTCATTAAACGGCTCGGCAGGATGGATTTGCTGATCATCGATGAATGGCTTGGAAACAAGCTCTCTGAAGGCCAGATCAATTTCATCTTCGAAGTCATTGAGAAAAGAGATGGGAATCTTCCGACGGTCTTTTCTTCTCAGTACGATCCAAGGGATTGGTATGTAAGGCTCGGTGAGTCCCCCCAGTGCGAAAGCGTTCTCAACCGCATCCTTTCAAAGAAGGTAACGATTGACTGCTGTTCATTCAACATGAGGCAGCACTACGCTAAAAAGACACCGCTCTACTAGGTGGGGCTCAATATGATTTTGGCATCGGTGCTCATTCTGCAACGCACCGGTGCTCATGCATGCGAATATTCAGCATTGTCCTTGCCATTTTGGAAAGAAGAAGCCGGAGGACAATCTGCTCTTCTGCTGTAAGGCCCGCAACCATTGCCTCATTGTCCTTTTTCTTGTCTTCTATCGCAAGCAGACATAGGTTCTTTCCTTCCTCTGTGAGCTCTGCGATTTTCACCCTGCGGTCGTTTTCTGGCTGGACTAGTCTTGTATATCCTTTTGACTCAAGCTTCCGCACTGTTCCGAATATCGTGGATTGGGGGGCAAGAAGTCTTGCTTCCAGCATCTTAAGCTCCAGCTTTTTCCCTTCGGACTCCCAAAGCGCAATGATCACATCCATCTCTGAAAAAGAAAGCGACATCCTTTTCAGGAAATTCTCACTGTTTCGCTTAAGCCATGTGTTGATGAATTTTATAAGCCCCCCCATATCTTCTGGTATCTGCATATAAGAAAATAGTAATGGAAATAACAAACTAACTCAATTGAAATATTCAAGCTATTAAGTTTGTTAATCAACTGTTGAAAATAGTATAAAATCGAAAAATAAAACAATATCTGGGCATATTTGTTATATTTAAACGATAAATCATGATTCAGAATCAAACCTTATAGTTTATTCATTTATTCTTCATATTATCTCTACACAATTAAACGATAAGTATGACAGGAGGAATCATGCGGTTTGTTAAATACATGCTTGCATTTCTTTGCTTGCTCTTTCCATCTGTTGCATATGCAGAGGTGATAACCCTTGAAGCGGCATTGAAAAGCGCAGAAGTGAACAATACGGATATCGCAATTGCCAGAATCAATCTGGAAACAGCTATCCGTAATAGCTCTGTTTATTCATCATACATCCCTGATATCTCGATTGATGGAAGTCTGTCTCTTGATGATATGAGTGCTTTCGGTGGAAGCTGGGGAAATCTTGGGGGCAATCTCTCTCTAAGTATTTCCCTTGATCTTGGTACGGATCTTATAACGGAAAATGCGCTTGAAAAACTGGAAAGGGAGAATGCCGCAATAGAATATATGTTAACCGCATCATCCCTTGAGGAAGCTGTGATATCTGCATACTGGAATCTTTCTCTTTCACAGAATGCGGTAGAAACCGCTACGATGGCAGAAGAAGACAGTTTGGAAGCTCTTGCCTCTGCAGAGGAGAGATTCAATGCCGGACAGATAAATGAGCTCGAGCTTCAGGAGACAAGGCTTTCTGTACTGCAGTATTCGTATGAACGTCAACTGTATAGGGATCAGCTGGACCTGGCTTATACAGCATTCAGTGAATTAACAGGGATAGAGAATCGGAATTTCGAGACAGAGGAAATACCGGAAATCCCAGAGCTTTCATTTCCTGATGCACATGATCTTCTTGAATTCAGTATAGGAAAGAATCTGACAATACAAAGTCTTGATAAGAACCTGGAGATTGCACATGCAGAAACCTCTGATACACGGATGACGAATCAGATACCTTCTGTGACGCTTTCAGGCTCCTATGTCCTCGGTTCCGGGGAAAAGGTAACGGAATGGAGTGGACTTGAAAAGGATAGGGGCAGTGTATCGTTGTCTTTCTCCATACCGATTTCATCGTATATTCCTGGTTCTTCAGGATATCTTGCTGTCAAGGAAAGCGAAGATGCGGAGAAAATCGCAGCACTGGAACTCAGAGCAGGTACGGATGAACTTCTGTACTCGCTTGAGGAAGATATCTCTAACATTGAGCAATCTACCCGAGCGATAAACATGGCTGAGGAGACGAAAGCCGCTGCGGAGAGAGCATATCAGCTGAAAAAGGAGCGATATGAATCGGGATACGAGAGCTTTGATGAACTCTCTGATGCGCTGAGGGACCTGATGACAGCGGAACTTGAACTTTTAGAAAACAGAATAGACCAGCTTTTAGGGCTTTATAGCCTTTCCTTTGATATGGGCATTAGCCTTGAAGAGACAATAAATGAATTCAGCGTGGAGGAGCAGCAATAATGAAAAGCAGGACGATGATTTTCGATTGGATATTATCATTAATAATGACAGTGGTATGCATTGTCGTGGGAATACTGATAGTGAGGAATTTCCTGATGCCTGAAAAACAAAGTCTTGCAATTTCATCGGTCTCCGATGGTGGTACGGTGAATGTTGAAGTTGAGACTGCAGAGTATTCAGACCTTACATCATATATAAAACTGTACGGGAACATAGTCACTGATTCAGAACCTGTTGCTGTATATCCAGATGTTTCCGGAAAAATCTCAGCAATAAATGTAAGACGTGGTGATTATGTAGAGAAGGGTGATGTTATAGGATACGTTGACCAGGCAAAGCCAGGATATTCCTATATGGAGAGTCCCTTGTATTCTCCTGTTTCTGGCGAAGTGGTTTCCGTAAATGTTTCAATAGGAGATACTGTACAGGAGACCTCTTCTGTCATTACGGTTCGCCATGATGATGAACTTAGGATTAAGACGCATGTGCCTGAAAGGTATATCTATGCTTTAAAACTTGGTATTACATCGTCTTTCACTGTCGCAGCTTACCCTGACGCTGTCTATGAAGCAGAACTTTCTTATATTTCTCCAACTGTTGATACCTCTACTCGTACAGCAGAGATTGAGCTGCTGATAGAAGATGGTGAATCAGAATTGATGGAGGGGATGTTTGCTACTGTTAACCTTGCAACAGAAAGCGTGGAGGATGCAATCACTGTTCCTGCCTCGGCCATAGGCGAAGACGGTGAGGGGTCTTATGTGCTTATTGCTGATAATGGCACGGCTGTCAGAAAAGGAGTCAGGACGGGCCTTTCTGATGGGAAGAGGACAGCAGTCCTAGAGGGGCTCAATAAAGGTGATCAGGTGATTGTATCCGGATCCGTCTCTGACGGCTCTCTTATAGCGATTGTGGAGGAAAGCTGATGACTATCTCTGAATTCTCGGTTAAAAGACCTGTATTGATGACTATGGTCTATGTGTTGATAGCCATCATTGCATGTGTATTTCTATCTCGGATTGAGATATCCCTATATCCTGATGTGGATATGCCTGTGTTGTCGGTTATGGTTGAATGCAGTGACGCCGGTCCCGAGGTAATCGAACAGCAGGTTGCAAGGGTTCTTGAGAATAGTTTCTCATCGTTGGAGAACCTGAATACGATGACGAGCCAATCAAACGATGGCTCGTGCGTATTGGTACTTGAATTCGATTATGGTACCGATCTCGATGAGGCTGAGGATGATGCGAATGAAGCGATAACCAGGGCTTCCCGGAGCCTTCCCGATTGGGCGGAGACTCCACAGGTTCTGAGAATGGATTCCATGAGTGGATCAGAGGTGATGACGCTTTCGCTCTCTGGTAATTATGATACAGCGACTCTCCAGAAGATTGCCGAGGATGATATCGTGCCTCTTCTTGAAAGGATTGAAGGAGTTGCTGAAGCTGAGGCTTTTGGAGGTCCGGAAACTGTTTATGAGGTACAGGTTCATGCTGACAGGCTAGAGGCTTATTCACTTTCTTTCTCAGATATTGCGTCAGCGCTGTCTTCTGCTAACGTTCAGACAACAGGTGGGGAAATAACGGAGGATGGAACTGATTATCAGATATCAATAGATGAGCGCTATATGGATGTGTCCGACATAGCTGATACTGTCATAGAAACCAGAAATGGAGTGCCAATCAGAATTTCCGATGTTGCTGACATCAGAGTAGGAGAAGATGACTCAAGAAGGGAAAGTTATTATAACGGTTCTCCGATTATCTCAATCTCTGTTACAGCTGATTCTGACAGCAACGAAACCACTGTCGCTTCTGCTGTCAGAGCGGCGTTACCATCAATTATAGAAGTCTTGCCAGACAATGTTTCTCTTGAGATTCAGCGGGATTCCACGGAGATGATTTCCGATACGATGAACGAGGTATATAACTCTGCAGTTCAAGGTGTTATATTCGCAGCCCTTGTCATCTTCCTCTTCCTTCGTGGAATCAAGTCAACAATCATAATCTCACTTTCGATGCCAATCTGTATTCTGATAACACTGATGTTCATGGCAGTTTTCGGACTCTCCGTGAATAGTATGAGCATGGCTGGACTCATCCTCGGGATAGGCATGATCGTGGATGCATCGATCATCATCCTAGAGAATACATATTCATTCCGTCTCAAGGGTGAGAAGAGTGCTATTGCCGCAATCCTTGGAAGCCGTGATATGTTTGCAGCTATTCTTGGTTCAACGCTTACGACAATCTGCACCTTTCTACCTCTTTTGATATTCAAGAATGAGCTTGAGATGATTGGTGTGATGTTCCAGGATCTCATAATAACAGTCTGTATATCTCTCTGTTCTTCGCTCTTTGTTGCGGTGACTCTGGTTCCAGCACTCTGTGGTTCGATTCTCAAGCTCAATACAAGGACTCAGAAACCACTCAGGAGCAGATTGCTGAGAGCTATTGATATGTCGATAAAATATGGAGAGGACAGACTCCGGGAAGGGTATGCAAGGCTTTTGTCATATTTCTTGGATCATAAAGCTATGCTCATCATACCTCTTGCTCTTCTTTTCATTCTCAGTATCCAGAGTCTGGGCAATATAGGTTTGTCCTTAACACCTCAGATGACTACGGATGATGAGGTATCGCTTGAGCTTACTATGGAAGAAGGAACATCTAGTTCTGTAGTTAAGACAAGATTATTCGCAATGCAGGATGCCATTATGGATGCAGTTCCTTCAGATGCATATGAAGCAATAACTGTTGATGTTGGTTCTTCCAATTCCGGAACTATTCGTCTTGATCTTCCTGACATTGCAAACCAGTTATACTCCGTCAGTGAGATAGAGAATCTGATAAGACCTCTGCTGAATACCAGTTCCGATGAGAACTGGATATTCTCATCCGGCAGAATGATGGGAGGTTCTTCCTCGATTGATGTTGAGATCAGAAGTGATGATACAGAAGCTATGGTTGAAACTGTTGATGAGATTATTTCCATCCTCAGAGGTGTGGAAGGAATAGACAATATTGAATCGGACCTTGAGAATGGTGCTCCGGAATACTCGGTTCATTTAAAGAAGGAAGTTGCTGAGGATTCAGGGATTACGGCTTCCACTGTTTCTGATACCATCACCACAGCACTTACTGGTTCAACGGCAACAGAACTCACAACATTCTCAAGCGATGATACTTATAATCTCGATGTTGTGCTTTCTGATTCCGATATTGCCTCTGTCAACGATCTCAGAAGTCTTCTTGTTCCAACTGCATCTGGAAGCTATGTCCGCCTTGATTCTGTTGCAGATCTTGTAGAAGGTTCTGCTCCGATGACGATTACAAGAGAAGATAAGGTAAGAGTTAACCATGTTACTGCAGGGCTTCTCGATGGGTATAGTGCCAGTGATGTGCAGAATGCAGTCAATAATGCACTCGATATGTATCTTGTCCTTCCAGAGGGTGTTGAGATATCTCAGGCGGGTGAGATGAGTGATTTCACTTCCTATGGACCTGTTCTTGTCATGATTGTCCTGCTTGCTCTCTTTCTTGTATATGCGGTTATGGCTGCTCAGTTTGAATCACTTGTGGATCCTCTGATCATCTTCGCAACTATTCCGCTTCTGATGATAGGCGTTGTTTTCATTCATATAGTTTATGGACAGGACTTCACACTTTTCAGCTTCGTCGGAATCATTGCGCTCATCGGAGTTGTCGTAAACAATGGAATTGTTCTTGTTGACTGGATAAACAGGCTTGTTAGGGTAGAACGAAAAGATGTGCGAGAGGCATGTTTGTCTTCTGCCCGATCCAGATTAAGGCCGATTCTGATGACGACTCTCACTACGATAATAGGGTTGATCCCTATGGCTTTCTTTCCTGGGGAAGGCTCTGAGATGCTTCAGCCTATAGCACTTACGTTTGTTGGAGGTATAACCACTGGCTCGTTCTTGACCCTTTTCCTTTCTCCTGTGCTCTATTCCATTTTCAATAGAAAGCGAGGAGAAAGAGTCAATAACCCTGAGTCATTGCAGAACCAGATTGTCGAATTCAATGAACGTGTAAGAATAGGTGAGCTTTGATTTGTATTGCACTGCATGAACCTCGGTAGGATTCGATGCAGTTTGTATAAGGTGTGCTTTCACACCGGCCGGCTGGAAAATCCAAATCCCCATATATCCAGCCGGTTTTTTTTACAAGGAAGTGCAATGAAAACTATTTACGTGATAAATTATGAGAAGTCATGCAAAATGATTGCACCATATCTTTCCAGTTATGGTTATGAGATATCTTGCTTTTCAAGCAGTTCAAAAGCTTTGGAGAGAATTAGGAATAAGCTTCCTGATATGCTGATAGCAGATGTCGAATATCCTGATATCGATGGATTTCAGGTGGTAAAGGAAGCCAGAATCATTTCATCATCTCTTTGAGCCGATTTCAAAATAGGAAGAGGCTAAATATTCATGCACAAGGAGTGAATGCATATGCAGTTTTCACCTGGAAGTATAGAGGGTTCATAATCAGCAATCGGCAGAATGAAAGGCAACAGCAATCCGAAGAGGGAGACACCTCGACTGGACGTGACAAACCGGCACCATGTTCCAGCCTGCATTCCCATTTCTAAACACAGCAAGCGCAAAAGTTAGGCTACGAGGAAATCAAGACTTCGATGATGCTGGCACATCTGGAGTTAGAGATGTGTCAAGCTTCTCAAGAAGAGCCGCCTGAGAGGGCTTCTTGTTCTCGCATTTCCAGGTTCCACCACGCTTGACGAGCTTGACCATTCTCGAATCAAGAAGGACATCCTGGATGCTTTCCCGTATTCCCGCCTTCTTCACATGCTCTGAGAACTCCCTGTGTATCAGAGATGACACAAGAAGGATGAATGCAAGCCCCTGCACCTTGTAATAACCCAAATACCACACAAGTTGTAGCTAGGACTCATCGGATTCCATGTTCTGTACAATATCGCTAACTCCGGATTCATCATCGTCAGCTTCAGCTTCAACCGATTCGCTGTCCTTTGCAGAGACAAGTTTTCCTTTCGCCAAAAGGTAAAGCGGAGATAATCCAAATTTCTTGAGGCCGCCGTCTTGCTGGCGACTCTTTCTATAAATATAATGCAGCCCAAGTCCTCAGACAGTCAATGAAGCATATGATTCCATATTCTCTTTTTGTTTATTTTATAGGATGATTTCTTGAATTCGGACTTATTTGAAACACCTCGTGTTTAATTGCGCAATAATGCAATATCATTTCCGTAAGTTGCAACATAACAATAAAATATTATGATTGTATAAACGATGATAATAGACGATATTATAAGTCAATGGACTCACTTAACAGAAAACTTAGTAACCTTGAAAGACTCAGAAGATACCTTGATAACATCATCCCTGATATCTATGACCAGAAGGTTGCCGCACTCATTCAGCAGAGCTCAATCTATCGTCGCTATACAGGTCTCTGCTACTCTATTCTGAAAGAATCCGTCATCGCTGAAAATGGATTCAGAGAATACGGAAGGGTTCAGACAGAAGAGAAAAAACCTATGCCTGATCCAGATGAATTCATTGAGATCAATCATGATACCCTTGAGAGGATCTCTTCCGGACTCAATGAAGAGTCTCTGATATTCTTCACATCTTTCTACACAAAGCTCCACAGCAGAAGTAATATGAGTTTTTTATCAGAGCTCTTTGCTTATTCAATGCTCTTCTGGATCCTGAGAGGAAAGAAGAAAGCAGTTTCACCCAAGAAAGCTAGGAGAATTGCTTTCATGTTTGCCATCGCTCCTAATATCCTTCCATACATCTACAGATGGCTTCATAAAAAGAAGCTGTCACCATCATGCATTGTGACAATCCATAATCCCAGGTTGGAGATGCTCTTCACCCTGCTTGATAATGACATTGATGATCTGAAGTCAGGAGATGATATAAGCCTACTTGCATTCCTGGAGAGAAAGGAAGTCATAAAGAAGGTTGAAGGCAACAATGATAAGTATATCATCGCTTCAGGGAGAGGCAGTCTCCGTGAGCTCTTCGATGCCTTCTCTATGTATGCTGAGGAAATCAGGAACTCAGGGATCATGTTCCCTCATAAGGACATTCTCTTTTCACACATAGTGAAGAATGGAGAGCTAGAGAGATTCACACCGGGGACAATCAACAAGATGTACAGCGAAGCACAGGATATCAAGTGGCTACTGTATAATCTTCCAATAAATCAGGCAATCTAATTGATTTTTACCATATTCATACTGAAATCAGACTGCTAGTTTTGTCTTTCTCTCCTATGTTTTTCTTATCAAACGCATAGGAGGTCAGATGATGACAGCAATAAACACCCCATCAAATCAGAGTGCGGAGTATACGCCTCACAGGGTTTTCATGACCATTGATGAGCTTTCTGCATATATAGGGCTATCCAAGAGAGCCATATATCAGAGAGTTGCAAATCACACGATCCCATCACAGAAGATCGGGAGCCTGCTCCGTTTCGAGAAAAGCGAAATTGACAAGTGGCTGCGCTCACAGAGCGTAACAGCTGATGAGTCGATAAAGATGATGATGTGAAGGAGGTAGTAGGAAGAGCTGAATAATCCAGAGAAAGGTTTTAAGATGCCGGCAGGGAGAAGAGCTAACCGTCCAAATCCAGCATATTCTCCCTGTCCTTTCAGCTTTTCCCAGCAAACAATGCAAGGAAAACCTATTGATATCCATCTCATTCATGGTAACGAGTATTTCAAGAAGAAACAATCACAGAAATGGCTCATAAAGAACTGGATCCCTGAGCGTGGCATCGGAATGCTCTATGGCGATTCTGCTACCGGAAAGACTTTCATAGCTCTCGATCTGATGCTTTCCATATCAACAGGCCAGACAAAATGGTTTGGAAGCAGAATCGATGATGAGAGACGTTCTGTCGTCTATCTCTGCGGAGAAGGCGCAGACGGCAATGCCCAGCGGATCGGAGCCTGGATAAAGGCAAGGAACGATGAAGCTGAGGATACCGGAAGCTTCTACGTCATCGAGGATGAGTTCAATCTCGACAATTCTCTCAATGCTGAAGCTCTGATAAGGGCAATAAGGTCGAAGGTTCATACGGATCCCTCATTCATCGTCATCGACACCCTCAACTGCTATTTCTCAGGAAATGAGAATGATGCTACGAGTGCACGTCTATTCAACTTCTCGTGCAAGAAGCTCAGCAAAGCATTCAACGCATTTGTCCTCATTATCCACCACACAGGAAAGAACAGGGATTATAAAGATGAGGCAAGAGGAAGCAGTGCTTTCTTCGGAGCAATGGATACATCAATCATTGCCTCTATCGTCAGGGACAACATCATCTCTCTGAAAGTGAATAAGCAGAAGAATGGAAAGATACCTGAAGAGCTTCTTCTCTCTTCTGATGTGATAACTCTCGATACATGGGATGTGGATTCTGATGGAAATCATCCATCAAGTCTTGTCTTCGTCAGGGCAGAGAAATCTTTCTATGAGGGAGTCGGAAAGGATAAGGAACTTCTGATCCATATCCTTCAGAAAACAGGAAAGGAAGAAATCACACAGAAAGAGGCAAAGGAGACGATGAAGGATCTCGGATTCTCAGCAGACACCATCTACAACATGTTCAGCAGAGGACGGAGCAATTTTCTCTCGCGTCTTGTCAAAGCAGGAATCATAGAAGAGGACAGCGGCATCTTTAGAGTCCTGGATAAAGAGATCGCAAGGGCATCAGAAAGAATGCCGTCACCTATTATCTCCCCTACGGGGAGAGATATGACGACGACGGCTGATGAGGAGGCTTGATATGACAGATTTCAAGGCTCTGAACACTTTTCTCTCTGATTATCTCTACTCATCCGGTATGCTTGATTTCCTCAGTGAGAATGAAAGGGCAAGATACTCTAGAGGAATACACTGCTATGTGCGCTGTCCTATCTGTGGGGCAAAGACATCAACTGAGATCATAAGAGGAACAAGACGCTTCAAGAGCTGGCAGTGTGATCACCTTTCAAGCTCAAGTCCCCTTGATTACTTTATGCTCTCTTCTGGCATTGAGGATATCTCAGAGACCATTAAGCGAGCTGAAGAATTGAGGAATGGGAAGAGCGTACCTTTTGAAGAAAAGCATTCAGCCATTCTACATCGAGATAATGAATCAGAAGCCCTAAGAAAGAAGAATCTTGAGCTTGCAGAAAGAGCTTTCAGCAACCGTGATGATAATCTCACAGCAAGTTATCTGAAACTCAGGGGCATTGATTTCAGTCTGCTTCCTGAATCGATACAGAGTGATATCGCATATGTAACCCGGCTGGAACAGATAAGCCACGCAACAGGCAAAGCCTTCCATGTCTCAGGCGTTATCTTCAGGAACAGATATCACGAAGAGGTTTCCTATACTCTCAGGAAAACCGACAAAGGATGTTATGTCAGGGATGGATTCAGAGTTCTTCAGATAGGAAAGATCCTTCCATTCGGATTATCTGGAGCAGCAAATTCAAAGATAGTTGCCATTACGGAAGGTGCCTTCGATTGTCTTTCTCTTTATGCAGTTGGATTGCCATCTATCTCTATTTCAGGAGTTGCAAATGTGAGGAAGGTTTCATCATATCTTTCACCTTGTTGCACTGATGTTGTCCTTGCTCTTGATAACGATGATGCAGGAATGAAGGCTACAGGTGAACTTGAGAAAATCCTAAGAAAAGTGAAATGGCAATCTCATATTCTTCGCATTGGAGAAGAAAAGGATGTTAATGAATGGATTCAGAGCAATCCAAAGAGTCTTGAAGAAACGGTAAACAATATACTCAGGAGGCTTGAATGAACACAACTGTGATTGGAATACGTGTCGAGGAGCATTTCAAAGAGAAGCTTCAGAAGCTTGCGGACAATGCAGGATTATCTCTTTCTGCCTATGTCTTAGAAAAGCTTGAAGATGCAATCTCTGAGACGGAGAGGATGGAGCTACTTGCCCGCAATATATATGAAGAGGTTCTGAAGCTGGGAGACATGCTTTCCCTCATGATGGGCTACAATACTGAAGCCTACACAACAATGCTCAGCCGTATCAGCGTGAATCTCTCAGAAGCGCAGCTGAAGGCAAGCAAGGAACGGAGAGGATCTGTCAGCAAAGGACTTCGCAAGTATCTTCGGGAAACCAATGAAAGACTCAATGAAGGAGCAAATGTCTGGATTGGGGAAGCATCTCATATTGCCGATCATGAATTAAGTTAGTTTAGGATTCTTGTTTGGAATGAGGTGATTGATTAGCGAAGTTATACCATTATGCAAAGTATCTTCTTGAAATGATCATATAAATATGATATTTCATACTTATATGAATCAGGGAGGCAAACATGGAGATTCCAAAAGGCCATTACATATTCGGAACCGTTAAGGTTGGAGAACGTGGGCAGATCATCATTCCAAAGGAAGCAAGAGAGAAATTTGACATAAAAGCAGGTGATACGCTCATAGTCCTTGGCGATGAGAAATGGGGCCTCGCTGTTACAAAATCCGATGTACTGCAGAGATATGCAGCTGATGTGTTTGCAAAGATCGCAGGAGATGGAAAAGATGAGGATAAATGAGACTCCTTTCGTTTTTCTTTTTGATGACTGCATAAGAGAATTCGGAGAAGAAAAAGGCAGGAAGATCTATCAAGAGACAGATGATATATTCTCAGAACTCGAAGCCGAGGCAGATTACAAGGACAATGCTGTCATCAGAGAGCATATACAGATGAAGCTCCTTCCTCCAATGGCTTATTACAAGGCTCTTCTCTTTGAAGGATTTGACAAGGATGTATCTCTCGATCATGTCAGGACTGAAGAGAAGAAGACTGCTGAGGCAAAGCAAGAATCAATGTCAAAGATGGCAAGGCTGCCATTCGCGTATTCAATCTACCGCATGGGCGTCAGGAAATTCATGGCAAAGAACTTCCCTGAAGAAGGCTGGAAGACTGAGTGGGTAAGATGCGATGGAAAGGAAATCCACTTTAATCTCCATAGCTGCATCTACCATGATCTATGCAGTAAATATGGATGCCCTGAGCTATGCACCATTTACTGTGAGAATGATGAGATCGCTTTTTCCGGGCTGCTGCCGAAAATCAGGTTTGAGCGCAGCGGGACTCTTGGAAACGGAGCTGAATGCTGCGATTTCCACTTCAGGAAGGGATGAATATGGAAAATGAATATCTAAGGGAAACAGAGCTTCTCGATTACAGTTCGCCTTCAATTCAGTCTCTTATTTCCGATAAAGGATGGCAGGATCTCTCCGAATATGATGCCATAGGGGCCGTATATCATTTCGTCAAGGATGAGATTCTATTTGGCTACAACAGATGCGACACTCTCAAAGCCTCTGAGGTGCTGAGTGATGGCATAGGTCAGTGCAACACTAAGTCCACGCTCCTCATGGCTCTTCTCAGAGGGCTTGGCATAGCCTGCCGTCTTCATGGCTTCACAGTCTCAAAGGACTTCCAGAGAGGAGCGGTTTCAGGGATTATAGCCTTGATGACACCAGATGAAATTGTTCACACCTGGGTCGAAGTCTTCTTTGACGGGAAATGGATTGCACTTGAAGGCGTGATAATCGACAAGAAGTTTCTTGATGCAGTGAAAAGCAAATATCCAGATACGAAGGGAGTTTTCCGTCTGTATGCGATAGCTGTTGATGACTTCCCGCACTTTGCTGTTGACTGGAATGGCTGCGATACGTTCAT
>CASDRY010000074.1 GCA_949283235.1 uncultured Spirochaetales bacterium | reverse complement strand
CTGTCTCCTCTACAACAGGTTCCTCAGCTTCTTCAACAACAGACGCTGGAGCTGGGGTTGTGATGTATGCAATAAGATCATCAACAAGCTCATCGAGCATTGAAGCGGCTTCCTCATTCGAATACTCAGCTGGATATGTAAGCGTTACCTCGCCATCGACTCCGAATGCATAGGACACTCCAAGATCAGCAAGACCATACTTAGCGTTCTCTACTGCAAAGAATGCACTTACCTCTTCATCTGTGATGAATGCAGGATAGAGAAGAACTGCCTTTCCTGAATCAATTGTTGCTGTGAGTGTGTAGCCAGCATATTCATACTCTCTGACAATGGCTTCTTCTGTCTCTTCTACAACAGGTGCAGGAACTGGTTCCTCAGCTACAGGCTCTGGAACCTCTTCTACAGGAGCTGGCTGTGGAGCTGTGATATAGTCGATAAGATCATTTACAAATGTATCGACCTCTCCTGCAACCATTTCTCTGGAATAATCCTGAGAATAGCTGAATACAACAGATGGAGATGAGATAGAATATGTTATTCCAGAATCTCCAAGGCCATATTTCTCGCTTTCATACGCAATGAATGCAGCGGCATCCGAATCTGTAACAACATCAGGATAAATAAGCGTTACAGAACCATCTCTGATCTCAGCCTTCAGCTCATAGCCGTCATAACGATAAATCCTTACATCAGGGACTTTCGAAAGGTCAGCTTTTGCTGTGCTTACAGCAGATGGAGACCAGTTGATTCCATCATATGAACGCTGGAGGTAGAGAGTATATTCACTACCTGCATCCAATCCTGAAAGTTCCAGTGAATCAGTATCCGGATCAAGCACTGTCCAGGAATCAGGGTCTTCTCCCCCTATCTGATAGCGGTACAGCGTAGCATCAGGATCATCCAAAGCCCATTCCCATCTTACAGACATCTCTGCCGCAGCAAGTGGAACGGAAATTATCATGAGAACAGCAATCAGCGCGATGATTAGTTTCTTGAATCTCTGCATATAGTCTCCAATGATGGACAAGCCATTACAGTTTATTTTAAGCTCGCATAACCCTGCTATCAAGAAAAAATAGAGCCGTATTTGCAAACAGAAGGTATAATTCCCCTATGAAACAAGTGAAAAGCATAGCTGTATTCTGTGGTTCTTCAGATGGGAAACGTGAGGAATATGCCCAGTATGCACGCTCTCTGGGGACAGAAATGGCAAGGAAAGGAATAGCTCTCGTCTATGGAGGCGGCAATAGAGGCCTCATGGGTGTAATTGCAAGAGCTGTAAGGGAAAACGGAGGCCGCGTCATAGGAGTTCTTCCCAAAGCAATGGATTTTCCATCTGTTCGCAATAATTCAGTAGAGAATGAGATAATAATCGTCAGTGATATGCATGAAAGAAAGAAAACCATGTATGAGAAAGCTGATGCTTTTATCGCAATGTCTGGAGGCATCGGAACCATTGAAGAGATAAGTGAGATCTATACATGGAGACAGCTGCAGTATCATGATAAGAACATAGGGCTATTGAATATAGCAGGATACTGGAACAACTTTCTCTCAATGCTGGACACAGGGGTAAGTGAAGGTTTTATCTCAGAGAAGGTCAGGAATCTTCTTATAGTGGAACCAGAACCCGTAAAGCTTATCGAGAGACTTGAAAGCGAGAACTATACAGTTCCATCAAAATTAGGCTGATTACAGCAGAATCCAGGCTCATGCTTAATGATTGATTGCAAAAGGTCATAATGAAAGTCGGGATCATAAGATGCATGCAGACAGAGGATTTCTGCCCTGGAACCACTGATTTCAAAATGATACAGGAGCACAAGGGTGCATTTGAGAATCAGGAGGTATCGAAATCATAGGGTTCATCAATTGCGGAGGCTGCCCTGGAAAGAAGTCTATACTTAGAGCAAGGAAGTTAATTGAAAGAGGCGCGGACACAATAGCATTCGCTTCATGTATTACAAAAGGAACACCAATTGGCTATCCATGTCCATTCAAGAACAAGATGATGGAACTTGTAAAAGCAGAAGCTGGGGAATCAGTCAACTACCTTCAGGACAAGATGAAGGCTTGGACGTGAGCGTTTTGCCCACAGGCTCCGTTTCCGGTCTGCCTGTGGCACTCCATCCATACGGCTGATTGACTGCAGCCTGCCCAGATTGCTGGACCTGGGTAATGTAATTCTCGCGGATGTTGATGGCGGCATTCGTATCTGCATGCATCCTGCTGCCGCAATGCCTGCATGCGTATCTGTTCCCCTTCCTTGAAGCCTTGTCTATCGTCTTGCACATCGAACACTTCTGGCTCGTATAGCGTGCATCCACGAACTCCACCCTTATGCCGTTCATCTGGCATTT
>CASDRY010000073.1 GCA_949283235.1 uncultured Spirochaetales bacterium | reverse complement strand
ATGAACGGCATAAGGGTGGAGTTCGTGGATGCACGCTATACGAGCCAGAAGTGTTCGATGTGCAAGACGATAGACAAGGCTTCAAGGAAGGGGAACAGATACGCATGCAGGCATTGCGGTAGCAGGATGCATGCAGATACGAATGCCGCCATCAACATCCGCGAGAATTACATTACCCAGGTCCAGCAATCTGGGCAGGCTGCAGTCAATCAGCCGTATGGATGGGGTGCCACAGGTAAACCGGAAACGGAATCTGTGGATAAAACGCTCATGTCCAAGCCTTCAGGCTTGTCCTGAAGGTCGTTGACTCCGTAAAATCACATCGCTAAGAAGAACTTTCTGATACAAGGAGGAAATATACATACGTTTATCAATAATTTCCAATGTCTCAGGAAGACCTCCCCAATGTAAGTATTCGTTGAAGGCAGCTAATACCTTTGCACGTCCTCGTGTCGATGATAATGCAACACTATCATAAGGAATTGATAATGCCTCAAGGTACTCTGGAAAAGAGTAAGTAGGCACATCAATTGATATATACCGTCCACCAAGTCTTTCTGCGATATCACGGCTAAGCATCTTCGCATTGCTTTCAGTAATGCATACATGCTGCTTTGCATCTCCCAAACTTCTTGCAAACTTTTCCCATCCATCAATATTCTGAATTCCATCGAAGAAGAAATGCCCTTTCCCGCCAAGCTGAGCTTGCAAAGCGACAATATCATCAAAATCAGAGAGGGTGAAACCTTCCAATCTTTCATCCCAAAATTAACATAGATAATCTCTTTCCAAGTAACACCAGAAGCAATAAGATCCTGAACTATCTTATACAGCAAAACAGTCTTTCCAGCACGCCTTAGCCCAGTGAGAACATAATTCACGTTCATCTCAAGCTTAATAGTTCTAGGAACTATGTGGAAATTCCTGATTATCTCATGCTGATCAAATATTACATTCCTCAGAATCTCTTTATCCATGCTTAAGGATTACAATGCCATTTGAATTTTATCAATTATAAATCGGTGAAATTCATATTATAATAGTTTCTGCTATTCTCCACTCTCATCGCTATATTCAAAGGACAAAGTCATCTGTAATACACAACTACCTCATCTTCATGGATAATCGAGATAGCCTCCCCTTCTCCTGTATAGCTTCTTGATACAGAGACATTGAATGGAAAGCCATTAATTGTACCTGAAAGCTTATCTCCATTGACTGAAACAATAACAGAGAAACCATCAAAGGTGAAAAGCAGCGCTTCATCACCATATCTATCGACATGAAGATTGGAGGGGAAATCAAGAAGGAAGATAGATGAAAGGGCCTTCCTACCCTTGCTATCTGTTTTCCATACAGTTCCATCAAGAGCTATGACAATCTCCTTGATATCTTCAGGATCAATATCTCCAGAACCAACCTCTGAAAGACGAATAAAGACAAAAGCTATAAGGAAAGTAAGGAAAGCAGATATGATAATAGCAATGGCAAGCTTTATAGGGGTTTTATCAGACACTGACAAAGACAAGAGGCTCTAAAGAGTCAAAGGAAATAGTTATACAAGCTCTTGAGATATGAACATCAGCATTTCCAGCCATTATAAGCAACACCCCTGAAGACACATCATAAGCAGTACCTGAAATATAAAGATAAGGTTCTTTATACTCTATCTCGGTCAATTCATATCCAAAATATGAAACAGAATCTCCACCCTGCAGGACATACTTAACCCTCTCATCCCTCTCAGGAGTAATAACACCAGGAACATAATCATAAAGGCTGGAGATATCACAGGAAGAGAGCAAAATACCAGTAATAAGAATCAATACGGGAAATTTCAAAATAATTCTCCTTTTTCTTCAAAGTGTCAGATGAATGACAAGAAACAAGGAGTGTAATTAGAAATAAGCAATGAAGCGGGATAGCGGAGATAACTGGAACAACGCATATTAAATCATGTTAGAATATTTCTATGAAAAGAGTCCTATCTATTCTAATCGCCATTATCCTACTGCTGTCTTCATGCACTTATATTGGCAATACACAACCAATTCCTTCTTGGCTGATTGGTTATTGGGACACATATAACGAAGAAGGGAATTTAATAGGTAGCTGCGAAATAGATAACTCAAAAATAGAATTCACAATAAACGATCCAGAACGATTTACATTTGATTTAATGGATTTAATGGAAGAGAATTTCGGATGGACTGAATCCAATGAAGATTCTTACACTGTATTCCTTGATTACAACAGCTGGATACAGTTCATCAACCATGATGAATTTATTGAAGTTGAAATAGATAATGGGTTATCCAGCTATGTAATTCAGCTAAGATAATCAATTTGTTCTGAGAGTCATGACAACATAACCATTATATTGCCCACTTGGAATAGCATCTGGAGGTGTAAGAGTACACACAAGAACAGCTCCACCTCTGAATGGGATGGTTTCAGGCTTATAATATTCATTCACATCACCAAAAAGATAGATAGTTCGCTCAAGGGAGTTTTCAAGCTTCGTCTCTGCTGTAGCTGGAGATATTTCGCCAGCATCGTCGATACCATCAACAGTTACTTTAAAATTGTAACCTTCTACTTGTACAGAATCATCTTCTGGGGACAACATCCACCCGCTCCCTTGTAACCGTTTGCGGTCCACGGTACTGCACTCTTACAAGCTGAGTCGAATCCGGACGGATAATCATTCGGTTAGGCTGGATGGAGAAATAAGCAGATCCATCCTGGTTAACCTCATTGCCATCGATATCAATGATTCTCTGCTCCGCTCTCACTTCGATTGCAATTGGTGCATCCGAATCATTGACGATAGTATAGACCCTAGCGCTCCCTGCACCAGTAGGGTCATAAGTAACATTCAGCGGTGATAGCTGATAAGCCATCACCGCGAATGGCAAGAGCAACAGTACCAATACTGTCCAATCCGTTTAGCGAACATACACGCCTCTCCCTTCTGAGTACCTTGGCAGTACTCAAAGACATGAATTTCTCTAAACGCTGTCGTTTCTAATAATACCCCACTGTCATTTTCAAGCATGAGAGATTCCCACTTCTCTCAAGCTCTGGCAGTCCAGAGCAACACGGGGAGAAGGAAAACAAACTTTACAGCGTTTTACCTTCTAATCTTCGTAGGACACCCCTTCCTATTCAGATTCGATATCTACCCAGCTTTATAACAGCGGTTAGTTGTTATGTAAAGCAAATTCCGATGAAAGCGACATTTTACACGATGAATCGACATCTTTTGACTTTTCCCCTTCTTTTGCTATGTTAAATACCATACATTTTGTTGCAAATGTGAAGGTTTTGTTAATTTTGCATTGATTGTTAGTTTCTTGCACTCATACGCTCAATAGTCTGCCAGTAATCCTGGACAAAGCTCTCAGGAGAAACAGGATAAGCCTCATCCCCGAATGACAATAGCTTTGCTTTAAGCTCAACAGGACTTGCTGCAGGAATGGATAGCTCATACACATTCCCTTTCCATCGTCCTTTCTGCTCATCATGCCAGATTTCGGAAGAAACCCTAAGCGCAGCCTCCCCTGTGAACCTCATCGTATACCACGCAGGGTTCTCCTCGCTTTTTCCTAAGAATATTCCATATGATGAGTCGAGAATCGCATCAACCTCCCCTTCATCATGGGGCAATGCCTCAGAAAAGGAGACAAGGACCTTCTCAGCTCTGGAAAGCCTGAATGTTCGAATGCCTTTGCGTCTCCTGTCAAAAGCCAAGAGATACCAGAATCCCTGGTAATTAACCAGGCGCAGAGGATCAACTTCCCTTCTCTCTGCTTTAGATTCTGCAGTCTTTCTGTAATCGATGATGAGAAGGCGATTCTTATCGAAAGCTTCAAAGATCGGGGAAAGAAAACGTTCCTCATCTCCATAGCTTCTTACTGGAGTCCGGTAATCAATATGGGAAAGAATCTTTCTCATTGAGAGAGGAAGCGAGTTATCAATCTCATTCTTTCCTGCAAGCTTGTCAGTCATTGTTCCCATGACAGCAAAGGAAACAAGCATGCTCTCCCTCCAGCCAGAGAGGGTATCAGAGCCTGGCTTCATACAATAAGCCATGATCTTACGATCAAAGACAATCATATCGGGGGATGGCATAATCATATATCTAACATATTCAATATCCCTTGCAGCCTGTCTTTCAGAAACTTCATAGCGTTCAGCAATATCTTTAAGCTTGATACTGCCCCCATCTCTTGATAACTGGTAAAGGATATCGAAAACTCTCTCTGTCTGGCTCATAATTAAAATTGATAATCTTCTTTATAATCAACAGATTGAACAGAATGTACTTTCTCATCAAACAAATCGGTAAAAATGTCCAACCCATCATTATATTCTATTGTCTGGGTTCCATTATAGTTACTAAAGAATGGTTTCAATGTACGACTATTAAAACGCAACCTCCATCTATTCTTAAAATCCTCCTGGATTTCAGGGAAAGGGATATCACAAGCATATTGATTCACAGCCAATGCAAAACAAACAACATTGGAAGCACCTTTTGAATACAACTCACTAACACTTGACGCTAAAGTACTGCCTGTTGTAACTACATCATCTATAATGGCAACTCTTCTACCTTTCAAGGAAGAACCATAATATTTATATACACCTTTGGTATTCAATGCTCTATCAGAAGAAGATAGTGTTTTATTATCAGAAATTTGTTTAGAACAGATAAAATCTGCAGAAATATCCTGGAAATCAAAATTCTTATTTATTTTTGAAAGAATTCTTGAAAACTTTCGTTCTTTACCAGGTTTCTCAGGAACTGAAGTAATATCTTCTATGTTTATCTTAAACTTATCGATGTAGGCCTGAATCATATTTATGTATATACCAGCAAAAATATCATCAAATTTCCTATAATTCTTGCCGTTTATCTTATTTGCAATTAATGCATGAGAATATCTATCAACAGCATTAAGATAATGCTTCACCCCAAAATACCTACCAGCTACAGCAATATGAAAATCTTTCTGTTTGTCTTGGGAATAATGAAATCTGATAAACTTTCCTGCACTGGAATACTTCACATCCGAAGAACCTATTGAAGCAAAAAAATGTTCCCCCGCATATGGTAACCTATTCCTCTGAAATCTATTTATAAAATATAACAGCGAATTACAAATCACATCTGGACAATATCCAGCATATTCATTGTAGGACATTTCATCTTTAGATTTAATCAAAATGGTAAGAGATGTAAGATTCCTTGCATTTTGAATGAAATCAAAATCATCTGAAATATATGCTATTTCTCTGGACGAAGAATTTGTCTTCTTTACTAATTCGCAATGAAATTGGATATTAGGTAATCCGAATCTCCATGAGATATACTCCACATGATGGCTGTTAGGAATTCCCTGTTGATTTCCAATTACAAATAAATACTTCTTATCATCTATTATCTTGTTCAATTCATGAAAATCAAATCCATGCTTTAAATATAGAACAAAAACTTTTATATCTTCAGGACTTCTTACCATAATGTTTGGCATCCTCTGCTATATACATAGCATCTATGTCAGAGTCATCCATCCCTGAGAAAAGATCTACAAAACCATCTTCGTCATTAATCTTTGGAATAAAAGCCTGTGTTAATACATCAATTATCTCACTCGGATTTCTAACAACCTTGGCTCCTTTCTTAACCAAGCTTTTAGGCCAGGAAATATTTGGATTCAAAAAAGCGTTCCGGGGAATCAGGACAAGTCTTCCTTGCTTTGCTGCGAAACTCGCCTGTTTTAGAGCTCCAGATGTTTCGCCAGCCTCCATTATTACCGTTGCTCTAGATATCCCGCTCATAACACCATTGCGAAGTGGAAAAAACCAGCGTTCTGTTTTTGCAGCTGGAGAAAATTGCGAAATTACAAGTCCTTTTTGCTCTATCTCTTCCTGAATCAATCGATTCTCACTTGGATAATACTGATTAAGATTCGTACCAATTACAGCTATTGTCTTGAAGCCATTCTCCAATGCCGTCTTATGTGCTGTCACATCTATACCTTTGGCAAGACCTGAAACAACTATTATTCCATTATGTCCCAATATTTTTGCGACCCTTCTTGTATTTTGAATGCCTTCTTCAGAGGCACTGCGAGAGCCAACAAGAGCAACAGTCCTTGTATCATGAAGCAAAGAATAATCACCTCGCAGATACAAAAATCGAGGAGCCTCTTCTGTTTCTGCAAGCAGCTTTGGATATTCTGTATCTCCAATTTTTATTATCTCATCATCTGCTTTAAGCTTGCTGAATTCTGCTTCTGCAAACCTGTAATTTGAAAGAAGAACAGAAGACTCCAGATTAAATTCCTTACACCATGCCAGGAGATTATCCGGAATAGGAGACGTAATTTCCAAACGTGAGGAAACCGCGTCAAAGATAGGTGAAAGTTTCTTTTCAGTGCAACCAAGCGTTAGCATAATCACAGCAAAATTAAGCGCTTCATGCCGTATTGGACTGTTGATTTTAAAAGCTCCTCGCATACGTTTCTCCTCATACAACGAACTAGAACTGAATATCGCTAACTCCTGCTTCCTCTTTTCCAATTCTGAAAACAAATAAATCGTCCCTGAACTATTTTTCTTAAAAGGCTTTATCACGCCATCATTAGTTAGCTTATTAAGTCTCTGCATAGAAATATTCAGATAAGTAGCAGCCTCTCTCGAAAAATATAGATCTTTGGGTTCTATCTCCATGACGACAGATTATACTAAGTATTGATGATTATCAACTCTTAAATATTATTGCTGACACATACCTCTTCTCTGGGTACACTTTAAGTATGATAGAACTTGCACTTCCAGCAGGAACAATTAAAGAAGCTATTGCAGCATTCAGAGCTGGCGCCGATGATGTCTATTTCGGAATGAAGGATTTCTCAGCAAGAAAGGGAGCTGGAAATTTCTCTGAAGAAGATCTCTCTAGAATCCGAAGATATTCAATCGAAAATGGAAAGAAGATTTATATCACAATAAATACATTGATTGATGATTCAGATTTTCCAAGGCTTTATGAAACTCTCAAGATGATAGACCAGTATGGCTGCGATGGCATCATCGTGCAGGATCTGGGGGTTGCAAGGATTATCAGGAAGGATTTCCCAACCCTTCCCCTTCATGGTTCCACACAGCTTGCTGTGCATACTGTCTCAGGAGTGAAAGCTCTGCAGGAACTAGGATTTGAAAGGGTTGTGCTTTCAAGGGAACTTAATCTCGATGAGATAAAAGCTATCAGGAAAGCATGCCCTGATGTTGAGCTGAAGGTATTTATCCATGGTGCTCTCTGCTATGGCTTCTCAGGGCTCTGCATGGCATCTCACTGCATTACAGGACGTTCTGCAAATGAAGGAAGCTGTGCTCAGATCTGCAGATCATGGTTCAGGGACGAGGAGACAGGAAAGAGGTATTATCCATTCTCTCTGGAGGATCTGGATGCAGGGAATCTTGTAAGGGAACTGATGGATATAGGAATAGATAGCCTTAAAGTCGAAGGAAGACTCAAAGGACCGGAATATGTCGATGCCGTCACTCGCTATTACAGAGCGATAATAGACGGACATGACAGCGCTCCTTATCATCATGCTGTATCTGTATCATTCCAGAGAAAGGCAGGACCGGGGTTTCTTCTTCCGCTTAATCCAGGCCACAATAAGATAACGACAGGACCATATCCAGGACACAGAGGCGAGAGAATCGGAAGAGTTCTCGACCAGAGAGGGAGAAAAATGCTTGTCGAGTCGAAGCGAAGGATAAAGCAGTATGATGGTCTGATGGTCCTTCTCCCTGATAAAGGTCTACTAACTCCATATAGATTCTCTGCGAAGATAACCGAAGCTTTGGATAACAGGGCTATTCTGATGCTTCCTGATGATGAGAAGATAGAGAAGGGAACGGATCTCTACATGATCTCAGATAGCGCTCTCAATATGAAGGCTATAAATGAAAATGAGCTTCCTTTGATGAAAAGAAGCTTCAAAGCCATCATCGTGATAAACCCCGGTTCTATAACAGTCTCAGCAGGTGGATTGAAGAAAGAATATGAGATGGCGATCGAACCTTCGGAGAAATCAGCGGAGAAGAGCATCAGCACGATCTTCTCACAATCTGGTGAATATTCAATACAGCTATCGCCTATCACAGCTGAGAATGAATCAGGAATGGAGAATTGCTATATAAACCCATCTCAGCTGAAGAAGGCAAGAAGGGATTTCCTAGCAGAGCTTTCATCTGCACAGGCTGATACCAGGGAATATATACCAGTATCCGGAGAGAGCGAGAGCATTGCACTTCCTCAGAGATACAGACTAGATGGAGAAAGAACACCTTGGAATATGGAAGGAAGAGTCATTGATGGAAGAACGTACTTCTCCTTCCCCGCAGTGAGGTATAACGAAGAGGAAGTCTTTGAGGAGATGGAGGCAAAGGCAAAGAATGCAGATAACCCTATTATTGGTCTTAATAATATAGGTGATCTTATTTTTGCAGAGAAGCATCCTGAATACAGCTATTTCGCTGATATCTATCTCTATCTCCCAAACAGAGAGAGCGCGAAGCTTCTTAAAAAGAGGATTCCATCGCTTATAGGAGGATATCTCTGGCTGGAGAGGAATAGCTATGAGGAGCCATGGCCATTCAAGCCAACGATAGTAAATGGATATGTTCCGCCATTGTTTATATCAAGATCATGCTACCGCCATGATGGACTTGGCTTAGACTGCAGAGGATGCACAAGACACAACACCTTCCATGCAGAACAGAATGGCAGGCACTATGTGATTTTCGCAGATAACTGCACAACTATTGTCAGGGAGGAAAGAGAGCACAAGAGACACACAGTGCAATCTCAAAGCTGAAAAGCCTCTCTTTTAAAAAAGCAAGCTGCTCCGTGGAGCAGCTCCTTGCTTATCTGATTCCGTAGCGTGAAACAAATGCTTCGGCATTCTGTATTGAACCGCCTGCAGCACCTTTCACTATATTATTGACAAGAAGAACAAAACCGATCTTTCCGTTCTTCTTCTTTAAGCGTCCTGTATAGACAACCATTCCCTTTGGATTGCCCCAGAATGCATACTTCGGCTGCGGGAATGTCGGAGCATCGGAATATACAACTGGCTGCTCAGGAGAAGATGGAAGATCAGATGCTTCTTTGAAATCAGCCCAGTCCTTGATAATGTCCTCAATTTCGACATCCTTCTCCAAATCAAGCCAGACTGTCTCAAGGTGTCCGAACATGACAGGAACACGGACTGTGTATGCATATACTTCAGGATCGATTGAGAGGATCTTCTTCACTTCCTTCTCAATCTTCTCCTCCTCTCCTCCGATATATGGAATACAGTTATCTGTGATATCAAAGGAAGAAAGACCTGGATATCCAGCACCAGATACACTCTGATAGCTATTGATTGTAATTGTCTTTATTCCATACTTCCTGAGAGGAGCCAATGCCATGGCAAGACCTGTTGTTACACAGTTTGCGTTAGTTACACAGAATCCTGTCTGTGGATAACCCTGCTCCCTTATAAGATCAAGCTGCTCCATATTAGTCTCTGGAATGAGAATAGGAACATCCTTGTCATATCTCATTGCCGCAGCGTTTGAGAACACATAGAATCCTTCTGCTCTGAGCTGTGGTTCTGCTTCTCTGGCAACTGCTGCAGGAAGTGCGGAGAAGACGATTCTAACTCCTGCCTTAGTCATTTCAGAAAGGCTGAATTCCTTTACTTCGATATCCTTGATTGATTCAGGCATCTCGAAAGGCATGACCCAGTGAGCTGTAGCGCCATATTTCTGGCCTACTCTCGCTGCTGATGCAGTAACATAACTTAGCTCAAACCACGGATGATCAGAAAGCATCCACATGAATACCTGTCCGACTGCTCCTGTAGCACCGATGACAGCAACCTTGATTTTCTTATCCATCATTGCCCTGCCTTTACATGAATTATTTGAGTGAAGAATACAGTTGAAAGCACCTCGTTGCAATACACATAACGCAACAAATTGCACAAGTTGCAATTATCCACACTTACTGATATATTTTCATACAGATTTTGGGGCCGTAGCTCATCTGGCTAGAGCGATTGAATGGCATTCAATAGGTAGTCGGTTCAAGTCCGATCGGCTCCACTACAAGCAACTCTCTGCAATGCAGGGAGTTGTTCTGTTTTTACCCTATCTTGCGGAACTAAAACCGGAATCAAAACTCCCCTGAAATACTGATAAAAAGCATCAAAAACTGCAAAGAACAGAGCCAAAAGAAAGGCTGGTGAGCACTCCCGACAAGTACCCGACCAGCTTTTCTGTAACAGTATCAGCCTGTTCAACAGGCATTTCATCCAATACGGACGTCTTCAACCATCCACTACAACGCTATTCACTGAAGCCAATCTCAATTGCTTTTCTTTCAATCCTGATTATTACTTCAGACTGTTTATCAGAAGGAATCTTGTAAGGAATCTTCATGGCATAAGCCAGAATACCATCTTCTTTTGCAGTGATAGTCATGTTGCCACGATGAATCCAGTTTGAAAGCTTGATCCAATATGATGATGGCTTGCTGACAACGTACGTCTGAGCCTCGATTCCTCGCATCATGACCGCATTGCTCTTTTGCTCCTTCACTGATGACAGGTACTCATCTTGAGAGATTGTGTATTCAAGTATAGGAAGAAGATCCAGCTGGATGTTCTGCGCATACTTGTCCCAGCAATCTTTCTTCTTACCCCACTCGGAAAAGATCTGAACACCATCAGGCATCGAATCTGCCAAGACTTTGTAGACCTGATTGACATAAGTCATCAATGTAGAAAACAGCTGCTCATTGCCCCATTGCTTATTCCAGATCAGCTTATAGTTTAGATTCAAACCCTTTTCCTGAAGGTTCTTCATCAGCACGGCAATGGTGTAAGGTGCAAGTACGAACTGCAGACCTCTGCCAGCATGCTTTTCGATGTACTTGAAAATGAGCGCCTTGCAACAGACTTCCTTGAAATATTCTTGGTTGATTTCTGGGCCAATTATGCCTTGACCGTCATCATCAGTTTTCAAATATTCCTTAGCAAATAAGGCATAGCACTTCTGACTACCGAGGCATACGTAATATGGTTGCATATTGAAGGCCATTACATACTTCGCCAGCTCAACACTCTTGAACATCTGGCTCTTGGGGTTCTGAGACTCAAATGCTTTCTTATCAACGGCTGAATGCCTGATATTGATTGCGTTCTTGTACTGCCCCTGGACCCTTTCGTAATACCAGAAAGTCTCCTGCTGATCTCCATTGGCTGGGGCATGAATATTCCTCGAGAACTCTTCCATCTTCATATGGAATGGATGACGTATTGAGAATGCAGAAGAGGCAACCTTGTTTTGAGAGTTCGAGTACTCTGAAATCTTTGGAATTATTTGGTCAGCAAGCTCTGTCTGCTCAATCACAGACAACTTTACCATCACGAAAACCTTGTCGATGTCGATAGGCTTCCTTTCTTTCATTGAGCGATAGTAGGCATTGTAAATAGAAGCAGTTGTCTGGCCACCATTAACAATCTGCAAGTTGTAGATCTTGCTGATATTCCCTGTCTCAGAATCGATATCAACCTTATTGGCGACAGCTGCGATACCATTGTTGTAGCTGAAAAATCTATCAGGATTATTTGTCAGCGTACCTCTGATTCCCTTGTTGATCTTGCCTGTGAACTGGAGGAATGTACGTGGATTCTGCTCGAGCAGCCTCTCATTCCACTGCTCATACATTTCATAAAGAACTTTTCCTGGCAATACGAAGAGGTACGAATCGATATCAGTGCTACCATTCTCCACGTGAAGCATCGAGACGCCGTTACTCATCTCATAATCGTTTACGAAGTCAATATCGACTGACTCTCTGCCCCCAAGTGAACGCTCGATTCGTGAGAACCTTGCGAAATCCCAGATATCGTACCGGAACGTAATGAAAGAAGTTGAATTCTCTGCAATGACAAGCTTATTGCTCTTCGAAACTACAGATCCGTTTGTAATTCCAATGATTGTCACCTGCTGATCTTCATTTCTGCGCTTATATATGTAATCCGCAAACTGAGCTGCTGAGGAATCAGCTTTCAGCTTCATGAGGCGAAATTCATCCTTCAATGCATTCTGGAAAAAGCGTTTTGCCTTGTTGCAATATGTTCTGAAGTCTGTAAGTGTTATTGAGGCTGGTGAATCCTGGTCAAAGAAATCGCTGATTACCAGAACAATAGAATCATTACTGCTACCATCGATTGCAGGCTTCAACCCCCATGCATCGATTCTGCAAGTCTCATCGGAATACTGCACAACATTGAAGCTCTGGAGCACATCTTGCTCAACAAGGAATTGACATCTATCAGCAACAAAAGCAGCTTCTCTTGATGCATAGCCATCCATAATGCACATCGCATCCAAGTCATGCATAAACGATGTATATCTTGCCTCTGACTGTTTATCAGGCTTTACAGTAACACTCATAACCTCTCCCCTCTCTTTTCTACGACCCCTTGCATTATTTGTCGTAGCTCATCAATCGAATATGGAGGATTTTTGCGATGCAACATCGCATGACAATTTGGGCAAACAGGAAACAGCTCCTGAAGAGGATCTATCAGCCTTTCATGACCATATGCAGACACAGGAATGGAATGATGAACCTCTATAAACTGCTTTCCTATCTCTCCATAGACTTTTCCCATATCAATCCCACAGACAGAACAACGATACCCTTTGGAGGCCAAGCAAAGTTCTCTATTTATCGGATTCCTCTCATATCTCGTGCTTGTCGTCAAATACTCTCTGCCTTCTTCATGTGTATGGAGCTCTTCTGTCTGTTGATAGCTTGAAAACAGAAGGATGAACCCTGCAAATGACATGAGATCCGATTTGAAGTTATCATAGTAGAAGTTCAACCTGTCATAGACCTCTGTAAAGGCGGATTCATACCTGACAGCAAAAGACATCCATCTGGTAGCAAGAAAGCTTTCCAATGGCTTATTTGTATGCTTCTGGCCATTAATCTTATAGCTTAGGCTACCGCCCTTTGATAAGAAAAGAGTTTCAAAGGCTCTTATTGATTGCGCATTCGCTTTCCCATTGCTCTCAATTGCCTGAAAAACAGGTTCCATGAATGCAGGTTGATCAACAACGACCATCTCACATGTAAAATGTGCATACGAGAAATAGACATTGAAACCAAGGACTATTTCATCAGCCTGCTTGACCGGATTGATGCGAATATTGATATCCCCTTCTCCAACCTCAATCGTTTTCACTGACCAAGGTATCTGGTATAGACCCATCAAATCGGAAGAAACTGTTGAAATCAGAGAAAGGACATCCATAACTATTCATCCATCACACTTCAGGCTCAGGCAAGTCTTCCACAAGCCTTGAAAGAATCGAGGAAACCTTCATCCTGAATTCTTCGAAATCCTTTTTCTGCAACTCGTTCATAATTCCATACTCGGCTTCAACACATGCCCACAGCAGGGAATCAAGACCAGTCATTGTGATTCCATCTTTCAGATTAGGATAATAAACCTTCTGGTAGAAAGGATGGTCTGGATTGATAAGCACGCATCTGTGACCATCATAGAATGATGGCTCCCAAAGCGCATTGTACTGCACTTTTCCAACCTTAATTGTTACTCCAGGGACATCATCAGGTGCAACCCTGATTGATACTACTACTGGACCATTAGGGGTATTTGCGTTGGTAACTTCTATTTTTTGAGTTCCATCTGGCTGTACTTCACTGACTGCCTTGATTCTTGACTGGATAACCGTCTTCTCTTTGTCCTGAATGTTCTTGTCAGCGCTCTGATGATACTCAGGAGATTCCTCTGAAATAGTATCATCAACCTTCTTGCGATAACGGTCCTGTGCAAGTCTTAGGCCGGGCCCCATCCACTTGCTTATCCACTCTCCCAAATCTGGATCAAGCTCAATCCTGGATTTCTTCACATCAATCTTGAAGGCTGCATCAAGGGAATGATCGAAACTGAATTCTGCCCTGAAAAGTGAATCATGTGGATCTGTCTTTTTCAGTCCCAGCCAATCTCCGCAGGCTATTATTCGGTTTTCCCGATATACATAAAAACCCATATTGTGGTTATTGATATTCGTTTTCTTCTTTACTGTCTCCGAGTGGAAATTTTCTTTGCTAGGAAGAATATATGCTTGCAGATGGAATGTTGCCTCCTGCTCAGAACCATCTTCCATGAGAATTGTGCATTCTTTATCAACACCAGCACCGGCTGTGATTGTTCCAGTCTCATCATTTTCACGCATCTCAGCAAGTGCAAACGGATCTGAAGGCGTAAGCTTCTCTCCATTCACCCAAATTGACATGTTTCTGGCACGAGAGTCATTCTCATCTATAAACCTGTGGTAAATGATGGATGCGTACTCTGCAAAACGCTCAGCCATCCTGTCGATATTTGACTTTGCATTCTTACCTTTCACCAATCTGTCAATCTTGCTCCAGATAACAAGAGTTCCATGCCCTGCTTCACCAACAACATCTTGGAAGACTTGCTTATAAAGGTGTGGGATTTCATTCTCCTCTACCAGATCCAAATCCCACGAATTCTCGTTGCAGACTTTGTCCAAATCCCAAGTAGCCATGTACAACGGATCATTGATATTTGCTTTTGAAACAACTGAGAGACATCTACAAAAAGCAGTTGAGGCAGTTTTAAGGCCAAGACCAAACTTTCCAAGACGGCGAGGATCTTTATTCACGATGCTGGATGATCCGTATTTCATGCCATCAATCAACCCGTCACGAGTCATTCCGCATCCATTATCTGCAATCATTACAGACGGGTTGTTATTTCTATCAAGGCGAATCGTCACCTTGACAACAGAGGCTTCTGCATCCACGGAATTATCAAGGATATCTGCCAAAGCAGTATTGAAATCATATCCGGTATCTCTCAACCCGACTATCAGTACTTTTGGATCCGGAATAAGCTCCATAATCCCCTCCCTTTTATCTATAGATCCAGTCTGCTCTGATTATCAGCGGCTCATTCAAGTCAAACGGATCGTCATAATTCTCTTTATTTTGGTGTTTTATATCAATAGAGTACTTGCCTTCATTGAGACTGAACTCCAGCAAATCATCAACAGCGCAATTATTATCCTTGAAGAACTTGGTCATTCCAGTAAGTCGGTATTCATTCCTGGTACCATCCCCTATCAACCGTCCATTGTAATAGACATAAGAGAAAACAATAGTTTGACCAGCAAAGCTAAAAGGAATATCTAAACGAGGATTCTTGATGGATGAATCAAGCTCAGGAAAGAAACCAAGCTTCACTATCTTGAATGGCACACATATTCCGGCCTGATGTCCGCCAGTAAGACCTAAATCATTTCGAGTCAATCTCTTTACGACCTTGCTAACCATCACTCACCTCTCAAGAACGGGCTTCTTTGTAGGGCTTTGTTAATGTCTGGTCTTGTCTCAGCTGTAGTTCCCTTGACTGTAACACCTTGCAACAATCGTTTTCGTTCAAGACAGTCATTGACCTCTTCTTCAACAGTCCCTAGATAAAACAGCCGATGAACAATGACTGTTTTCTTCTGGCCGATTCTAGCAGCTCGAGCAATGCATTGATCCTCACTCGCAGGGTTCCATTCAAGGGTAAAGAAAACAACGTGATTGGCAGCTGTAATGTTAAGACCTGTAGCACCTACATCTGGATTGATGATCAAAACAGCAAAACCGATTTTGTTGCTGAAGTCATCAATCACCTTCTGCCTGTTTTCCTGGGGAACACCTCCATTCAGTATTTCGCAAGGTGCTCCGTATCGCCCTTTTATATTCTCACAGATTTTTTCTTGAGCACCAATTGCTCCTGTGAAAATGATTGCCTTCTCTTTGAGGCAGAAAACTTCATCGAGTATTGAGTCGAAAAGAAAGGCAAATTTGGCACTTGATTCTGCAGGCGAGATTTCTGAGAAGCTTGGATCAACCAATTCAGGCAATGCACAATAGCGACGCAGTTTGTTTATTACACCAATGCAAAAGCCATTTTCTTCAATGTATTCAGTTCTGAAACGTTCGTAGCCCTCTGCTTCCTCAGGATTCATATCCAAGGCAACAGGGATGATGACTGTATCTGGCAAGTCCTTTCTCACTTCCCGCACACGTCTTCGAAGCATTAATGGGGTAATTATCTTCTCAAGCTTTTCAGCGCTGTCCGATTCATCGCTGAACTCTGCTTTGAATTCTCTTACAGTGCCAAGCAAACCTGGAAAGCAAAAATCATATATCGACCATATATCAGTAAGTCTGTTCTCAAGTGGCGTTCCAGTAACAGCAATTCCACTTCGTTTGGGGAACTTCTTAATCTCTTTGCTCCGATACGCTCCATAGTTTTTTATCATCTGAGCTTCATCAAGCACGATTAGATTCCAATCGATGCTTATGAAAACAGCAAAATCTATGCGAGCTATATCATATGAAGTGATGACGAAATCATATTGAAGAAGCCTTCTATAATTGAATTCGCGAGTTTTGCCTGCGTCAATTGTGAATGAGATCCAAGGTGCAAATCGCTTTATTTCACGGGCCCAGTTTTCCAACAGCGAATTCGGGGCTATGAGCAAGCTGGGACCTTTCGAACGTTGCTCGTCAATGACAGTTATTATCTGAACAGTTTTTCCCAACCCCATTTCATCTGCAAGAACAAAGCCCGTATCTTCCCCTATCACTGTATCCATCCATTCAACACCTTGAAGCTGATAGGGAAACAAGACTGACCGTGTATTACTTATCTTGATGTCATCAAGCACACGCTTGATACAGTGCTCATCTGAGGATTCGAAAGAGATATAGTTGCTCCCAGCCTTTTGAACCAATGCAATTTGTCTGAAACCAATTGCACCCGAAGCATGAGAGGTAAATAACTTCTTTAGATCAGCTGCCTGCTCTTTGTCTACAATGAGGAATAACCCATCGATTACTACATAATCAGAGACAAGAAAAGAAACAGCATGAGAACAGAATGCAGGATCAACAATTTCGAATTGGCAGTAAGGCAAATTATCATTCTTTGTGATCGGCGTATATATCGTTACCTTTACTGTCGAGAAAAATAACGCCTGAGAGAAATCAATCTCCGGCAACTCAGAGGAAGCGCTGGGAATCTTGTGTCCATCGATAACAACTTCCCTTCCTTCTTCAATGTCCAGGATATCAGATCCTGTCAGCTTGTGCGGGACATCATCCAAGTAAAATGTAAGTTGCTCTGATTCCAGTTTCCATCCAGTCATTTCTTTGCTTTCACCACCTCTGCCATTTTCTTCGACACCTGGCTTGCAATATCAGCAACCAGAGGAACAACAACCGAGTTTCCAAACTGCTTGTAGGCCCTTCCATCACAAACGGGTATTACAAAAGTATCAGGAAAACCTTGAAGCCTAGCACACTCCCTCGGTGTCAGCCTTCTTGGGCATTGTCCCTCCTGCGGAATAAGTATGTCAGCACCATCCTTATGATACCTGGCACTAAGTGTATGCGTTATGCCGTCTGGATAAGCGAGGCTATATCCAAAACCGTTACCTTTTGCACGTTGCTTAATCTTTCTGTCCTGAAGATACGTCCACAGATGCTCGGTTATTGTGTACTTGGAATAAACATCAGGCTCCATGATGTCTTTGAGCTTTGGCTTAGGCTCAACTGGATGAACCTGAATGGAGAAATCCTTTACACCCAGGTCCTTGCGAAAACCAATAATGAAAATTCTTTCTCTGTGCTGAGGTACATAGCTTTGACCATCAATAACCTGAGGGAATATATCATATCCTAGATTGATCAGGCTCTCCTGTATGACTTTCCAAGTATTCCCGTGATCATGGCTTTTGATATTCTTCACATTCTCAAGAACAAAAGCATAAGGAGCTTTGGCCTTCAGAATTCTACAAACATCAAAGAACAAAGTTCCCTGCGTTTCATCTTCAAAGCCTGTCTTCCTACCCAGACTGTTCTTTTTGGAAACTCCAGCGATTGAAAAAGGTTGACAAGGGAACCCTCCTACCAGAATGTCATGATCCGGTATTGTGTTCTCATCAACTTGTGTTATATCACCATCAGGTCTGACACCGAAATTAGCTTCATATGTTTTCTTACAAGCTTCATCCCACTCGCTGGAATAAACGCACTTCCCTCCGGCCTCCTCAAAGCCAAGCCTCATACCACCTATTCCAGCAAAGAGATCTATAAACTTGAACTTGGCTCTCCCTTTCTTGGGGATAGCCGGTGTTTTTTCATTCATGCTACCAGGTTATCCTAAATTTTAATTTTACTCCAGGTCAGACTTTGGCACTGCAGTTTGCAAGCATTCTGTAGAACGTCGCATGGCTCAGTCCAAGCCTCTTTTGAGCTTGAGCAGCTGTTATTTCCTTGGATTTGTAGAGCTGGATGACATAATCCCAGTCAGCAGGCTTCTCAATTGGCTTACGGCCCTTGTACTTGCCAGCTGCCTTGGCGATGGCAATACCTTCAGCCTGACGTTGCAAAGTACACTCACGCTCAAACTGCGAAAGCCCAGCAAAGATGGTGAGCATCAGCTTCCCCTGGGGTGTTGTTGTGTCGATGTTCTCCTTCAAGGAAACGAAGGAGACTATCTTCTCCTGGAACTTATCGATAATAGAAAGAAGATCTCTGGTGGATCTGGCAAGACGGGAATAGGACTCGACAATGACGACATCCCCTTCCCTAACAAAATCAATGAGCTCTTTCAGCTTTGGACGATTCATATCCTTGCCAGAAACATGCTCTTCAAAGACTCGCTCCACACCGTGAGCTTTGAGAGCTTCTTCCTGTCTGGCTGGATTCTGATCTGTAGTACTGACTCTGATATACCCTACCTTCAATTATATTTACCTCCTCTCAATAGCGTAGGCTTCAGTGATACTCTGATAACTGTCTCACTGAAGTTGGTTGCTGATACAAAAGCGTACCGGAATTCATTGCCCATCCTTTTGAGACTGTTGAGCTATCAGTTCATCAATCAGTCTCTTCGACTCCCATATGAAGTCTTCATTCATGACTTTCTTGGCGGCAGAGTATGTGAAGGCGTCAATCGACTTCCTGGCATTCTGAACAAGCTCCTTGGCACTGTTCTTTTCAGCTTCAGTGAGTTCCCTAGCTTTGCGGACAAGAAGAGCAGTAAATACTTCCTTATTGAAAGCGTGCATCAGCGTAAGACGATCAAGGATTTCAAACACCAGCTCCTCAAGATGCTCGACACGCTTGTCAATCCGCACAATGTCATCAAAGGAAGAATTGATCACCTTACTTGCAACAGCAGAGATGGTGCTCTTGTTGATAGCTGCCATCTTCTGAAGCTTCTCATAGTTCTCATTTCCGATACGGACAGATATCACCCTGGTACTTGGACTAGCCATTATTTTCTCCTGACAAGCTTGTAATTTTCAAGTCTTTCATCCTGAATTTGGATTACAATTCAAATTGTTAAAATGAATGTAGTTGGAAATTTCTGATTACAGCGCCTATTTATCTTGCCCAACAAATACATTCATCTATCACTGAGGCTTCCGTTGATTCAGAAGCCCCAAACAATCAAAACACTACTACAGGCTCAAATGTATTCAACATGCTTGCGGAACTTTTGCAATTCCTTCTGATTCTCATCACGGGCAAGCTCAAGCTTCCACTCGAGAAGATCTCTGACAATCTCGTTTGCAAGCCTGTCAATCTTCCTGGATGCCTTCTTGCGTTCATCCTTGCTCATACGCCAGGCTTCATTCAAAGATTCAAGGAACAAGCTGTTCCAGTTATCAGCCTTGTTCAGAATCCTGACAATCTGGGATTCTGTGTCACCTGGAAGAATACCGCCTAAAAGATAAGTGTTGCTTCGTGCCATATCTACCTCCTTCACTCATGAGTTGCGACCAAAGTGTCATTTTCATCTTCTTGAAGCAGGAACTCGAACTCTGCGTCTTCATCATTGGTGTGCTCATGGTCAAAATCATTGATGACATTTGAATCTCTCATTGACATCGGGTCTTCATTGAGACAGCTTCCAATGCCTCGGCTTTCATGCATTTTGCGAAGCACATCACAAAAGCTTTCATCGTTCGTGTTTTTTGCCATTTGCGTTTCTCCTTTCAGTCATCCCAGGAGAGAAAAAGGGTTACGTATGTGTATATAAAAACCTCCACCCTTTTTCTCTCCGTATGGAGCCTTTCATTAGGCGAGGGGGCCGCCGTTCTGTCCCCTGAGCCGTTAAGATGGAAGGCTCCTATTTGGAATGGTTAACATGATTGCAATGATTCACATCATTACAATCATTACGTACCAGGTTCGTAACGGGCCCGTTACAGAGTCGTTACGGCTTCGTAACGGTTTTGGTACAGCTCCGTAACGGACTCGTTACAACTTCGTTACAGACTTGTAACGGACTACTCATAGAACTCAAGAAGAGCATGAACCTCAGCATCTGCCCTTGAGGGCAAAACACCATACGAGAGGTCATCTGCCTTCCTGGTGGGAATCCTCAGAAGCTCCTTCTCCTTGGTATAAATCGTCTGGTGATACATGTCCTTCCTGATGATGTTGTGGTAAAGCCAATCTGTAATGACGACAACACCAGTATCGAAAGGAATCAGGTAGCGCTTTGATACCAGGATTCTCAGATCATCATCAGAAGCTCCTGTCACCTTCATCACTCTGCGAGGAGAGATGAAACCGTCATCATCAGCCCTGACAGCCAGGTCGATATACAGCATCCTGGCTGAAGTCGGCATGGAGAGAAACTTGTCAGAGTCGATGATGTTCTTTGAAATCATTCTCTTATCAGCCATCTCACATCCCTCCTGAAATCAGCTGGGACTCATAGCCCTTGTCATTGGATGGATCCGTGGAGCAAAGCTTCACATAGTCCTCGAGATCAGAGTCCAGGATATAGACACGGCCCCCGAACTTGCGCCCTGTCAGCTTCTTCCTGTAGATTTCACGTCTGAGGACAGAAACCGAGATTCCCAGCTTGTCAGCTGCTTCGTAGATTGAGTAGGTAGTCATACACTATTCCTCCTTTTCATTGAGTTTTTGTATTCGTCCGAGAGGTCGAGAATGTCATGAGTCTTGAACCACTCGACAGAATCCTCATCAAAGAGCACTTTCTGAGCATCCAGAATCTTCTGGTAATGGATGGGGAGAACCTGGAAGTAGTGCTCAAGGGCCACGTTCTCACTGGTCCATCCAAGAATGCCTCGCCTGATATCGCTGGAAAGCGTTCCAGTCATCATCGAATTGAACATCTTTCTCATTGAGTGGAAATCAAGGCCAGCGTCCTTCACTTCATCTGGTGTCAACCCTGTGACTTCAGCCAGTGCCTTGCGGAATTGGTAAAGGTTCTTATCGATTGAAATCGGCTTCTTTCCAAATGTGTTGGAGAAACACAGCTCTGTACGACTCAGCATCATCACAGGCAAGATGAACTCATATACCCAGCGGGGAATGACAGTAAGACGCTCACGACCATTCTTTGGGCTCTTTTCTTCATTTTTCTCTGTCAGACTGTGACGGATATGGAGGATGACACAATCCTCACTCTCCTCATGACCATAGAAAGGCTCAAAATCATTCTTCTTGAGCGCTCTGATCTCAGATACACGCATTCCAGTGAAGAAGCACACCATCGATACAGCATGATTGATTGGATTGCTCCAACCTTTCTGAAGCATCTTGCGATAGTCCTCAATATTGCCGGAGATACGATTCTTCTTTGGCTTGGGCTTCGCCATCTTGAATGTCGAATCAAAAGGAGTGTGAGCCATCCAGCCAACTTCAACGCAATACTCAAAGAATTCCTTAGCCTCATCGATGCAATACTGGATTGTCTTGCCGGCCAGTCCTTTCTTGGTCAAAGCACGCTTATAATCATGAACTTGCTCAACAGCCATCTCTGAAAGCTTCATGGATCCAAGGCAAGGCAGTAGATGGTTCTTGAAGCGTGCTGAAACCTGGGCTATTGAATGAGACTGACAAACTTCCTTACGTCCAGCCTCACGCCTTGCAATGAAGATGTTGCAAGCTTCCAAAACCGTAACGGGCTTATTGATCTCACCTGGAACAGGGGTATTCCGTTTAAGGTAATCATCATAAAGTTCTTTGGCTTTGAGGCCAGCTTCTCTTTTTGAAGCATGGAAGACAAACTTCTTGTACCCTGAGCTTCTGGATCTATCCCTTATTGAAAGGATATAGCGATCCTTGCTCCCGTTCTGGTTTGCAACTGAGTAGAAATATGGTGCTACTTGTGGTCTTCCCATGCTCAACTCCCGAAAAACATTTTTGACTAACTCGATTAGTCTTATATGTAATTACAAGATATAGGCATTCTTCTCATATGTCAACAGTGATGTATTAAATTCGTCGTTTTTGTCTATATACAAATTAAATTTTCTAGTTTTGCCATTTTTGACAACGCTCAAGGCCCAATCATTATGGACTCAAATCGTCTTTCCATTGTCAAATAAACAATATGGGTAAAGAACTTCTTGATGTAGCTGCTATCATGGATGCAATAGACAAGCAGCAAAAGCTCTTGAACATGTCACGACAGGACGTATGCGCTCTTACTGGAATTCCTTATTCCACATTCACAGGTGCATTGCAAAAGAAAAAGCTTCCTAGGTTCAATGAGCTTTATCTGATTTCTCTGGCAATTGGTTTGCCAATCGACTCGTTGATTAAAGCCCCATACATATCCAGCATGGATAAGGACAACATAAGTTTTTGGCTGAGGTACATGCCAGAGGGAGAGATCAGGAGATTCCTTGTCCGCTTCCCAGACAAAGTTGCACTTATCAGGACTTTCAAGGCCCTCTCAGAATCCATATCTGAGCATTTCCTTCTTCTACCACCAACAGAAGTGATAAAGGACAAGGACGATATGAAAGCGGGCATTCTTTTCAACCTTCTTTCAATGGACGAGTTCTACAGCTTCTTCTGCTATGCACATATGGTAGATGCGATCAATGAATTCTGTGCCATAAAGCAAGATGAGCCTTTATGTGTCACCGACTACTACAATTCAGGAAAACAACTCGCCGCTTCTCTCTGGGTATTTCCAAACCTTGCTGTCGAGCTTCTTTGGGAGTATGTTGATGAACTGGTCTCTACAAAATATCGTCACACATCAGCATTTCTGAAGGATGCGGGAATCAACTCCGTCTCATACTCAAAGTATCTCCACGCTTGCACAGAAGAGGCATCTCCTACTGTCGAGACAGTCATCAAAGTATGTTCATTGTTGGGCATTGATGACATCGATGGTGCAATCAGATCCAGATTGCCTGAGATTACAGAAGAAAGCTGCAATGCGTATCAGAAGCTGGGCATCATTCCTCATCAGATTGAATACGAACCGTTCAAAGACAATCTCAAGGCGCTTCCTTATCTTGGCATGTTCGCTGATATGCTTTTCAGCTTGAGCTATCCCACAATCGAGAAGCTCTACCTAAAAGTCTACAAAGCTGCCAGCACACATCCAAAGTCTTCAGAGGCCCTGCGGAAATTGGTTTTCATCCAGGATCCTCCAACACCAGAGAATCCTTCTGTACCACGTCCCGCGCTCTACAATTCAGATCTGATCAAGGACTATTCCTAGCAGACGATACTTTGTCTCAATTAAGTAAGCAAAGAAGCATTCACAGGAGCAAATAATAATTACTGGCGATTAGAAGTCTTTAATTGGAAAACTTGAACACAGAATGCGATATTGTTACATGTAAAATATTTGATGATGAAAAGAGGAGAGACATTTTGAATATATTTCTGTCGCATAATTGCAAAGACAAACCAATAGTAGGACAAATAGCTATTCGTCTTAAAGAAATCTATGGGGAAGAATCTGTATTCTATGATTCTTGGTCAATTCAACCTGGAGAAGGTATTATTGACAAAATGAATGAAGGCTTACTTAAAGCCGATTTCTTTTTCTTCTTTATTTCTAAAAATAGTTTAGCTAGTTCAATGGTTAAACTAGAATGGCAAAATGCTTTAATGATGAAGACGCAGGATCATAAATTAAAGTTTATTCCTGTTCGCTTAGATGAGAGTTCTGTTCCTGCAATCTTAAAGCAGACATTATATATAGATTTTTATACAAACGGATTCGAAGCAGGAATCAGACAGATTTTTGATGTTGTATCAGATAGCAATACTTATAAGACTGAATTTAAAGAGTTTGAGAACTTGTGTGCCTATAGAGAAAAGATTGGTTCCGATGGATTGTGTGAGCGCTTAACTGTTAAAGCAACTTATTTTATGGAACCCACTGCTCAATTCTTAGTTCTTGTGAATTCTACGAAAGAGGATGTGATTATTGCGCCAGGAAGTTGCATTTCTGACGGATTCTTTTTATCTGGAGAGCCTCACCCTTTATTTCCAAGCATGCAAAAAGGTGTATTGCTTCCTGTTGGTGTTAGCAGAGCATTGACTAAAGAAAATCCGTTTGTGTTTGATATAAAAGTAAAGCACCAGCCTGAAATGGGTGCAAATATAATCATGTCGATTGTACATACAAAAGGCCCAAATATTAGAAAGGTAATTCCATTGGTCGAAAAAACAGGCTAGACAACAAGTTCACCTTGTATCTGGATAGGTGGGAACCTCCAGCCACAGACTATATCTGGGTTGGAATCGAGACAGATACAGACTACCCAGTCGATGAATTTCTCAATGCCCCTATCTGGGATGGAAAAAGCTTCCTAGAGATTGAGAGCGAAGTTGAATGGGTAGATGAATAAGAATACGGGCATCAGTGAAAGTTACCTACACGATCTCGTTGTAGCGGGGAATGGCGAGTGCAAAATGACAAGCAAGGAACAACAATTTATAAATCAGTATGCTTTTATTTCGAACCTGAGAAACTGCAAGCTTGTGTCAATCACAAGTGCAATGCCTGAACCTGACTCGCATGTTATTACAGATTCGGCTTCTCTTAATTTCAGCAATGGAAAACAGATTGTTGTTGAATCGTCATACCAGGACATGGATCTCCTATTCTGCTATGAAGAGGATGTTCTGCTTGATATCAGGCAGGAATCAAATTATGAGGTCGTATCAAATAGAGGCAACTCGTCACCAATCTGTACAATCTTAGTTGATGAGACCCCTTTGTCTGTGCAATTGGTTTTTGATGAAATCAGATATGCAGATAATGAAGACGATGTAAGGTTTTTCCCTGTTGGCATATTCATCGATACACCACAAAGGAAAATCGGAATCTGGAGGGAGATGCTGGAGGCTTTCTTCCTAGCAGCAGATTACAATACAGCGTCAAAAGATGCCCCATATTCGCTACGTGATAAATGGGAAGGCTGGGAGGCTGATAAAAGATATATGGCAACAAGATATTCTTATGACTTCTTTTCTTCCAGCCTTCTGATTATTGATAAACTTGAAAGTAGCATACAGTGATAGGCACACTTTGAGCGTTCTGATCTTTATTGGTGTACGGCTCTATGTTTCATCATCTGGCTATGATGCCGAGTGCAAAACTGGAATCAAAACTCAATGAAAAGCTTGATTCTGGCTGTAAAGTTTGGCATTGAATGAAAAGATATAACTATTGCAAATACCAATATTTAGCGGAAATGCAATAATGCTGAAATCTTGATACGACCTTCAAGTCCGATCGGCTCCAACGCAGTAACTCCTTGCAACGCAGGGAGTTTTTCTTTCAGATACTCAAAATGTCGTAGTGAAAGTCGTAGTTACCTGAACTCTATTTTATTAACCTGAACTCTATTCTATTAACTATGAATAATATTCAATAAAAGTGTAACTTCTTTACTGGCAATGAAATCTTTCTCATTTATGTT
>CASDRY010000072.1 GCA_949283235.1 uncultured Spirochaetales bacterium | reverse complement strand
TGATGTGATGGACTGGCCAGCAATAGCACAGTCAACTGTACCGGAAAGGACTGCAGGAACAAGAGAATCCCAGTCAAGCTTGACAATCTGAAGATCGTATCCAAGTGTGTCTGCAATGAGCTTTGCCATCATTACATCGTAACCATAGGCATAGTCATTTGAATCTGCGATAGGAACAGCACCATTTGCGTCTGTCGGCTGTGTCCAGTTATATGGAGCATAACCGCATTCCATGGCAACACGAAGAACCGGGCGTCCTGAAGACGATGCCGCGCTCTCCTCGGAGCTACCACCAGCAAATACTGCTGAAAGCGAAAGAACAATCATTATAGCTACTGCTGCAAACTTTCTGAATCCCATAATCAGTCCCTCCCGACTGTATGGCTGGATGATAGTACACGAGTTATCATAGTGTCAATATGTTATGATAAAAACTTTAATGTTATTATAATAACACACCTCTATTACCTTAGCCATATCCCCTTTATATAGCCTTTCCCTTTTTTTAGTGATATCCTCAGCCGTATGAGCAGGTATCCATTCAATGAGATAGAACCAAAGTGGCAGAAGTACTGGGAAGAGCATAAGACTTTCCGTGCTGTTGAAGATGAATCAATTCCAAAGGACAAGAGAAAATATGTTCTCGATATGTTCCCATATCCATCGGGAGCTGGCCTTCATGTCGGGCACCCGGAGGGATATACCGCAACTGATATTTATTCAAGATATCTGAGGATGAGGGGCTACAATGTCCTGCATCCGATGGGATTCGATTCTTTCGGCCTTCCTGCTGAGAATTATGCTATCAAGACGGGAACACATCCATGGGAAACAACAAAGAAGAACATAGATACTTTCCGTCGCCAGATAAAGAGCCTTGGATTCTCCTACGACTGGGACAGAGAAGTATCAACGTGCGAACCGGATTATTACCATTGGACACAGTGGATATTCGAAAAGCTCTACGAGAAGGGCCTGGCTTATGAAGCTGTAACGCCTATAAACTGGTGCCCAAGCTGCAAAACCGGACTTGCCAACGAAGAGGTCAAGGAAGGCAGGTGCGAACGCTGCGGCGAAAAGGTTGAGAAGAAAAATATCAGGCAGTGGATGCTAAGAATCACTGCATATGCAGACAAGCTTCTTGAAGGCCTTGATGAGCTTGACTGGCCAGAGTCTGTAAAGACAATGCAGCGCAACTGGATTGGAAGATCGGAAGGTGCTGCAGTCTTCTTCACAGTCGATGGAACCGGAGATAAGCTCGAGGTCTATACAACACGCTGTGATACCCTCTTCGGTGCAACATATATGGTAATTGCTCCGGAGCATCCTCTTGTCGCTAAACTTACCACACCGGAACAGAAAGAAGCTGTTGAGAAATATCTCGATGAGGTAAAGCATAAATCCGATCTTGAGAGAACGGACCTGGCAAAGGAAAAGACAGGTGTATTCTCCGGCTCCTATGCGATAAACCCAGTAAACGGCAAGAGAATTCCTATCTGGATTGCTGACTATGTACTCATCAGCTATGGAACTGGTGCCATCATGGCTGTTCCTGCACATGATACAAGGGACTGGGAGTTCGCAAAGAAATTCAATCTTCCAATCATCGAAGTGCTCAAGGGCAAAGTTGATGTACAGCAGGAAGCCTGGACGGAAGATGGCATACACGTCAATTCAGAATGGCTCGATGGTCTGAACAAAGAAGATGCGATAAAAAAGATGCTCGAATTCCTCGAGAAGAATGGATTCGGACATAAAGCTATCAATTACAAGCTTCGTGACTGGGTATTCTCAAGGCAGAGATACTGGGGAGAGCCAATACCTCTCATCCACTGCCCTCATTGCGGAACTGTTCTTGTACCTGAAGATGAGCTTCCGCTAACCCTTCCAGAGGTCGACAAGTATGAACCTACAGGAACTGGAGAATCCCCGCTTGCAAATGTTGAAAGCTGGGTAAACTGCAAGTGTCCAAAGTGCGGAGCCGATGCGAAGAGAGAGACAAACACAATGCCGCAGTGGGCAGGGTCATGCTGGTATTATCTCAGATACATCGATCCACACAATGAGAAAGCTTTCGTGGATCCAGAGAAAGAGAAGTACTGGATGCCTGTGGATCTCTATGTCGGAGGTGCAGAGCACGCTGTCCTTCACCTGCTCTATTCAAGATTCTGGCACAAGGTGCTCTATGATCTGGGACTTGTCTCAACTTCTGAGCCTTTCCATGCCCTCGTCAATCAGGGAATGATTACATCCTTTGCGTACCAGAAAGCAAACAAGAGCCTTGTTCCTACAGACCTTGTCGAGGAGAAGGATGGCAAGTACTTCGACAAGGAAACGGGAGAAGAGCTTACTCAGGTAATCGCAAAGATGTCCAAGTCCCTGAAGAATGTCATCAACCCAGATGATTTCATCAAGAACTATGGCGCAGACAGCGTAAGAATGTATGAAATGTTCATGGGTCCTCTTAGGGAATCAAAGCCATGGGCAACGAATGGATTCATTGGAGTCTACCGTTTCCTCGACAGAATCTGGAGGATAGCAACGGAGAAGAAAGTTGAGGATATCGAAATACCTGCAGATATCGACAAGCTGATGCATAAGACAATAAAGAAAGTAACAGAGGACACAGAGACCCTCGCTTTCAATACAGCAATCAGCCAGATGATGGTATTCGTGAATGAGCTTAACAGACTCGACGTAGTTCCAAAGACGGCTCTCGAGAGTCTTACACTGCTTCTTTCTCCATATACTCCTCATCTTGCAGAAGAGCTCTGGACAATGCTTGGACATGAACCTTCTGTAGCACTTGCAAAGTGGCCTGAATATGACGAGGCAAAGACAATC
>CASDRY010000071.1 GCA_949283235.1 uncultured Spirochaetales bacterium | reverse complement strand
TCCCTAAACTATTGACTTTATTATCCATAACAGGTAAGTTATCCCACGTTGTTGAACAAACGACTCGCCGCTTTAGCTCAGTTGGTAGAGCAAAGGACTGAAAATCCTTGTGTCCCTGGTTCGATTCCTGGAGGCGGCAGGAAGGCTCCTGAAAAGGAGCTTTTTTTATCGCATTCCATTACGCCATTCAGCAATTTGTCATCTTAATTTTTCAGCCGTTTCAGATTAACTTAAAATCAAGTCGAGGAGGCATACAACTTCAGTTGTGCGAAGATCCGAACAGGGGACTTTAAATGTAGTTCGCCTGACCAGACGCCGAAGGAAGCCTTCGGCATATTTTTTGTGTTGGGAATGTTTTGCACTATATAGAAGATGGGGTGAGAAATTCCCTCAGCTTCTCTTCATCGGGAAGAATGAAGGTAAGAAGCAATGGAGCCTCGGGATGCAGTGTGAAAAATACACTTGCAGCAGAAGAGGCAACATCGCATTCCAGTGAAAGCGGGTAATCCGAAAGAGGTGCGACAGAGAGTGTTGTGTACCCCGCCTCCGCTGTCTTTTCCAGAATATTTCTATATGCTGCAGCAAGCCGTTCCTTAGCTCTTGTCCCATCACCATACATTACTCTAGGAATTGTAAGCACGGCATCGGAATTCCATTTCCTTATATCGGGGAAGAATTCCAGAGCTTCATCAGTAACTGCAGAAGCTGCGCTCTCATAAGAAGAAATATCCTCTGCTATCGCAGTCATAGTGCTGTTATCTATAGCAGAGACAAGTTCCTCTATGAAGCCTTTCTCGATAATCACATCTTCTATTACAAAGCCATCCAGCTCGATATACTTATCTGTGAAATCAAGAAGAAGCTGCCTTAAAGTCGTCCACTCCCCTTCTCCAGGTGTCAGGAAAACAAGAAGATATCTTTTGCCGTAGTTTTCCTTATAGCTATCCCTAGTACGCACTTCCTTTCCAAGAAAGCATGCCCTTACAAGTGTATAGAAAAGCTCATCATCGAGATCCGCCTTAGGATTCTCCTTCACTCTTTTAAGAAGATTGACAAACATTGAGAGATCTTTACTATTCCGCATGCTGTGATTGTAGCATAATATTGGCCTATGACAGTAATACTCCTTGCAGCAGGGTTATCAGAAAGGATGGGAAAGAACAAACTTCTTCTGCCTTTCCGAGGGAAGCCCCTCATTCTTTCCTCTTTGGAAGCTGTGCTTTCCTATACAGAGAATGTCATCGTGGTTACAGGCCATGAAAGGAATCTAATAGAAGAAGCAGTGGAAAGTTATAATGTAAGAACTCTATACGCTGAAAACTACATGGAAGGACAGAAAGCGAGCACAATGCGAGGAGTTGCTGCAATAGACAACACCTCATTCGCTATCATTCCAGGAGATCTTCCCCTCATTGCAAAAGAGGACTTTCTAGAAACTGAAAAAGGACTGGAAAACCACTCTATTTCAAGAGCATCCTACAGCGGAGTTCCCGGCCATCCTGTAATGTTCAGAAAGGAACACAAAGAACGCCTCCTCAGATTCGATGGCTCGATGAAAGAATATCTTGCACAGAATGATACGATTATGTGTAAAACAAGCATCGGGAGCATCTTCGATACCGACACTCCCGATCGCTATAAAGCCCTTATAGAGCAATTTGATTAGACTGCAACAGCAACCTTTCCATTTTCCATAGTGAGATGTATGGAAGCTCCATCCTGGAGTTTTCCTGAAAGCATCTCCTTTGAAAGCTCGTTCTCAACCTCGTTCTGTATGCACCTTCTAATTGGACGTGCACCATACTGAGGATCGAAACCAGCCTTAGCAATATACTCCTCAACGCTATCATCCCAATCAAGATGATAACCTCTTCTCTCCACACGCTCGCTAAGCGTATTGAGCTGGAGATGGACAATCTTCCTGATTTCCTTATCACCAAGAGGATTGAATATGACTATCTCATCAATTCTGTTGATGAATTCCGGCTTGAATGTGTGCCTGATAATCTCCATCACATTCTCATCAGCATGTTCCGGATCTGCAAGAATTTCCTGCGATCCAAGGTTGGAAGTCATGATGATGATTGTGTTGGTGAAATCAACAACACGTCCCTGACCATCAGTCAGACGGCCATCATCCAGTACCTGCAGAAGGATGTTGAACACATCAGGGTGAGCTTTCTCAATCTCATCAAAAAGTATGACCGAATAAGGTCTTCTTCTGACAACCTCAGTCAGCTGTCCTCCCTGATCATATCCTACATATCCTGGAGGAGCTCCTATGAGACGGGAAACAGAGTACTTTTCCATGTATTCAGACATATCTATACGGGTAAGTGCCTTCTCATCATCGAAGAGGAAGGAAGCAAGCACCTTAGCAAGAAGTGTCTTACCAACACCTGTAGGACCTGCGAAGAGGAACGAGCCTAGCGGTCTATGCTCATCACCTATTCCTGCCTTATTCCTTCTTATAGCGTTGGAAACAGCCTCGATTGCCTTCTCCTGCCCGATAACAGATTCAGAGAGAGTCTTTTCAAGATTGAGATACTTCTCCATCTCAGAACCCATCATCTTAGCAACAGGAACACCTGTCCATGCAGATACAACCTTCGCTATATCATCCTCAGTGACCTCTTCCCTGAGAAGACGGCGACCATCTTTCGTGAAAGAGTTCACCTTATCCTCTGCCTCTGCTATCTCCTTCTGAAGCTGAGGCATCTTGCCATGCTTAATCATAGCCGCAGTACTGAGATCGCCCTGACGCTCTGCGTTCTGCTCTTCCTTTGAAAGCTTCTCAAGCTCGCCCTTCTTCTCCCTTAGAGAAAGAATAGCTTCCCTTTCATTCTGCCATTCAAGATGAAGCGCATCATACCTGGTCTGCATCTCTCCAAGCTCTGTGTTTATCTTCTCCAGTCTCTCCTTAGAGCCCTGATCCTCTTCCCTCGAAAGCGCTTGCTTCTCTATCGAGAGCTGCAGCATCTTTCTGTGGAGGTTATCGAGCTCAGCTGGCTGGCTCTCTATCTCCATCTTTATCTGGGAAGCTGCCTCATCGACAAGATCTATGGCTTTATCAGGGAGGAATCTGTTTGTGAGGTACCTATCGGAAAGGACAGCAGCAGCAACAAGTGCTTCATCCTTTATTCTTACACCATGGTGCAGCTCATACTTTGGCTGAAGACCACGGAGAATCGAGATGGTATCCTCTACAGATGGCTCCTTTGTATATACAGGCTGGAATCTTCTCTCGAGAGCTTTATCAGACTCGATGTACTTTCTGTACTCATCAAGCGTGGTAGCACCTATTGCGTGAAGCTCACCTCTTGCAAGTGCAGGTTTGATAAGATTCGAAGCATCTGTAGAACCCTCCGCGGCCCCTGCTCCCACAATAGTGTGAAGCTCATCTATGAAGAGAATGATCTTGCCATCGCTCTTCGTCACCTCGTTGATAACCCCCTTAAGCCTTTCCTCGAACTCACCTCTGAACTTCGCTCCAGCTATGAGGGAACCAAGATCAAGGGACAGAAGTCTTTTATCAGAGAGAGACTCAGGAACATCTCCCTTCGCAATACGTTCTGCAAGACCTTCTACAATAGCAGTCTTTCCAACACCTGGCTCACCGATGAGGACAGGGTTGTTCTTCGTCCTTCTGCAGAGGACCTGCATAACACGCCTTATCTCTTCATCTCTTCCGATAACAGGATCGAGCTTATCCTCCGCTGCAAGTCTTGTGAGATCCTTGCAGTATTTATCGAGGGACTGATAGCTTGCTTCAGGGTCCTGGGATGTTATCCTCTGATTTCCTCTGATAGCCTGTAAAGCCTTCAATACCTCATCTTTGCTTACACCAAGCGCTATAAGAGCATCTTTTTCCGGGCACTCATCTGTCAAAAGAGCAATCAGGAAATGCTCTGCCGATATATACTCATCCTTGAACTCCGCTGCGACTTTATCGCAGGAAGAGAGGATTCTTGCCGCTGAACGCGAGAATGAAACCTGAGCATCCCCATAGAGTTTCGGAAGGGATGACAGGATCTTCTCCATCGATGAGATAACAGCCTCAGGCTGTACCCCAAGCTTTTCAAACAGCGGTCTGAGAACTCCATCCTTCTGTTCAGTCAATGCAATAATGATATGTGCAGGTGTGACTTCCGAATGCTTCTCCTGAGAAGCCTTCCCAGCTGCCTCTTCTATAGCGCTCTGCAGCTTAAGTGTAAATTTGTCGTAGTTCATATTATACCTCCAGAGTCTATATTCCGTACTTAAAATCCGTACACAAAGGAATATAATAACGGAGGCTGAAATCGTTAAGAGTTTCTTAGACCCTCAAGGTAGCTACCAATCATTTCCATCGCGGCTTCTTTATCAAAGGCTTTGAAGAAAGCTACCTGGAAGCATTCCAGCTCTGCAAGATTGAATACCGCATCAGCT
>CASDRY010000070.1 GCA_949283235.1 uncultured Spirochaetales bacterium | reverse complement strand
ATTGCTCTGTTGAGCCGGAAGGACTTGAAGAGCTTGTCGATACTGTCTATAAGGCGGCTGGAGAGATATGGAGCTGAGCACTAAACTGTACATCCTCGATAATGATGGCAAGAAGTTCATGGGAGCTGGAGTCCTGTGGCTTCTTGAGCGTGTAGAGGAGACAGGCTCGCTTCTTTCCGCAAGCAAGAGCATGGGATTGTCCTACACTAAGGCAAGGGCCATGCTTGAAGCGCTTGAGAAGAATCTGGGACGTGAAGTCCTGGATAGAAAGAAAGGTGGTGCGGATCGCACTGGCGCGACGCTTACACCTTTTGCTAGAGAATATATTTCCCTATATAGGGAATTCCAATCTGAGGTGAAGGCTGAAGCTCAGAAGAAATTCGAAGCATTCTCCTCATCTGTCAAAGAGCTCATGGAGGAAAAGATATGAGCAATAGCAAGACACAGCAGTATGATTTTACAATCGAGACACTTGGGCCGGCAAAGCTCAATTCCCCGATCAGGATGTCTAAGCGTGGTGGTGATGGCCTTGCAGACTATGTTCGTGATTCAGACCGCATCCTCTTCTCTATTGAAGCGGAGCAGGTAGGAGGCAAGTCAGAACTCCTCCATTCAGATACTCTGGAGATAGCAGGTCCTAGAGAGAAGATTTATTTCAACCCTGCACATGTTCATGCGGCCATCTGCACATGCGGTGGACTCTGCCCAGGACTGAATAATGTTATAAGATCGGTTGTACGCTGTTTCTGGTATCGCTATGGAGTAAGGAGAATCTCAGGTATCCAGTATGGATATCTTGGTCTTCTCGAGAATTCCCCATGGCCTGTTATTCCACTTGACCCGGATGTTGTCGATGATATCCTCGAGAAGGGTGGTACGATCCTTGGTTCTGCACGTGGTGGCGGAAAGCAGGTTGAGGAGATTGTGGATTCTCTTGAGAGAATGAATATAAACATCCTTATCGCTATCGGAGGAGATGGAACTCTCCGTGGTGCTCAGGATATCGGGGAGGAGATCAAGAGAAGAGGTCTCAAGATTGCTGTTGTAGGTGTTCCTAAGACTATCGATAACGATCTCTCCTTCATCGATGCTTCCTTCGGTTTCGATACAGCTGTCGCTCAGGTTGTTCCTGTTATCAGGGGGGCACATGCTGAGGCAACTGGTGCTATCAATGGAATAGGACTCGTGAAGGTTATGGGAAGGGAGTCTGGATTTATCGCAGCCAATGCATCGCTAGCGCAGTCAGATGTAAACTTCTGCCTTATCCCTGAGTCTCCTTTTGATCTTGAGGGGCCGAACGGACTTCTCGAGAATGTGAAGAGACGTCTTCTTGAGCGTGGCCATGCTGTTATCCTTATCGCTGAAGGTGCTGGTCAGGAATTCCTTCCTCAGTCAAATGAGACAGATGCTTCCGGAAATATCAAGTTCCATGATGTAGGAATCTTCCTTAAAGATGCGATGAAGAATTATTTTGCGGAGCAGGGTATTACCACGACTATCAAATACATAGATCCTTCCTACATCATTCGTTCAGCCCCGGCAGATAGCTATGATTCAATCTACTGCGCAAGAATCGGAGCTCATGCTGTACATGCTGCAATGGCGGGAAAGACACAGTGCATTGCTTCTCGTGTTAACAACCAGTTCGTTTATGTTCCTATCAAGGTTGCTGTGTCGAGACGCAGCCATGTGGATATCGAGGGTTCTCTCTGGAGAGATGTTCTTGAAAATACAAGACAGCCATTCTCTATTAAGAACAACGACTGAAACGTTTTTCCCCTGGATGCCTTCCAGGGGATTATTTCCTTTCTTTGAGAATTACCTTGTTCAGGATCAATAGCGATACAGTGCTGAAAAGGATGCAGATTACAGCCATGGACATCCCTTTGCCGACACTTCCCTGTTCAAACTGCCTGTTTATATAAGTTGACACAGTAAGTGTATTTGTCGGAGCTATCAAAGATGGGGTCACAAGCTCTCTGAAAGCAATTATGAATGTCATCATCCAGCCTGAGATGATTCCTCGTGAAATCAAAGGAAGAGTTATATGCGTGAATACATATACTGGTTTTCCTCCGAATACTCTTCCTGCCGCGATAAGGCTAGGGCTGATCTGGGAATAGGAGGAGGTGACATATTGCACAGTGTATGGAAGGAAGAGGATCACATAGCTCAGGACCATTATCCATATCGATCCGTATATCGGGACTATCTTATAGATTCCATTGTAAAAGAGCATGATTCCGAGCACTAAAACGATACTTGGAAGCATCTCTGGAAGCAGGGAGATTCCTTCTATAAGTTTCCCTGTTCTCTTTCCTGCGCTTCTTGAAGCGGTTACTATAATCGTTCCAAGGATTGCTGCAATAGTTGCAGAGGAGACTGCTAGGAATATGGATACAGAAAGCGCCCCGATTCCCTGAGAGTCTTCTGTGAATACCTTTATATAGTTATCAAGGGTGTAGTTTCCTGCTCTTAATCCATACCCTCTCAGTTTTATCAAAGATGAGGCAATTACCGAGAAT
>CASDRY010000069.1 GCA_949283235.1 uncultured Spirochaetales bacterium | reverse complement strand
TAACAAATACCGGCTCTGATACTCTCCTTGGTTCTGCTTCCTGGCATAGCATGATAGCTTCTCCGCTTCTAGAGACAGGCTCGCTTATTTCATCGAATGCCAGATACTGGACCGCTTATGCTCTTTCGAGAAGGGAATCCGGAGTGAATAGATTCCTTCCTGGAATGGTCTTTGATGAGCTTAAGCATGCTCCTCTTGTGAGAGGCGGCAATGCTGATGCGGGATTTGTTCCGCCTCCTACAGGTACTTATGATTATCTGATAGGAAAGATTCCTGAAAAATCCTCGCTAGGATGGGTTGCTGTGAATAATCCAAAATGCCAGCTGCTTTATTTCATGTTCACGCCACATGCAGATGAGGATGCCTTTTCTTTTCCTAATGTTGATATGGCACAGAACTATCTTGGCAGAATGGATGCTCCTTGGGCGCTTTTCGATGGGGCGACACCTGAAATCCGTGCAGTTACAGTTGGTTTCAATACAGGCCCTAAGGGTACGAGAAATCTTTCACTGGAACCAGGAGAATCCAGGATGATTCTGGTAGGGAATGGATTCATTAGCTATGATAACCCCCGGCTTGGCATGGGCTTCTATTCAGTTGAGCAGACAGAGGAGGGCATAGTATTCAAACGCACAAAGAGCTGGGCATTGCTTCCTGCTGATTATAAGTTCAAAGCGATAAAGTCTCTTGCCTCAAAGCTCTTTGCATCATCTGATACTTCTCAGTAGAGAATTGCGTCTATTATAGGAATTGCTATTGCCGCTACAGGGGATGGAAAGCGGAAAGCTAATCCTATGTAGCCGACTGCCCCTATGCTGAATGCTGTGTCACGTCCATCATCAAGAACAAGGAACTGTGGATAAATAGTTACACCACCATTGAATCCTACTGATTTATACTCGTCAAAGTAGTAGGAAACGGAGGCATCAGCACCAAGTCCTATACCTATGGAAGATGTCGATACTCCGATATCCACAACCATTGCAGGACCCAGTGAGATATTCATTGAAAGACGATCAGTGAAATCTGCTTCTAGGCCAAGTCCGAGCATTGTTCCAAAAAAGAGCGTAAGGTTATTCTTATGATTGAGCCCGAATGCGAAATCCGCATGGGAACCAAAGCCTATGCTTACATATTCTGATACAGGGGCTGTATATTGATAACTTCCATTGAAACCAAGCAATCCAGTATTGTCTTTCGATGTATATCCTCCTGTTATCGCGAATGATCCGAAATCATCAGCAAATGACGGAGTGAGCACAGTGAGAATCAGGAGAAATACAAGAAATATTCTCTTCATAGATTATCCTCCTCAGATATCATTGCAGAATCTAATACCTTCTGATAAGGCATCAGCATTCCTTTTGCCATCATTCCTTTCTTTTTATCTGCTCCAGGCAGCGACATGAGAGCCCCTACGAGTTCCATCATCAGGATTTTTCCTTTATGACGCTGGGGCAGATCACCATAGTATCCATTCTTCTTATAGAATGCATGATCTGCTTTCATCAACCCTCTCATTTCATATATGAGGTCCCTGAAGATCTTGTTTCCTCCGACTCCATAGAAATTTCTAGGTTCTGTTATCTTGTTCGAGATCGCGAATGATAATGCCTTCGCCGCCTTCTCGATGTTCTCAGCAGTCTTTCCTTCGTCTGTAGCTACTGCGGCAAGATAATTACCTCCAACCGAGGCTCTTGCTTTTATGAGGGTCCTGAGATTCTCTTCTTCTGACAGATCTCCTGCGATGATGTATGCAGTAGGGGTTCCTGCTGTTACCGCTCTGTGTCCATTGCAGAATTGCCTGTCGTCATAGCATTTCATCGCCGATGATGTGAAATGATTCTTCACCCTGTATGCATAGACGATGCTTACAGCATTCTGGATTTCATCCCGCAGGAATGAATCAAACCCATCTTTATGGATGCACTTTCCTGTCTTCGCGCATGAGAAACAGCTTATGCATCCCCCTGAGAAGGGGAATTCCCTGATGTTATAGACAACGCTTTCATACTCGAGGGAAGATCTGAAATCCTCAATCATATTGAGAAGTGGTTTATCATCACTCTCTGCATTTGTTACGATTGATACCTTTCCTTTCCCTGTCTTCTCGACCTCCCTAAGTGTTCTTTCATAGCTTCTCGTGATGGATGTGTTATTTCTTTTTGCGCCGCCTTCATATATATCAGAGTGGATTCTCATCTCCGTGATAGAAGCCCAGGAGAGAAGCGCTTTTCTTCCTTTCTCCGTCAGTAGGTCTTCCATATCTGCAGAGAGACCAGGAAGGACTTTCAGTCCCATATCAAGCATATTCTCTTTCATGAACTCATGGGCTGTGACATCATAGAAGTGCTTGCTTGTTGAGAACTGCGTGCCCCATTTTCCTGAGATATCCACACCTGCGTCTTTGATTATCTCAATGAATCTATGCATCTGATATGGCGCGAGGAAGGTATAGACAGGGTAGGAGAAGAGCAGCATATCCGCATTTTCCATAGCCTTGGCTGCTTCTTCCGGATCTTCTTCCAGCTTCCGGAGCTTCTGCGCGATATGAAAATAGGAAAAATTCCAGTCCTTCTTAATCTTCTCAAGATATTTCATGCTCTGAAGCGTTATGGAATTAGGCCCTTTCGGACTGCCATTCAATACAAGTATGTTCATATTCCCCTCCTCTCGGATTATAGCATAATGCTGAAGCTTGGTTGTTCACTGCCATGAATATGACTATACTTTTCTGAAACAAGGTGGCTTCAATGAAAATTCATCAGGCAGATTTCTCAAAGGGAAAGGTCTCGTCGCTTATTCTGAGAGTCTCTTTTCCCCTGATTGTTGCAGAGCTTGTTAACCTGCTTTACAACATGGTCGATAGAATTTATATAGGACACCTTGCTGAGAATGGCTCGTTAGCTCTGACAGGGCTGGGGCTATGCTTTCCTGTAATTTCATTGGTAAGTGCTTTTGCTAAGCTTTTCGGTCCCAATGGCGGTGCTCCTTTGTGTGCGATGGCAAGAGGGAAGGAAGATTATAAAGAAGCTTCCCTTGTGATGGGCAATTCCTTCACGCTCTCTGTTCTCACTGGCTTCATCCTCATGATAATAGTCCTTGTCTTCAACAAGCCCATCCTCTATGCCTTCGGTGCAAGTGACTTAACCTATCCATTTGCCAGGGATTATCTGATGATTTACTCAGTAGGGACCATTCCTGTGCTGCTTACCCTCAGCATGAATGCTTTCATAAACAGCCAAGGCTTTGCGATGATTGGTATGGTCACAGTGCTCATCGGGGCTGTTATAAATATCGTGCTCGATCCTATCCTGATATTTGTCTTCGGAATGGGAGTGAAAGGAGCTGCTATAGCTACTGTATTAAGTCAGACTATGTCCTGTATATTCGCTGTCTCCTTCCTCTGCGGTAAGAGCGTTGAGCTTAAGCTTCGTTTCTCTGATATGAGGCTTGGAGCATCTAGATGCTGGAGAATAATCTCCCTTGGCATGAGTGGCTTTACAATGGGAGCTACCAATTCGATTGTCCAGCTTGTATGCAACAAGTGCGCTTTCATCTGGGGTGGAGATCTGTATGTTGGTGTAATGACTATCCTTAATTCGGTAAGGGAAGTCTATAACACAGTTATGAATGGTATTGGCGGGGGAGCAAGCCCTGTCATGTCATTCAATTATGGGGCAAAAAACGGGGAGAGGACTATCAAGGCAAGTAATTTCACGCTTGTATTCACATTCGCATATGCAATGCTCGCCTGGATTGTGATAATACTCTTCCCGCATGCAATGGCCATGCTCTTTACCCAGGATACTGCGATGATAGATGCTTCTGCAGGGGCTTTGAGGATTTACTTCTTCGGTTTCTTCTTCATGGCTTTCCAGACAGCAGGGCAGCAGACGTTCGTAGCGCTTGGAAAAGCTAAGCAGGCTGTTTTCTTCTCCCTCTTCAGGAAAGTTATAATAGTCGTCCCTCTGACAATTATCCTTCCATACTTCTTCGGTATAAATGGTGTAATGCTTGCAGAACCGATAAGCAATGTCGTGGGAGGGCTTGCTGCATATCTTTCAATGAGGCATATGGTCATGCCAGAGCTGAGAGCGATGGAGAGAAGTCAATCGTAAACTTTGCTTATTGCGTACAGCGGATAGATATGAAGCTTATCCATGGATGAGAAGTTCTCCAATGATGTTCTTATCCCATACTCTGATGTTTTCTTTTCAAGGAATGCCCAGAGACTCTTCATCCCTCCTTGCGTTCTAGCTTTTACTTCGATAGGGATAACCGAGGATCCCTTCTGTATTACATAGTCCACTTCAGCGGTTCCCCTGTTGCTTCCATCTGCATCACGCGTCCAGAAGAAAAGCTCTGGCTTGATGTGAGGATTCAGGGCTTTTAGCAATTCAAGTCCCACTGATAACTCACAAATATTACCTATATTCAGTTTGCTGAAATCATTTTCGATTGTGAATTGTGATACATCGAGTCCTGTTGCACTGAAATATAATCCGGTATCAGCAAATAGTGGCTTCATTCTTTTCAGATTGACTGAAGCTGAAATTGGGAGAGAACTGCAAGAAGAGGCATAGATAGGGTAAATTAATCCGGCATTCCTGAGTATTTCGATACCTTTCATGATAGTTTTGGAATCAAGACCAGGAATTGTATTCTTGTTGTATGAGACCTTCGAACAGACCCTGCTTAAGAGAAACTGTAGTATGAGGGTGAGTATTTCAGACGAAATCTCTTCTCCGTATTTACCGAAATCATCATAAAGCGATGTGATTATGTCCTGCTGGACATATCTTGCTTGCAGTATGCTTCCTGTCTTGGCGTATTCACTCACTGCCTCTGGCATTCCACCAACGACAAGGAATACTTTATAGATTTCCAGCAATTCATTGTGTGCTACATCTGAAAGAGGACTATCAACGGAAGCGGAGGCAAGCGATGATAACAGAATATCCTTTCCAAGCGCTGCTAAAAACTCCGTGAATGAGAAGGGCTTCATATATAAGCTTGAAATTCTTCCGACTCCGAAGGAGGATATTCTTTTCAAGGCGAACTCTAACAGTGATCCTGCCCCTATAACATGGAGCTCTGGCCTTTCCTCTTGAAAGTATCTTAGTGTTTTGATTGCTTCTGGCTCTTCCTGAAGTTCGTCTATGAACAAAAGGGTTTTGCCATCTATTATTGGTATTCCTGATAACTCTTCCAGCTGAGCACATATTCTCTGAATATTGAGATCTTTAGAGAATACTCTTCGTGCCGCTTCGGATTTCTCAAGATTGATTTCCACGAAATAATGAAAAGATTTACCTAGCTTCCTTATAGAAGATGTCTTTCCGCATTGCCTGATGCCTCTTAGCAGAAGCGGTTTTCTGTCTTCCTTTTCTTTCCATTCTTTCAGCTCTTTGTCTATATCTCGATTAATATATCCTATTTCTTTCATTAATAATGAATTATATCTTTTACTTTCTAAGTTGTAAACAAATAATTGCTAAAAAACTGTCAAGTTGCAAAGAAATAAATAAGCTAAAATAGGAGAGTTGTAAAGAAATAAAATAGGCAGACTGCGTTTTGCAATCTGCCTGTGTGCCTATTTTTCAGATTCCCAGGAACTTCTCAACTTCAGCTCTGAGCTCTTTCTCTGTCTCTGCGGCCTTTTCCTTATCATCGGATCTGATAGAGAAATAGATCTTGAGCTTAGGCTCTGTTCCCGATGGCCTTACAACTACGGAAATTCCGCTCTCTGTCATGAATTTCATAACATCTGATACCGGAAGATCAATCTTTGTTTCCTTTCCAGTCTTGTCTGTCGAGACAGAATTGAGATAGTCATTTCTTACAGCAACAGCACTTCCTGCGAACTCTGCAGGTGGTTCATTCCTTAGCTTCTTTGTCATTGCCTTCATCTTCTCAAATCCAGCTTCCCCATCAAACTCATAGCTGTGGAGAGTGTTGTAGAAGTAGCCATATGTCTTGTAAAGCTCAGAAAGAACATCAAGAAGGCTCTTGCCTCTCTTTCTGTAGTACGCTGTCATGTCAGCAATCATCATAGCACCATCTACAGCATCCTTGTCTCTGACATAGCTTCCTGTAAGATAGCCATAGCTTTCCTCGAATCCGAGAATGTACCTGTCAGCTTCGCCATCCTTCTCGAGAAGTCCAATCTGTTCTCCGATATACTTGAATCCTGTAAGAACTTCTCTTATTTCGATTCCATAGTGCTCTGCGATGCGTGTAGCCATATCTGTAGTGACTATGGTCTTAACGACGACAGGCTTTTTAGGCATTGCACCAAGCTCAATACGGCGCTTGGCAATCCAGTCAAGGAGAAGCACACCTGTTTCATTTCCAGAAAGAAGGGTATAGCCGCCCTCTGTATTTCTCACAGCAATTCCGACTCTGTCTGAATCCGGGTCTGTTGCGATGAGGATATCACTACCAGTTGCTGCTGCATCCCTCAGTCCAAGCTCAAGAGCTTCCCTGATTTCTGGGTTAGGATACGGACATGTCGGGAAGTTTCCATCTGGATTCTCCTGCTCCTTTACAACATGGATATTCGTGTATCCATTCTTCTTGAGGCAGGTTGTGACGCATCTGAGTCCTGCTCCATTGAGAGGTGTGTAGACTATTGAGAGGTTCTTATCGCCATCATTGTCTTTCAGGAGGGATTCATTTGAAACCGCATCTATGAAAGCGTTGACAGTCTCTTCTCCGATCCATTCAATTTTCCCGCTCTCGATTCCCTCATTGAAATCAATACGTTTGATTCCTGTGAAGATATCGATATCATTGATAGCTTTCTGGATAGCCTCAGCAGCTTTCGTTGTAATCTGGCATCCGTCGGGGCCATAGACTTTGTATCCATTGTACTTGGCAGGATTGTGGCTTGCTGTTACGACAACACCACCAGAACAGCCAAGATGACGTACAGCAAAAGAAAGCGATGGGGTAGGCATAAGGGTGGGGTACATGTGTACCTTAATGCCATTTGCGGCAAATACAGAAGCCGCAGTCTCAGAGAAGAGATCTGATTTGATTCTGCTGTCATGTGCAATAGCAACTGAGGGATTCTTGAATTCTGCATTGAGGTAATCTGCATAACCCTGGCTGGCTTTTGCAACAGTCATTACGTTCATCCTGTTTGTTCCAGCCCCGATAACTCCTCTCAGTCCTCCTGTTCCGAACTCAAGATCACGATAGAAAGCATCGTTTATCTTCTCTTCATCTCCCTTGTTGGCTTCAAGCTCTGCTTTCAGATCTGCATCATAAAGCTCATTCTCAAGCCACTGGGCATATCTTTTTTCTGTTTCCTTTTCCATTCTATTCACCTCTTGTAATTTTCAGATTTACAAGGAAGCTGCAGATTCTGCAGCCTCCTCTAGGTTTAAAGCTCCTCAGCAATTGTTATGATTTCGAAAGGCTTGTAGTCGAGACGCTCTGTCCATCCTTCATGATCTTCAAGCATGTTAAGTGTCTCAACCTTCCTTCCGAGATCTATAGTTCCTCTCTTTCCGTCCTGCTCAGAAAGACGATAGATGATCTTCTTTCCATCCTCTGAGAGTTTTGCAGCTTCAAGGTAGAGTGGTCCGAAATCCCAGGAAGCAGAGAGCTCCTTCTCTGTTCTGATAAGCGGGGTATTGTACTCTATAGCTCTCTTATTGATTCCAGCTTCTACAGCGCTTCCCTCATGAGGAAGAATTGTAAGACAGAAATCATGGTGACCGATATCCGACATGATATCAGGGCGGATATTCGATCTGAGAAGGCTGACAGAGAATCCATCTTCCTGCACTCCAAGGCCATACTTGCCCTCGTTGATTACAGCAACACCGCCATCTGCTTCTGCAAAATCAGTCCAGAGATGTGTCGAGACTTCGAATCTTGCCTGCTGCCAGGTAGTATTCCTATGAGTCTCTCTTGAAGCATAACCAGCGCTGGTGTCTGTAATGAGCGCTCTTGAGAGGACATTGCAAGAGAATTCTGCTTTCATAAGCTTGTGCTTCTCATCCCAGTCTACAATATGTTCTGTCTCGATTTCAGGAGAAGCAGAGAAGAGTCTAATTACAAGTTTCCATGTACTCTTTCCTCCCGGAGTTTTCAGAACAGCAGAGAATTCAGCTGAAGTGCTGTCCGCTTTGTCGAGTGAAAGCGGCTTCTCAACGGAAAGCTCGAATTCAACTTCATCATAGTTTGGAAGGATATCCCAGGCATCGTACATACCAGGTGTATCCTGGAAGAGGTGAAGCTTGTTGAAACCGCCTTTTACCCATTCCCTTCCTGTTCTGGCATCTTTCAGGCTCTTGAAAGATCCATCAGGGTTGAATGCGATGCAGTAATAAGGAGTCTCTGCATTGAGTCCATCACACTTGAGCCAGGATGTATCATCGGTTGTGTTATCCTCAGTTTTTCCTGTGGAAAGCGAATCGATAGCAGGGTAGGAGAAGTAGCCCTTCTTGCCGTGTCTTATGCTTCTTCCGCTCTCTGATTCGATGAAATGGACTCCGCTTCTCTTCCAGTTGAGGGAATTGAAGTACATATCACCATTTTCTGAGAGAATCTCATCAAGCTTGGAATCAACCCAGCGGTAGTCATTCATCGCATCCTCATAAACCGGATTGATGTGGCTGCCAGGAAGAATGTCATGGAACTGGTTGAGAAGGAATTTCTTATAAGCCTCCCTGATTTCATCAGCAGGGTACTCCTTTCCTTCCTTTGCCCTTATAAGCGAGACAATCTCTGTAGATCTCAGCTTTGATTCAAGCTTCCTGTTATATGCCTTGAGGTTTGATTTTGTCGTGAATGTACCTCTGTGCATCTCGAGATAGAGTTCACCATCCCATACCGAAAGCTCTGTGTTTCCATCGAAATTGGTGTGGAGATACTCATCAGCTCTCATGTGCTTTGTCTTTGGCATGAGGGAAAGCTTGTCGAAGCGATGCATCATCTCGATCATCTCTTCTGTTACTCCGCTTCCACCATCTCCATAACCGAACATGGAGAGGGTTGCTCCTCCTCTTTCCTTGTCCTGGTAAGCGTCCCAGTTCTCCATGATCTGGCTTGGCATGTTCCAGGTTATGAAGTGTGTAGGAGGTACGCATGCATAGATAAGAGTTCCATCAAGACCCTTCCAGAGGAAGTTGTTATGAGGGAAGCGGTTGGTGTCATTCCATGTGGACATCTTATTGGAAATGAAGTAGTTCACTCCTGATTTCTTAAGAATCTGAGGAAGAATCCAGCTGTTTCCGAATACATCTGGAAGCCATGCTGTATCAACAGTGATTCCGAATGCTCTTCTGTAATAATGCTGTCCATATAGACACTGCCTTATGAGGCTTTCTGCTGATGGGATATTGCAGTCTGGCTCTACATACATAGCTCCGACTGGCTCGAACTGTCCGCTCTTGACCTTCTCCTTGAGTTCTGCAAAGAGCTCTGGATGGTACTTCTCAAGCGTCTCATAGACGTATGGCTGAGTATGTGTATAGTGGAAGTCAGGATACTGATCCATGAGCCTCATCTGAATGAGAATCGTTCTTGCATTCTTCTCAACTACATGGATGCGTCTCCAGTAGTAGGCAATGTCGAGATGGGAGTGTCCGATAAGGGCCACATTTCCCGATGATCTGAAATCTGTATTCTGGAAGATTCTCTTCTCAATATGCTCTCTTGCCTTGTCTGCACCTTCAAATGTATCGAAGTTGACATAGTTGAGTGCTGCATTGAGTTCCTTCGCGATATAAGCTCTGGCATCTTCATCGAAGTGTCTGGATTTTGTCACGTCGATGAGCATTGTCAGATCATAGTAAAGGTCAAGTACATCATGGCGGAGAGTCACGACATACATTCCTGTGAAGATCTGACGGCATCCTCTTGAAGCCATCGACTCTGGGTTTCTCTCATCATCTGGCTTGGATCTGTTGTAGCCTTCAATCTCAATCTTTACCTTCCCATCTTTTCCTACGAATGGGGTAAGGAGCATTCTGTCTCTGTTTGGATCGATACCTCCAGCATACTTTCCATTGACCTTGATAAGCATTTCAGCTGCCGTATGATGATAAAGCCAGAGTTCTTTTCCTCTTAATTCCTCTGGAATGGTAATCTCACCTTCGATGAAAGCTGTTCCATCTGGAGTAAAATACATATCGCCATTTACAAGTGGTCTCCAGCCTTCTGGGTAGTATTCGAACTCGTTTTCGCTTATCTGCCTAGCATCCCTGATCCTCAGGTCTGTTATTTCAATACTGTCTTTAATGAATCCGCGTCTCAGCCAGGAATATCTGAGGTCAGTCCATTCCTCAGGCCTCATGCTTCTTCTGATTACTTCTACAAATGCCATATCCCCCTCCTATGCCATATCCCAGAAATAGGGCTTCTTGCGTATTGCCTCGATATGGACAGTTTCACCGAGATCTCTGAGAATCTCCTTTTCCATCCAGTCAGTGCATCTGTTGAGAATCAGGCACTTAGAGCATTCACCTCTGAAGATAAGCTTGAGGTTTCCGTTTTCATAGGATACAAACTCTACCCAGCCTCCATCGCCTCTTAGCTTTGGAGAGAGTGTCTTGACGATATATTCTTCCATACTGATATTTTACCCCAAAGCAGTGAATGCTACAGGGCAGATTCTGCTTCATAGGTGGCATTTTCTTTGTGATAGTTGCTTAATATCGGAAAATTCTGTTGTGCTCAGCTGGTTTAAAGAGGGAATCTTTATATGTTCGAGATAAACAGCAATACGGAGTTAAATGTATCTGGTTTTTCATCAATTCCTGTTGGTAAAGCTATAAGACGTTTTTATAGGGATATATCCTTCACTACTAATCCTACGGAAAGAATTAAAACCATAGTGTCAATAGAAAGGGATGCCTCTCTTTTTGAAGAGAGCTGGAGAATAGAATCTTCTGATTATTGCCTACGCATTTATGCTTCTGATGAACTTGGGGTTATATATGCGCTGAATTATATCAGTAGTGGTACCCTAGGTATAAAGCCTCTTTGGTATTGGTGCAACCAGACGTTTGAAAAAAAGGATAGCCATATATTCAGCCATGATTATGCTGAATCAGAGCACAATGCAATCAGATTCCGTGGCTGGTTCATCAATGATGAAGTACTGTTCCTCGGGTGGGAGCCAGATGGTTTTGGCAGCGAGCAATGGGAGATGCGATTATCTTTGAAAATGAAATTCTCTGTCACGATGCTTTGTGATAAAGAGGCTACTATTTCCCTGTATGCTCTGAGCATTCCATATCTGTATTCGGTGACTTCTGCTTCTGAAAGATTGTTCAGTGATTCCTGTAGATATGGGTTCATTGCTATGTTGTATGAGATTGAGTCTATTTCATTAAGTTTTCCTTCGATATTCTCGATAATCGAGTTAAGACGATCTGATTCATATGCATAAATCTGTGGTCATACTGAGTAAGAGCAAATTCGGTGATGGATAAAGATAGAACAGGCATGAGGCAAAGAGGGATGGCAAAAGCAATTGATAGCTTCCTGTCTATTGGTAAATCTCTATATCTCTTCCACTTGCTCTGCCTCATGCTCCCATTGTATCAGATTATCTGCACAATTCGAGAGATGTCCTCTCCTCTTGATAAAAGGAAAATCATTGTTTCCTTAAATGTATCTTCTGATTGCTGGAGAACTTGTTTTCTTTTCATTTGTCGTTGGTTTTATCAAAACATAACAAGAAAGCATCGTTTTTCTATGCTACCCAAAAGATAGTGAATTATTAAGAAAATCATCAATTGTGATTAAAAATTGAGAATCCTTCCTATATTAGAAGCATGACAGAAGAAGGACGTAGCCTGAAGAATAAAAGGATAAAAGAGACAAGTATGGAAACACGTCTCCGCCATTCCTTGATGCATCCTTTTATTGCAGAGCTCAAACTTGATCTGAAATGCCTGAATAACGAGGAACGCTTGAAGCTTAATTCGTATTTCATTGAGGGCAGATGGCTTAAGAATTATCTTCTTTCCCTTGCTCCTGATGATTTCAAGGTTTTTGATACAAAAATTCGTGATATTTTCTCAATTGATAAAGATGGCAACAGGATAGGGCGTCACCTTGAGCTGCCTGCAAAACTTCTTCAGGCAGTGAAGTATGGCATAAAAAATGATAAGAAAGCCCTTGCTAGAAGAAAGAAGCAGACAGGTACTAAGCTGGGTAAGTTAAGGTTCGTATCAGCATATACTACATTCAATCTCAATCAGTATGGCGATACTCATTGGATATGCTATGGTAAGGAAGGGAATAAGAACGGAAAATATCGTAATACAGTACACATTGTAGGTATAAAACGACCAATAAGGGTCTTTGGTATGGACCAGATCCCTGAAGGCGCAGAGACTGCGAATGCGAAGCTTGTGAAAAGGCCATCGGGGATATATCTCCTGCTAACATGCTACAAGGATGAGAAAAGAAATGGTAATAATAAAGAGAAAAAGCCCTCTATTGGGTTAGACTTCGGGATAAAGACAACGATAACAACCTCTGAAGGAGAGAAATTCGATATATCAGTCCGAGAACAGGAACGCCTGAAGGGGCTTCAGAGGAAGCTCGCAAGACAGAAGAAGGGTTACAGGGGCTGGCATGATACAAGGAATCTCATAAGGAGGGAGTATGAGAAGCTCTCGAATAAGAGGAAAGCCAAGGCCAACCAGATATACCATGACATCACAGAAGGAAGGAAACTCATCGCAATGCAGGATGAGAACATAAAGGGATGGTATAAGGGATTATTCGGAAAACAGGTGCAGAACTCTGCATTGGGGACACTCAAGAAGAAACTCCTGGATAATCCCAATGTCATAGTGATAGACAGGTATTTCCCATCTACTAAGATGTGCCCGATATGTGGGAAAATTAATGAAACCATTACTTTGTCGGATAGGGTATTTGTTTGTGATAGCTGTGGTTATTCTGAGAATCGGGATGTGAAAGCTGCAAAGATATTGCTACTTGCAGGGAAGCGTATAATATCCTGCACGCTTCCGGAACAGAAGCGTACTTCGGAGGAGTGGATATCAGACTTCGGTGCTTCATGTGAGGCATGGAAGCATTCTACGTTGAGACCGAAAGCTCCTATGGTTTGAACATTAGTTCAAAGGAGTGGTTCACACCAGATGCTACACCAGCGCGATGTCTGTTTTTGTTCATTTCTTAGAACTTTGATTTTGTCCTTCTGTTTCTGATTGCAAGCTCTAATAAGATTTCTTATCATGCGCGTATGAAGCTCGATAAATATTATGAAGATCTTTCTGTGCAGCATGTAGGCACTGAAAAAACGAGGGCATATTACATGCCTCTTGATAGAAATGGGAAAGCGACAT
>CASDRY010000068.1 GCA_949283235.1 uncultured Spirochaetales bacterium | reverse complement strand
TGAAAACAGAAATCAGAATTTTCTGCCTTATTACCACGTTTTCGGACACTTAAAATGGGCACTAATATTGCAAGGAAAACATGGGAATTTTCAGTAAATCTTGGTAAATTCCCCTCTTTGGGATAGGGCAGTATCTTGTTTTTATGCTGTAAATTATGCGAGCTTCCTGAAGAATTCAGTAAAGTATCCGTTTTCTGTTGATATCGTGGAAGTCGGCAGTTTAATCCCGTCTTCGCCCGCTAACTTGGACCTATATTGTTTCAATATCCACGGCTGAACAGGACATGAGAACTTAATGTCTTCAATAAACTAAGAGACAGGAAAAGCAGGGCCGGAACCCTGCTTTTGAAGATTATCTAGGTCTGTATACCTTTTTCTTTGGTATCGATACCTTCACCTTGTTCTTTATCAGGTAGCATTTGTGGATATTAGGATCGATCTCGAAATCCTTTCCGATTGTCTTTTCCGTGATATCCTCAACAACGAAGTCCTGAAGGATTCTTTCATCCATTCTGAAGCGTCTGAAGTTCGTGCTGAAGATCAGAGTGCCTCCATCTGAAAGGTGCATTGCCGCTGCTCTTATAAGCTTCCAATGGTCGCGCTGCACATCGAATGTCCTTCTATCCTTGCTGTTTGAGAATGTAGGAGGATCACAGAATATGAGATCATATCTGTCATATGTCTCCCAGAGCCAGTCAATTGCATCATCGCGATAGAAGAAGTTCTCGATATCAGTAGGGTAGCCGTTGATCTTGAGATTCTCTATAGCCCAATCAAGATATGTTGAGGAGGCATCTACTGATACTGTAGAGATAGCACCGCCTTTTATTGCATTGAGTGTGGCTGTACCTGTATAGCAGAAGAGATTCAGAAAGCGCTTTCCTTCCGCCATCTCCTGTATCATCTTCCTGACTGGTCTATGATCGAGGAAGACCCCTGTATCAAGATAATCCTGGAAATTAACAAGAAGCCTAAGACCATTCTCCCTCACAACATTGAATCTGTTTGAGGAAGCAAGGCGATTATACTGGCTTGCACCTTTCTGGCTTCTTCTTTCCTTTATGTAGATGTTCTCGATGTCTATGCCTGTAGCTCTCTCGGTTGCGTAAACAATCTCATTCAGACGCTTTTCAGCAACTTCCCTGTCGATATAATCAGGAGCTGCATACTCTGCGAGATTGATCCACTTGCCTTCATAGATATCTATTGCAGCAGCATATTCAGGAATATCTGCATCGTAGATGCGGTAGCATGTAACGCCTTCCTTCTCCATCTCCGGCTTGATTTTCTCGAGATTCTTCATCAGCTTCCTGTAGACAATCTCTGCCCCTTCTGAGAGAGGAGTGGAAAGACGTATTCTCTTCTTCTCCTTTGCCTTCTCAATCATTGCCTCCCTTTCCTCATCTGTGAAGATGATGTAATGGGCTGCCTGACAGAGTATTCCACCATTGTATAGGGAATTTGTCCTATCTGGCTTCATGTCTATATTCGTGAGAAGGTCACTTGAACCCGTAAGGATTGTAGCTCTCCAGCCTTTGAAGTAATTCTGAAGCGTGTATCCGATATCAGTATAAAGCCTGTCGATATCCTCAACCCTCATTCTCTCTCCATAAGGTGGATCTGTGACGATGTAGCCCTTGTCTCCTGGGACATCCTTCTCCGTAAATGAGGTGAAGTCCTTCTCCTTGAAGTCTATAAGACCATCCACTCCAGCTCTTTCAGCTGCAGCTTCTGCTATCCTGATAGCTTTTCCTGAGATATCTGAAGCATAGATTCTTATATCACGCTCATCGAGAGCTTTCTGCTTCCTTTCCTTAGCTTCCTCCAAAAGCGATGCCCATAGCTCTGGATCAAAACCCGGAAGGGACTGGAACGCATAAGGCCTTTTCCTTATAAGTCCTGGTGCGATATCAGCAGCCATGAGCGCTGCTTCGATAGCAATTGTCCCCGATCCGCAGAATGGATCCATGAATATGCCAGGATTCCCATCATTTACAGTTCTCTTCCACTCACTTCTTGAAATGAGGGCCGCTGCAAGGTGCTCTTTAAGAACCGCATCTGTCTGCTCATCGCGGTATCCTCTCTGATGCAATGCCTCTCCAGAGAAATCCGCATACCACTTAACTACATTACCCTGTACATGAACATGGAACTCCACATCAGGATGCTCAGTGTTTATATCAGGGCGATTTCCATCGAATTTCTCCTTGATTCTATCGCAGATGCCATCCTTTACCTTCAGAGCAGCATAGTGATTGTTCCTGATCCAGCTGCAGCTCTGTGTCGTGCAGGTGATCTTCATGGTTTTATCAGGAGATACCCAATCCTCCCATGGAAGGGCAAGTGTGGATTCATAGAGCTCTTCATCGCTTGCTGTATCCTCATCGATATAAAGAGCCATCAGGAGCCTTGAAGCGACTCTTGAATAAAGACAGAAGCGCATTCCTGTCTCCCAGCTTCCCTCGAATTCAACTCCGGATGAAGTCTGCCTTACATCCTCCGAGCCAGCTTTTCTTGCCTCATCGGTTACGAGATCTCCCTGGTTAGCTGCACATGCTGCAAAGAATATCATAGATCCTCCCTGAATAGATTCTCTGTCTCTTCCTTTGAGAAAGAGTAGGTTGTTCCACAATTCAAACATTCTAGCACAAGTGGGAACTTTCCTTTTAGTATGGCCTCCTTCTCGCTTGCAGGAAGCCCCTTCATATAGCTTTCGAAATGCTCTTTCGAGCAAGGACAGGAAAATCCTGTAGGTATATGTGCTATATGCTCTGGCGAGAATGCCTCGAACTCCTTCTCTCCATATTCTGATGCGCTCATTCCTTCTGAAAGGGCTTTCCCCAGATCTGAGAAGGAAGAAGATGCGTTCTGAAGTTTTTCAAGAGTTTCTTCGCCGCATCCAGGAAGAGCCTGGATGAATACTCCTCCAGCTCCCCATACTCTCCCTTTGCTATCGAATCTGATGGAAAGGTAGAAGAGGGAAGGGGTCTGTTCAGATTCCTGATAATACTGTGCGAGATCCTTTGCAAGATTGCCATGTGCAAGCATTATCTGGCCTGAGAATGGGGTCTTGCTTCCCTCCAGTATCTTTGTAACTGTCAGAAATCCTGGTCCATAAAGAAGGGATGTGTCGAGACTCTCAAGAGGTTTCTCCAATGGTATCGGATTATGTCTTAAATAACCCCTTACAGCACCCGATGCCCAGGCTTCGATGCTCATGCCCCCTATAGGTCCTCCGCACTCGATATCAAGCTGGATGCGGTCATTGCCTTTCACTGCTGATGATAATAGCGCTCCTGCAATATACCCCTGTCCAAGAATATATGTCTCGAGAAGCCCTGTATTATGATTGGCTCTCATCTGGTTGACCATTCTTGTCGCGGATACAACAGAAACCCTTACTGTTCCATTCTCTATGAGAAAAACCTCCCTTCCATCATGTGGAAGAGAGGAGATATGTTCATTAAGTTCCTTATCCTCAATTGCTTCGGAAATCATAGCTGTAGCTTATTTAACAGTAAACTGTTTTGCAAGTGCTTCAAATTCAGCTCCTTCTAGCACTTCCTTTTCAAGAAGAGCTGTAGCGATCTTTTCCAGCGCTTCTTTGTTCTTCTTGAGGTTATCAAGGACATGGGAGTAACGAGTGCTGAGAACCTTCTCGGTCTCATTATCTATATACTCCTGGGTAGCCTCCGAGTATTCCCTTCCTCCGGAAACGCCTTCTATTCCAGAGTTCGTCTTAGGCAGTGTCATATTGCGGTATTTTTCAGACATGCCATATTCTGTAATCATCCTGCGGACAGTGTCGGATGCTCGTGAGATATCATTGGAAGCACCTGTTGAGATATCACCGAAAGTGACCTCTTCAGCAGCTCTTCCTCCAAGCATTACATCCACAGAACCAAGAAGCTCAGACTCTGACAGGAGGAATCTGTCCTCTGTCGGATACTGCAGCGTGTATCCAAGCGCGCCATAGCCTCTGGGAATTATAGAAATCTTGGAGACAGGGGAGGATCCTGGAGTAAGGAATGCTGTGAGAGCATGTCCTGTTTCATGGTATGCAACTCTCTTCCTTTCGTTCTGATCGAGTATCCTGCTCTTCCTTTCGAGGCCTGCTATGGATTTCTCTATTGCTTCCTCAAAGTCTGCCTGAGTTATTGCACTATGTCCAAGACGTACAGCCTGAAGCGCTGCTTCGTTCGCGATATTAGCAAGATCAGCGCCAGCTAGTCCCGCAGAGCCCTGTGCGATCTTCCTGAGATCGACATCCGCAGCAAGCTTCATGCCTTTTGTATGGATTTTCAGAATAGCTTCTCTTCCATTGAGATCAGGCTTATCAACAAGAACCTGTCTGTCGAATCTTCCCGGCCTGAGAAGAGCTGGGTCGAGAACTTCAGCTCTGTTTGTTGCGCCCAGGATTATGACACCTGTTCTGGAATCAAAACCATCCATCTCGACAAGAAGCTGATTAAGCGTCTGCTCACGCTCATCATTGCCTCCGATCGAAGCATCCGACCTTTTTCTTCCGATTGCATCGATTTCATCTATGAAGATAATACAGGGGCTTTTCTCCTTTGCCTGCTTGAAAAGATCCCTTACCCTTGCAGCGCCTACACCTACGAACATCTCAACAAAGTCAGCTCCGCTGAGGCGGAAGAATGGTACGCCAGCTTCTCCAGCGACAGCTTTTGCAAGAAGTGTCTTACCAGTTCCCGGAGGACCTACAAGCAATACTCCCTTTGGAATATGCGCTCCCATCTCTGTATACCTCTGAGGATTCTTCAGGAAGTCCACAACCTCGACAAGTTCCGCTTTTGCCTCATCCTCTCCAGCTACATCAGCAAACCTCACGCCTGTCTCATTCTCAGCTACAAGCATGCTCTTGTTCTGATTGAATGACATCACACCCTGTGCGCCATTTGCCAGCCTCTTTGAAAGCCATGCGTAGAAAACGAAGAAGATTATGACTGGCAGAAGCATCGAGATAAGATAACTCAAGGCGGATGGCTCTGCCGGTTCTGTAGCGTAGTATTCAACACCCTTTGAGTCGAGAAGCGGCACAAAAGATGGATCATCTATTCTATATGTCTGATACGCGATTATAGATGAGGTATCGATTGAAGCAGGAATTCGTTTTGATGCCGCTATCTCCTGCAGATTCTTAAGTGCCTCTGATTTCGTTATTCCATAACCAATATACTGATCGCCATCAAAAGCTACCTGAACAATTGTTCCATCCTCGATATATGACTTGAATTGGCTGTAGTCTATGCTTATAGCCTCGTTGAGATCAGACGAGAAGAACATATTGTTGAATATGATGATCAGGATTATAGCGATGATGAAATACCAGATTGAGAAAGTGAATTTCTTTCTTGAATCGTTTTTGTTGCCTCCGGTATGGAGCCCTGGCTCCTGTTCCTTCTTGTGATGCTTCGTGTCATTTGTTTCAAGCATCATGTCTTTCTGATTGTTTTCCATAAACTATCCTGTGAGTTTTTATTTTACCACCCTAAAGATACTACCAAGCAGCAGAAGAGAGGCCAAAATATTTGTGGAGTATGTGTGAAGAGATGCAGAGACTGAAAGCTTATATTGCGGTATAATCCATCCATGGCTAAAAAGAAGAGAATAAGGTGGTCTCCGGAAAAAAAGGAGAAATGGGTTACATCAAGTGCTGTTACCCTGCCTTTTATTCTCTTTCTTTTCTTCCTTGCATTCATGACATATCTTGTACTCTCATCAGAGAATCTCCGGTTAGAGAATGAGGTTGAGAGGGCGTTTGGAGAGGTTCTTGTCGCATTGCAGAGGGAGGATGAGACTGTGCCGGTTGCCCTCCAGAACAGGAATGTTCTCGGTTTCGGTTACTATACCAGTACCGGAAGCCCTATATATACATGGGGGGACGCTTACAGGATTCTTCCATTCTCGATTTTTACAGATTCGACAAGTATTTCAGATACAATGATCTCTTTCGACATGGATACAGGGATTATTGAATGCATAAGATATGTAGATTCAATCACATTCGATCTTGATAACATATTCAGAAGGACAGGGGATGTTCTTGAACTTCCAGATCTTATCTATCTTTCTTTCGATGCCTCTCATTTTCTGGAGCGAATTGCACTGACAAGGGTATTCTCGCTTGCGATATTTGTGGCTGTTATCATCATATACATCATCATAATGAAGATTCTTGGTGATAACAGGAGAATAAGGGAGACGATGAGAAAGCAAGAGAATCTCATAAGCCTCGGACAGGCTGCAAGGACTCTCACGCATGAGATAAAGAACCCTCTTTCTTCTATTGCAATACAGATTGCTATCCTTAAAAGGGAAGTGAGACCAGAAGTTCTGCCTGATGTCCTCATGATAGACCATGAGACACAGCGTCTGAAGCAGCTTACAGATAGAGTCTCTGAATTCCTGAGAAATCCTATCGGACAGCCTGAAATGCTTAACCTTGTAGAAGCTGTACGGGAGCTTATGCCTGTCTTCCATGGCTCTGTTAAGATGATAGACCCGGATTTTGCGGTGGCTCCTGTCTATTTCGATAGGGAGAAGCTTCGTTCTGTTCTTGAGAATCTCATGAAGAATGCAGTTGAAGCCTGCGATGGCATGGAGATGGATGCGGAGGTTGAGATAACAAGTGATGATAAGACCTTCCATTTCTTTGTCAGGGACCGCGGGTGTGGTATAAAAGCTGAAGATAAGAAGAGGATATTCGATCCATTCTTCACCACCAAGATAAATGGATCTGGTATCGGACTGGCTATCAGCTCACAGTTCATGAAGGCAGCTGGCGGGTCGCTTCGCCTTTATCCTCGACAAGGGGGAGGTACAATTGCGGAGGCTGTATTTCCTAATGGGTTGAAATAGGAGTTTTATGAAAATACTTGTTTGCGATGATGAAGAGAATATAAGAAACCTTATGAAACGATTCCTTGGGATGGAGGGAATCGAGGCAGACACTGCCGAAAATGGTCTTTCTGCTGAGAGGCTTCTCAGGGAAAACCCATATGACGCTGTCCTGATGGATGTCAGGATGCCAGGTCTTGGCGGTCTTGATGTGATTAAATGGATGAGGGAAGAGGGATTCAGGATCCCTGTCATCATGATAAGTGCCTATGGGGATATCAACGATGCGGTTACAGCACTGAAGCAGGGTGCTCAGGATTATATCGTGAAACCCTTCAATCCCGAGGAAGTCGTTATAAGAATTAAAAGCCTTGTCGAGTCTACAAATCTAAGGAATGCTGCAGATAGCGAACTTGCAGAGCAGGGAGGTTTTATCGGGGAAAGCCCTGAGATAGTCTCGATAAAGCGCATGATAACAAGAATAGCTCCAACCCAGGCTACTGTGCTCATTACAGGGGAGTCCGGTACTGGAAAGGAAGTTGTTGCAAGGGAGATTCACAAAGCTTCAAAGTTCTCTGAGGGACCATTTGCCGCGATTAATATAGGAGGAGTTCCAGAGAATCTTCTTGAATCCGAGCTCTTCGGTTATGAAAAGGGAGCTTTTACCGGTGCAACTCAGCGAAAGACAGGACTCTTTGAACTTGCAGCTGGAGGAACTCTGTTTCTGGATGAAATCGGGGATATGCCTCTTTCTTTGCAGGTGAAGATTCTACGTGTATTGCAGGAGAGAAAGATAATAAGGCTTGGAGGAACTGAGACTATTCCTATCAATGCGAGAATTATTGCAGCTACTAATAAGTCGCTGGAGAAGCTTGTAGTCGAGGGGACGTTCAGGGAGGATCTTTTTTACAGGCTCAATGTAGTGAGAATCAAGATTCCACCGCTACGTGATCGTCGTAGTGATATCCCGTTGCTCGCGGCTCACATCCTTGCCAAATACAGCAGGGAGATGAGTGTTACTGTAACAGGATTCACACCAGAAGCTTTGGAAGCGCTGAAGAATCATAGTTTCTATGGGAATGTCAGAGAGCTGGAGAATATCATTGAGCGCGCCATGATATTTGCAGATTCAGACACGATAGATCTAGATGATCTGGACCTGCGCTCCTCTGGTTTCCATCAGGAAGAAGATACTGAGAATGCTCTCTCTGATGTTCCAAAGGCTGCCCTCACACTCAGAGAGGTGGAGAAAGAGGCTATTGTGAATTCCCTCAGAAGATGGGAAGGAAACAGGACTCATGCGGCAAAGGAGCTTGGAATTTCAAGACGCACTCTCATAAGCAAGATACAGGAATATGGCATAGAGCTGTAGAGAATAAATGCTGAAAGGGGTAGAATCCAGGCGGAGGATAATATGAAGAAGTTCATACTTTATATAATGGTTCTGCTTCTTGCGCTTTCAACAGCTACAGCTGCAGATGTTAATGTTGCCGCTCTCCGTGGCCCTACAGCCATGGGTATGGTCGCTCTTATGAATGAGAGCGAAGCCGGCAGTGTTGATGGAAATAATTATACATTCCAGCTTGAAGGTGCTGCGGATGCTGTCGTCCCGATGATTGTCCGTGGTGATGTAGATATAGCCGCGATTCCTGGAAATCTTTCCTCAGTGCTTTATCAGAGAACGAATGGGAAGATTGAGGTCGTCGCGATAAACACACTTGGAGTTCTCTATATTGTAGAGAATGGAAACAGTGTTAACTCAATCGAAGATCTTAGAGGCCGTGTTATCTATTCAGCAGGTCGAGGGGCAACTCCTGAGTATGCTCTGCAGTATGTGCTTGCTGCAAATGGACTTGAGGTAGGTAAGGATGTATTCATTGAGTGGAAGAGCGAGCATGCGGAATGTGTGGCGGCTCTTAATGCCGATCCAGATGGAGTTGCAATGCTTCCTCAGCCATTTGCAACTACAGCGATGATGTCGAATCCTGATATAAGAATCGCACTGGATCTGAATGATCTCTGGGAGGAGAAGGTAGGTTCTGTCCTCATTACAGGTGTAACTGTTGCAAGAAAGGACTGGGCAGAGGAGAATCCTGAAGCACTCTCCGCATTCATGGAAAGCTATAAAGAGTCTGTTGATTTCGCAAATGAGGATATCACAGCAGCCGCGGCACTTATCGGGAAGTATGGAATAGTCCCGGAGAAGGTTGCAGAGAAAGCTCTTCCTTACTGTCAGGTTACCCTCATCACTGGAGATGAGATGAAGACAGCGCTTTCTGAATATCTTGGAATACTCTATGCTCAGAATCCTCAGAGCGTGGGTGGAGCATTGCCTGGCGATGACTTCTACTACACAGGGAAGTAAAGCTGCAAAAGCCGGAGCTGTGGTCTTCTGGCTTATAGTCTGGGAAGTTGCTTCTCTCTTTATAGGGGAGGAGCTCTTCCTTCCGTCTCCGCTTAGCGTGCTTAAGCGCTTTCTGGAGATAATCCCAACAGGGGAGTTCTGGTCGTCTATATTATTCACGCTTATAAGAATTCTCCTAGGCTTCCTCCTTTCTGTAGCAGTTGCTTCAATCCTTGCTTTTCTTTCATATCGTTCAAGGCTTTTCTCTATTCTCCTGGAACCTTTCGTTAAGATTGTCAGGGCAACACCTGTAGCCTCTATTGTCATACTTGTGCTTGTCTGGGTGCGTAGCAGGAATCTATCTGTAATCATTTCATTCCTGATGGTCTTTCCAATCATCTATACAAATATCCTTGAGGGGTTGAGAGCGACAGATAAGGACCTTCTTGAAGCTGCATCGGTATATCGTGTGAAGATGATCAAGAAGATAAGGTATATCTATCTTCCATCTCTTACTACTTACATACAAAGTGCGATAAGCATCTCGCTTGGGCTCGCTTGGAAGAGCGGAATCGCGGCAGAAGTCATAGGACTCCCTGATGGTTCAATAGGGGAGAGAGTCTATGAGGCCAAGATCTATCTCTCAACTCCCGATCTTTTTGCCTGGACTGTCGTAATAATCATTCTTGCGTTTCTGTTTGAACGCTTCTTCCTTTTCCTCTCAGCTTCATTAATGAGGAGGATTGAGCAATGAATCTCCATATAGAAGAGAAACGCTTTGGTGATAAACTGATTTTCTCAAACGAATCTTTTTCCATTCCAGAGCTATCAAGAACAGCTATACTTGGTCCCTCCGGATCTGGGAAGACAACACTCATGAGAATCCTTGCGGGCCTTGATAAAAACTACATTGGCCATCTCGATAACCCTCCGAAGCTTCCTGTGATTCTCTTCCAGGAAGACAGGCTATCAGAACGCATAACAGTTCTGTCAAACCTGATGGCTGTCACTGATGATAAGCAAAAAGCCTTTGCGATCCTTGCCTCTCTTTCTCTTGCAGGAGAGGAGCGAAGTCATATCAAAGAGCTTTCAGGAGGAATGAGGCGTCGTGTCGCTATAGCAAGAATGCTTTTGCTGGATGCTGATATAGTTTTCCTTGATGAACCTTTCAGGGGCTTGGATGATACGACAAGAAGAGATGTCGCGAAGCTCATTCTCTCCTATGCAGAGGGAAAGACTCTTGTATTCATCACGCATGATGAGGAAGAACTCTCGCTCCTCGCTTCAGATAATATAATCAGGATATGAGAATCGCTCGTTTCCCTCTTTGCTCTGACAATGAAGCGGAGCGTGTTGTAAAGGAAGCTTATCATGCCCTGGAACATAAGGAATGGTTTGCTATCGATCCGGATGCCTCTATAGAGCAAGGTGATGGATATCTTTACAAAGCTTATATAGATGACAAAGCTGCAGGAATTCTCACTGTTGCTTATCCAGGAATTCTTCATAAAGAGCTTTCGCTTTCGTCTCCTACTGCTGATATGGATATCGTGGCGGTTCTTCCTGAGTACAGAGGGCGGGGTATCATGAGCGCATTAATGGAGAGGGCTGAAAGAGATGCTATAACAGCTGGCATAAAAGTGCTTCTTGCAACTGTTCATCCGGATAATATTCCCTCCCGCCACACTATGGAGAAGCTTGGATACAAAGAAGTCCTGCACAAAACCATGTATGGCGGATTCGATAGGCTGATTATGATGAAACGTATAGCAATTAGTTCGGTTCAATGCTGTAGAGAGAATCAATGTCTATAAGACGTATGGTATCGCTTTTTGTGGCTATCAAGCTTTCTGAAAAGCCTGATAGCGAGAAGAAATAGTAATACCTTTTTCCTCTGGTTCCCATTGCATCTGCATATTCCTCCATCAGTTTCAGTTCATCGAGGCCGATTACTATATTTCTGAATTTACAGGAACCTATTATCACACTGTCATCTGTCGCGCTTTTGATAACTATATCTATTTCGCATTCTTTTTTTGTTTTCGGATTACCTCCCCACCATGAACCAGCTTCAGAAGGAAGTATCGGAAGATCTGGATCTCTGTATTCCAGAAATTCCCTAGCTATTATTTCAAATACTGCTCCCATGTAATCGTTGATAAGCCTCCACACAGCAATGTCGAAAGCTTTCTGTATTCTTCTTGAAAGAATTGCCGAATAATTTCTTGGAACAAAGAAGAACCAGAATCTGAAATACAGATCTGAAACATAGTAGATTGATTTCTTTTCATCGCTTCCGATGGGTGTTTTCTTTGATATTATCTTCAGCTGTATCAGAATCTTCAGATACTTGTCGAGTGATCCGCTTTTCATTCCTAAGGCATCTGCGATTTCAGTATATTTTGTTTTCCCATTTGCTATTGCTGATATTATCTCTTTATATGTGCCAGGTTCCCTGAGTTCTTCTTTCAGGAGGTTATCTACTTCATTGAAAAGTACTGAATTGCTGTTGAAGAAATTGATTCTCAGATTGTCTTTCAGATTCAGCTCTGGCGAGAATTGTTCAATATAATAGGGTATTCCGCCTGTTATTCCATAAAGAATGGCTTTCTCGTATGGGCTGTACTGTGGAAACCATCGTGCAGTGTCGTAATAATCGAAATTCTGCAGCTTCAGAATGAGTGTAGAACGTCCATAGAGAGGGTTTTTATATCCAAGAACATTATCTTCCATGAAGCTCACTGCAGAACCGCTTATTATGAGAAATAGCTGAGTCTCTTTGAATTCCCTGTCTATCGTGTTCTGGAGGAGGGAAGAGAAATATCCGTCCTTGTCTTCAAGATATGGAAATTCATCAATTACGAAGATGAGTCTTCTGTTCATTGCCATTTCAGCAATTCTATGAAAAGCACTCTGAAATGATTGGAAAACGGGGAAATTCTCCTCGTCTGAACCTGAGATGCATTTGGAGAGCTGAATTAAGCTTTCATTCCGATTGCTATCCTTCATAGCGGCAAAGAATATGCATTCTTTGCCTTTCGCGAATTCTTCTATCAGGCGGGTTTTACCTATCCTTCGCCGTCCATAGATTATCGCGAACTCAAAATTCCCTGTTCTATATTTGTTCTCAAGTTCCTTGATTTCATTATCTCTTGCTAAGAACATTATTCCCTCCTGTGACTTAATTATATAAACCATACTTTAATTTTACAATATCGTAATCTAGTAGATTGAAAGGTAGTAGATTGTAATCTAGTAGATCTGTTTCAGATGCAGAAACTGAAATAATCCACATGTTGACGACACTAATTGAAAAGGGCATCATCAGATAGTCCAATAAGAGGTGAAAGATGGCACTTAACTGTGGTATAGTAGGTCTTCCTAATGTCGGAAAGTCAACAATATTCTCAGCTGTAACATCAGCTCCTGCTGAAGCTGCGAATTATCCATTCTGTACGATAGATCCGAATATAGGTATAGTTGCTGTTCCAGATTCAAGGCTTGATGAGATTTCCCGTCTTATTCCAGCGAAGAAGGTAACGCCCGCAACTGTGGAGTTTGTTGATATCGCAGGGCTTGTAAAAGGAGCTTCTCAGGGGGAAGGTCTTGGTAACAGGTTCCTTGCATCTATAAGGGAAGTCGGTGTCATTGCACATGTTGTCAGATGCTTTGATGATCCAGATATCGTGCATGTTTCGAATCGTATCGATCCTGCTTCAGATATCGAGACAATAAATATCGAGCTTGCGCTTGCTGATCTTGAGACTGTTCAGAAGCGTTATGACAAGATCTCAAAGCTTTCCAGGATTTCAAAGGAACAGCAGAAGGAGAATGAGAAGATTCTTCCTATCTATGAGAGGCTCATAAAGTGTCTTGAGGAAGGCGTTCCCGCAAGAACCCTTGGTCTTGATGAGGATGAGTCTGCCCTTGTATATGATCTTCACCTCATTACTCTTAAGCCTGTGATTTATGTATGCAATGTGGATGAGGATGGTATCTCTGAAGACAATGAGTATGTAAAGACTGTAAGGGCCATCGCAGCAAAGGAGAATGCTCCTGTTGTTGTAATCTGCGGCAAGATTGAGTCGGAGATAGCAGCTCTTGATTCCGTAGAAGAAAGACAGGAGTTCCTTGAAGCTTCAGGGCTGACTGAAAGCGGACTTAATCCTCTTATCAGGGCGGCATATTCAGCACTGGGACTCAGAACATTCTTCACTGCAGGATCAGATGAAGACAGAGCCTGGACATTCCATGAGGGTGCTAAAGCTCCGCAGTGTGCTGGTATAATCCACACTGACTTTGAGAAGGGATTTATCAAAGCTGAGGTATATAGCGTGGATGATCTCATAAAGTATGGTTCTGAGGCACATGTAAGGGAAGCTGGAAAGCTTCGCCTGGAAGGTAAGGATTATGTAGTTCAGGATGGAGATATAGTCTTCTTCCGATTCAATGTATAAGAAGCTCAATCGCCGGATTGAGAGTATTGGCATTTCTGTAAGAGCCGTAGGCAATCCTCTGGATAAGGTTCTTCAGGAATGCCTTTCTTTTTGGAGGGTATATGGAAATTAAACCATTTGCAGTAGAGGAATGGATGAACGAGTACGAGACTGGTGCTCGTTATAATATAGCTGAAACATGTGTGGATTCAATTTCGCTTGATGAGCTCTTTGAGCTCTCTGGAATGGATAGGGATGAATTTTTCTCAGCTATTTCAGGAAAGCGCCTCACATATGGGGATATATATGGGAGTAAGGAGCTGCTTGATGGGATATCAAAGCTATATCGTGATATAAAGAGTTCTGAGATTGTGCCGACACATGGAGCTGCGGGAGCAAATCATCATGTGTTCTATTCCCTCGTTTCCGCTGGCGATAGGGTAATAAGCATAATGCCGACTTATCAGCAGCTGTATTCCATTCCAGAGTCTCTTGGTGCCACTGTTGATATCATAAAGCTTCGCTCTGAGAATGGTTATCTTCCAGATATTGATGAGATAGAAGCTCTGGTAAAGCCCAACACAAAGATGATCTGCATAAACAATCCGAATAATCCAACTGGTGCAGTGATGCCGGAAGAGATGCTTGAAAGGATTGTCCAAATTGCAAGACGCTCTGGTGCATACCTTCTATGTGATGAGGTTTATCGCCATCTGACACAGCAGGATGGCTGGTCAGTCTCTGTTGCAGATATCTATGAGAAGGGAATCTCTGTCAGCAGTATGTCAAAGGTGTTTTCACTTGCTGGTATCCGCATGGGATGGATTGCGACAAAGGATGAAGATGCGCTTCGCTCCTTCCGTTCTCATCGTGATTATGATCTTATAAGCTGCGGAGTGATTGATGATGCTATAGCTTCCCTTGCTCTTAAGGCAAAGGATAAAATCCTTGCTCGCAATCGTGGGATTATCAGGGGAAATCTCTCAGTTCTTGATAACTGGATAAAGAACAATCCGCATTTCTCATATGTGAAGCCTCAGGCTGGAACTACTGCTTTGGTCTATTATGATTTCGATATCCCATCTTATGAATTCTGCAGCAGACTATACAAAGAGACAGGCGCATTTGTCACCCCTGGTGATTGCTTTGATGAGAAGTACTCCTTCCGTATCGGATATGGCTCGGATCCTGATACATTGCTTTCAGGTCTTGAAGCAATAACGGAATTTTCAAAGAGTCTTTAAGAAATGAAAATAGACTAGAACTTTCAATGTGTGAAGAGTTAAACGAGGTTCTATACGAGCCTCGTTTGAGTTTTAGGCACAGCTACCATCATGGTTGCAATTAATATTTAGTTCCAGACAGATTGGCATAATCTGTGAACACATATTTGAGAGAATGAAACTAACATCCAATGCATTTACAAGTCCTTTGCATCTGGTGCCTTTGATGTAGCTCTTGCCATTTGTGGCGAATAATTTCTGCAGTCCTTCAAGCCCTTTTATATTTGATATGTTTGCAGTCTTTGATAACCCAAGGAATTTCTTTATTCCGGCTTCATCAATAAGAAACCAGTCTTCTATTGATTTGACAGCTTTTACATGGGATACAGATGTTGCTCCATTTTCCTTAAAGCCCTATCTGCACAGCGTTGCAACATATGAACAATAGACATAATATTTGTACACTCAATTCTGAGTACAGGGCATGTAGCTGAGTGATGTGGTAGTCCCGGCTACATCGTCCCGTTATCCAGAATAGGGACTACCAC
>CASDRY010000067.1 GCA_949283235.1 uncultured Spirochaetales bacterium | reverse complement strand
AATACAACAGCTGCAATGAAGATTATTGCTGCAGCCAAAGCAGGACGAGACATTCTCGTGCATCTCAGCGCTCCGCTTTTCCCTCCGACCAGGCTGTAGGTTTTCTTCATGGTTATGTAATTCTGCAGCATCCAGATCAGAAGGCAGATTCCTATAAGCACCGAGGCAAGCGATGCTGATTTCCCGAATTCTATAGGTGCTACTGTCGCATATCTGTGTATATCTGTTGTGAAGACATCGAAGCCTATTCTTCTTCCAAGTGTTGAAGGTGTTCCATACTCCGATATGGTCTTCACGAATACAAGAAGTGCTCCTATTGCATAATTTCCTGTAATAAGAGGCATGAATAGCTTTCTTATCCTTGTCCTGAATGGTGCGCCTAAGACCCTTCCGGCTTCATCCAGTGATGATGGGACAGACAGCATTGCATTCTTCATCATCGTCATCATGAACGGAAAGACATGGAAGCTCATTACAAGAACAAGCCCGCCAAGGGAGAAGAACCAATCTGAGATGAATGCAAGCGAAGGAAACAGCTGCTGCATTAACCCCCTTTTCTGCATGAATAGTATCCATCCCATCGATGCTATATAAGGCGGGGTCATGAAAGGTATCATGAAGATGATGTCAAAGAAATGATACCTCGCTAGCTGTGTTCTGGAAAAAAGATAGGCAAGGGGTAAAGCTATTGCAGAAGACACGATAACAACGAGAACGCCTAAAAGAAGGGAAGAGCCTATCATTGAGGCATTCTCGCTTTCCGTTATAGTCGCTATTGCGCTTTTCAGGCTCAGATGACCATCCTGGAAAACCGCTTCTGCAAAAATTGAAAGAAGAGGGCAGATTATGAGAAGGACAAGAAATAGTATCAGTAAAGCAATTGCGGTGTTCCGTCTTCTCATATCATGCCCCATGTTTATCTAGCACAAAGCTCGTCGATTCTTGCAGCTGCATCGGATGAGATTGCCATCATTGCATCCCAGTCGCATTCAATTTGAGGAATCTCTGCAAGAGTTGATCTGTTGCTGTATTCGATATCTGTTCTGCCAGGAAGGAGGTATGCTTCTGCTACCATCTTCTGCGCATCGTCCGAAAGAAGATAATCTACAAATGCTTTTGCATTTTCCATATCAGGAGCTGTCTTCATAATCATTGCAGGACGTGGATTAACTACTGTGCCGCTTTCTGGATAATAAATAGCAAGTGGCTCGCCATCATCGATTGATGAGTATGCGTTGTAATCTACACCCGCAACCAGTACGCCGACTTCTCCTGTTGTTACAGCTTCAAGTGCAGCTTTGTTTGCGCCAGGAACAATCATGCCGTTATCAGCGAGGGCTTCGAATGTATCCCATCCATATGCGTTTACATAGCCTGCAACGAAATCCTTACATGCTCCAGAGAGTTCTGGATCAGGAATTGCGATATCATTCTTGAATTCCGGATCAGCAAGCTCTGCCCAGTCTGCATCAAGCGTCGGATAGATTAATGTATTGTAGATGACACCGACAGCTGAAGCACTGTAACCGAAGAGCATCGAATCCTCATCAATCCATCCAGGAACCATCTTGTCCTCATTTGCAGGTGTATAGGATACAAGCTGTCCGCTGTCCTTCATTGAGAGTCCATCTGACCAGGATGCAAGTATAACGACATCTGCGACGGGATTTGCTTTCTCTGTCTCAAGACGAGCAAGAATCTCTCCTGTGGTTCCCTGGAATGTTTTTACCTCTATTCCTGTTTTAGCTTCGAAATCTGCTGCAAGCTTATTTGCAAGTCCTGCTGGAGATGGCATATAGACTGTGACAATACCTTTGTCTGAGGCAGCAAATGCTGAAACCGCTGCAAGAAGCAATGCGAGAATAATCAGTGCTTTCTTCATTTTTTCACTCTCTTCCCGATCTCAATTACTGAGTCCCGGTTTATATATACAGGGATTTCCATCCCTGCTTTGATCTTCTTTTCAGATTCAATCATCCATTTCTCACCATCATGCTGCAGAAGAAGACGATATGAAGAACCAAGGTATTCCGCTGCCGTGACAATTGCTTTGAATTCGAGTTCCTCTTCGCTTTGTCTTTCCATATGAGCATGTTCTGGACGGAACATTGAATTTTCATTTATCCAGTTTGACTGTCCTACGAATCTTGCTGAGAAAACTGTCTCTGGGGATGAGTAGATCCTTTCAGGTGTATCGTATTGCTCGATATTCCCCTTGGACATTACCGCAATCATATCTGAGAGAGACATCGCTTCATTCTGATCATGTGTGACGAAGATTGAAGTAATTCCTCTTTTTGTCACGAGTGTTTTCAGCTCGCTTCTCATCTCTTCCCGAAGCATCGCATCGAGCGCGGACAGGGGCTCGTCAAAGAGAATGCATTCTGGTTCAGTTACGATTGCTCTTGCAAAGGACACTCTTTGCTGCTGTCCGCCGGAAAGCTGAGAAGGGTAGCGTTCACTGAACTCATCGAGCTGGACTGCATGAAGCGCATCCATGACTTTCTTATCAAGGTTTTCTGTCTTCTTCTGGGTTTTGAGACCAAATGCAACATTGTCTTTTACCTTCATATGAGGCCAGAGGGCAAAGTCCTGAAATACAAATCCAAGGCCTCTTTTCTCCGGTGGTATATTTATTTCTTCCTCGGATGAGAACACGCATCTTCCTCCAAGAAAGATTTCTCCGCTGTCAGGGGTTTCTAATCCAGCTATCATTCTAAGAAGGGTAGTCTTTCCGCATCCTGATGGCCCCAGAAGAGTTGTGAAGCTTCCTGAAGCTATTTTCATAGAGAGATTGTCGATAACTTTCTTCTCTCCATAAGACTTGTTTATGTTCTTCAATAATATTTCCACAATTGATTGTGATATATAAGCGGCGCATGTTAACAAGAAAATCTCGATGAGGTTATTTTCATGTTAATAATGAAAAATATATTGATTTTGTTATTCTAATGAAGATATACAAATAAGTATTAATATTTTAGGCTTTCAGAAATCGCAATAAAGTTTCAAAAAAATTAAAAAATTTTCTTAAAACCTCTTTTCATACTTAAATTAACTCGCTATATTATGGCCAGAAAGTGGAAGCAGAACTTCCATTCTAACCTCCTTTTGTTCCCCATATGCGGTTTACCTCCTTTTGTCCGCAATGGGGTTTTTTATTTTCCGCAATAATTGCAAATCCATACTGGCATATCTGTATATACAGTTAGGGTTTAGAAAAACTGCTTTATATGGCATGGTCTTTATTCCGGGGGGTAATTTAGCCTGATATTTGGATTGAAATCATTGCTCTTTTGATTAAAGCCGAATTAACAGACAAGGCACACAGAAGAAATTCGGTATGATACTGACTACATCCTGCAGAAAGATAAAAGAACTTTCCTCGGAATCAATTTAATGCTATATTCTAATCAGGTCGGATAACCAAGCCGAACAGGGGCGAGTCCCCGCCATAGAGCCAGAGGCTGACCTCTGGCAATTTTTATGTAAGGGGCTTGTCTTGTCTATACTATCTATCCATATATCCTGAATTCTATTTTAATAACTATGAAATCTCGATGCTGAAGAGCTTATCAGCAGCTTCGTACTCCGGGCAATCAAGGAGTCTGGCAAGATAAGTGCGCTGGCGCGCAGTGACTATTCCCATGAGATTCCTTGTT
>CASDRY010000066.1 GCA_949283235.1 uncultured Spirochaetales bacterium | reverse complement strand
CTGCTCAAAGTTCGATATTTCATTTTAAGTTATCTTCTGATCAGCATCTGTATAGCAATTTCAAACCGATGTAAAATGCAGATAAATCCAAACAGATATCTTTCCTAGAGAATTTAGTTATTATGACATTACTTGTAATAGGCCGCCACATAGAAGGTCCTGTAAATCATTGCGTTTGCTCAATAGTAAGGCAATAGATCTTGTTAGCATGTAGATTGATAAGAGATTTGAATTCACTTCGGTATTTCCCAATGTCAAAAGCAGCAACTATGTCAATCCAGCTAATTTCAGTATGTAAGATAATAGAAAGGGAATTATCATATAAGATATTACTATTTATAGAATCAGAATCGAATGGGATGATGTTCAGAAATACCCTGCTGAATATGTATTTATATTAGAATATTTAAATAATAAAGAATAATAAATTATAAATAATATAAAATAGATAATTATGTTTAATACAATTTTCATTTTAAAATGGTTCAAATGGAAAAGAAAATCGATCATCTATATAGCTTTCTGTTAGAAATTTCATGGATATAATGTATATTCTGTCAATTAGAATATTTAAACTACAAATTTTCAAAAATTGTCAGAAATGATTAATTAAAATATATTAGTATGTATAAATACTATAAGCTGATTTATTTAAAGATTAATTTTATATTAATAAAACTTTCATTGGTTTAATCATATAAAATCTTTAAATATAGAAGATAATTTTTTGAATTAGGCTGTTATTCTCATTTCTGTCAGGTGTTCCCTATTAAATAGGGATTTTGTACATAATTAACTGGTCGTATTTGTTTCTATATATAGTTATTGGATTGATTTTCAGAGTTTTTGCTCTTCTGACGATATTTCCGTTTCTTTCATTGAATTTTGCTAGTTAAAAACAACTAGAAAATTTTCTAGTAAAAAAATTTCTAGTAAAAGTAATTATATTTTGTTAGACATTACATCTGCTTTAAAATGAATTGTAGTGCTATTATTCAGCCATGTACGAAGATTATCTTAAAACTGCACCTGATTTTGTTTCATCCATTGATAGGCTTTATACAATCATCACGATATTAAGAGCACCTGGCGGATGTCCCTGGGACAGAATCCAGACCAATAAAAGCGCGACTATTTCGCTTATCGATGAAAGCTATGAGTATCTTGATGGGATCCTTAAGAATGATATCCCTTCAGAAAGAGAGGAAATCGGTGATGTGATGATCAATGTTTTCATGAATCTTTACATCCATGAAGAACATAAGGACTTCAAGCCTGAAGAGGCTGTAAATGAAGTCTGTGATAAACTCATCAGGCGTCATCCTCATGTATTTGGTTCAGAGAAAGTAGATACAGCTTCAGAAGTTCTTACACTCTGGAATAGCGTTAAAGAGAATGTTGAGGGACATAAAGATAAAGCGGAATCATTCTTTTCACATATCCCCTCCTCTCTCCCACCCCTTGAGGAAAGCTATGAAATTCAGAAGAAACTCAAGAAAGTTGGATTTGATTGGCCAGATGTAACAGGGGTTATAGAGAAAGTTGAAGAAGAGCTTGAAGAAGTGAATGAAGCCATAGCGGATGGCGACGAGGATCATATCGAGATGGAACTTGGCGATTTGCTGTTTTCTGTTGTGAATCTCTGCCGTTTCATGAAAATAAGACCAAACGTTGCGCTTCATAGGTGCAATGAGAAGGTCAAGGCACGCTTCCAGAAGCTGTTTGATATGGCTAAAGAAAGGAATATCCCTGTTGATAAAGAACATGTCGATGAGATGAATGAGCTATGGGAAGAAGCTAAAAAACAAGAATAAACAGAAGTGATTGATTCTCTTGTGAGTGCAGGATAACAAAAGCTTTCCTGCACATCATGTCATCAAGTAGACGACCTCATCTGATTCCAGTCAAATATGGTGAAGCACTTGAGGGGTATAATTATGGTGTTTAATTATCTGCTTCTAACCCATTCCAATGCTGCATCGAGACGCTTATCTTTTCCTCTTGAAAGACTCATAGGAACGCAATGATCTGGTTCAATTCCAGTTTCCTCAAAATTTCTCCCATCACGATAGCGGCAATAGCTATTCTGTGTTGATATAGCCAATACATTCTGATAGCTGAACTTGCCAGCATTGTAATAATAAGGATCTGCATTCGATGCTGTTCCAAGACCACCGGAGGTAGTAGAGCCGAATGTTTCGGTATCGAAACCATAGAAATCCTCAAGCCCCTTGAAGAACAGCAAGGAAATCTCTCCGTTTGATACTGTTGCATTATTAGCAATCACAGCAATAGGAGCATTGAAATTCTTATCATTTCTGGGATGGACCAAATACCTGACACATGGTCCATAATCAAGTCTGTTCATTCCATCTTTCGTTCTGTATTCAGCAAAGTATACATTCTCTGAAATGAGACAACTCCACAAAAGGTCTATATCTGAATTGTATCCACCTGAATTGCCTCGCAGGTCAACAACAAGACCTGTTGCCTCATTGGTTATCATGGTAAGCCATGTGCTGATGAACTCGAGCGCTGCGTCACTTCCAAGATTGCCACTGAAGTTGAAATCATTGAGGAGAATGTAGATTATCCCATCAGCTGTTCTACCTAAAGCATAATATGAATAAGGATCGCTCTGTCTTTCATCATAGAGCTGGAGAACATATAGCTCAGTAAAATACTCAGAAGCATCAACTTTCTGAAAGACATCTGCTTCACTCTGTAATGGAAGATTTATACCTATTGACACAGAGAGTATGGAAGAAGCATTCTCTGCATATTCAGTCTGCTGCAGTACTTCCTTCAGATTGCCAGACCATAATACATTCAGGATTTCCTCATCGCTATAGCCTGCATTCTGCAGAAGTTTTCTTGAAAATGTACTTTGCAGGTGCTCCCCAAGCTTTAAGGAATAATGTCCATCGCTCAATTCCTGAGAGATTTCATAGAAATACCTGAAAGCTGTTTCCTCAGCATATGCATCTGAAGCTGCATCAAGCTCTTCAAACAGAGGAAGATATGTATCATATACCCTATCCCATTCATCGGATGGAGAATCAAGCGCCCAGAATACATAGTTTCTGTTCATGCTATTCCAGTAGTAATCAAAGAGAGAGGACCAGGAATCTATTCTTACGCTTGTTTCAAGTTCAGGCTGGAAGCGACAGGAGACAGCAGAGAGAAAAACGAGAAGTATTATAAAGAATCTTTTCATTTTACATCTCCTATCGGAACAAGACAGCCTACTGTGAACATGAGCGTATCATTGTATCTATTGACTGTATTCTCCTGATATCCTTTCACAAGACTTGTGAGCGAGCAATCATAGCGAAGGGAGAAATCGAGGCGAAGATCATTTTCCAGATACCAGGAAAGCCCTATTTCCCCAAGAAGCCCAGCCTCGAAGAGATTATCACCACCATCATGTTTCATAATGTATCCAGGGCTTATCTCAGTATATGCTCCGCCTGTTACCGATTCTGCAGCACTCTGTGCTTTCCCGAACCACTGGGAAAGAAACCAGATACCGATATAACCACCAGCACCAAGATAAAGGCTTATATCATTGAATTTGAAGGCATAGCGAAGTGTGACTGGAATTTCAAGAAAGTGATTCATTTCTAGATAATCTGCAGGTACTGCATTCTGATATTTATGATAATAAACAAAGCTCTTTCCTATATATCTTGCCCCTGTTGTCAAAGCCAGGCCGTTATCGAAAGAGTATTCAGCAATGAATGCTGCCTCTGCACCATGCCCTGGCCTGTACTCGGTATTCTGCCATGTTGTGACTGTGCTCATAAAATTAAGTGCATAACCTCCTTCTCCTCCGATATACCATCCAGAGGCTGGAAGAGAAGAGAGTGAAAGAAAAAGCAGTATAAATAAAAGTGCCTTTTTCATTCTTTAATTTTATCATCAACGAAGAAAAGCTTTAATAATATAATCCCTCACTGAAAGAAAAATGCAGTATATAGCTAATCTACATACTGCACGATTCTTTCAAAAACCAGGCCCCGGATAAGCCGGGTTCTGTTTAGGTAATCATCTATCTAGGCTATGAGTTACCCCATAGCTCAAGCAGCCTACCCGCGATCAATGCCGGACCAGCTTATCGCTTCTTGGCCTTGCTCCTGGTGAGGTTTACCTAGCCCTGTCCATCACTGTCCAGGCGGTAGTCTCTTACACTGCCGTTTCACCCTTACCTCTTCCGAGGCGGTCTATTCTCTGCTGCACTATCTGTAGCATTACTGCTCCTGGCCGTTAACCAGCACCATTGTCCTATGGAGCCCGGACTTTCCTCTGCTATGCAGCGATTACCTCCGGAACCTGGATTAAATCAGAAGTCTTCGAATCCTCCATCCATTCCCATGGACTCATCATAGGAATCAGAATCCTGCTGAGCCTCTCCGCTGGAAGAAGAACTCTTGGATTCGGAAGTTCCCTTGGATTCAAGCTGCTCAAAGATGTATGTCTTCTCTGTCTCAGGATCAAGTGGCTCATACCATATGATTCTAGAGCAGTATGGGCAGTAATCAATCTCATTGTTCTCCTGATGGAGTCTGAGATCGATGACAAACTGCATAGGAAGAACTCTGTCACAGCCCATACAGACCTGTCCATGAACAGGAACAACACCCTCTCCGTTCTTTTTCTTTACGATGTTGGAGAATTTCTCATAGAGTTCATCGGAAATTACATTTCCTTTCACAGCAAGGCATTCTGCATCAAGTGCGTTAATCTTGTCCTGGATGCCTTCAAGCTCGCTATCAACCTTGGCCTTCTCTTCCTCAACCTTAGCTTTCTGAGCATTGACAGCTTCCTCTTTCTCGACAAGCTCCTTCTTGAGCTTCTCTGATTCCTTAGTCTTGCTGTTGCGCTGCTTGAGAAGGGTCTCCTCATTTGACCTGGCTTCCTCGAGCTGCTTTGAAAGAGCCTCATACTCACGCTGCGTATTCAGGAATTCCATCTGCTTTTCATATCCAGTCCTGGTCTGGAAAGCATCTTCGTATCTGATGGAAAGGGACTTGACCTCATCCGCAGTCTCAGCTGCAAGCGCCTGTAAATCAGAGAATTCCTTCTCTACGTTCCTAAGCACTGCCTCTTCCCTTCTAAGCTCCCTTGGAAGGGTCTCAACCTGCTGCTCAAGCTTATATTTCTCCTGAAGCACATCCTGAAGCTTCCTTAGACATTCAAGCTTCTCGTTTTCTGCCATATAGCCTAATTCTCCTCGCTCCGCCTATCTTAGCGGATTATATTCTTTCTTTCTACCTATCAGTTCCAGTCTTTCAGCTGTCTGCTGCGCTTTGGATGGCGAAGCCTTCTGAGCGCCTTAGCTTCAATCTGTCTGATTCTTTCCCTCGTTACATCGAAGTAAAGACCAACTTCCTCAAGAGTAAGTGCATAACCATCATCTAGACCGAAACGCATTCTAAGAACTTCCTGTTCACGCTGCGGAAGCGTTGAAAGAAGCTCTCTGATCTTATCCTGAAGAAGGACAAAAGCTGTTTTTGAAGCAGGATTCTCCGCATCCTTATCCTCGATGAAATCAGAAAGAACGCTATCCTCTTCCTCTCCGACAGGAGTTTCAAGGGAAATAGGCTCCCTTGCAACAGATTTGACATTCTTGACCTTTGCCTCAGGCCATCCAAGATGATCAGCAATCTCCTTATCGGTCGGTTCACGTCCAAGACTCTGCATCAGGACTCTTGACTCACGTACAACCTTGTTTATCTGCTCGATCATATGAACAGGAACACGGATCGTTCTTGCCTGATCGGAGATTGACCTTGAAATAGCCTGCTTGATCCACCATGTAGCATAGGTCGAGAACTTGAAGCCCTTCTCATACTCGAACTTCTCTACAGCCTTTATAAGACCGATATTGCCTTCCTGTACAAGATCGAAGAACTGCAGACCACGGTTTGTATACTTCTTCGCAATTGAGACAACAAGACGGAGATTTGCCTTGATAAGCCTGTCCTTTGCGCTCTTGAGTATCCTCTGTCCATGCTGGATATCCTTAACAGCCTGGATAATCTCATCAGATGAGCACTCGAAATCAGCCTCAATGGACCTGAGCTCCTTCTCTGTGAGCTGAAGTTCCTTGATCTCTTCCTTGATCTGATCAGCACTCATTCCTAAAGCAGCTTCAATCTTCTCAGCTTTCGATCTTGTCGCAAGATCACGGCCAAGCTGCCTCAGCTCCTTCATGCTGGAGACCTTGAGGTGCTCTTCAGAGAGCTTCTTCTTCTCATTGCAGGAGATTATCTTCTCCTTTGCCTTGATGAAGATATCTGTAAGCTCATCTATATCCTCCTTCTGGATTTCAAAAGGAGTAACCCAGTCAGTTACAGGAATGTAGTCACCATTCTCAATTGACTCAAGCTCTTTGCGGAAATCCGTATATCTCTTTCTGAGCTCAGTCTCAGTAGCGCTGTTCTCTTCCTTGACCTTCCTATGGATCTTCTGGATTTCCTTCTCAAGTTCTGCCCCAGCCATGTCAGGATGCTCAGCGCGGAACTGCTTATCCTTCTGGCTTACAGTTTCAGCTATGCGCTGATTGAGATTGTTCTCCTCTTTCCTGAGGCTATCGAGCTTATCCTCAAGCTCCTTCATCCTCTGATCTCTTGAACGTGCGCGGCAGAAATCAATCCACTCCTCACGAGACTTGAAATCACTTCTCTTCTTGCCTTTGTAGAGCGGAGATGACTCATCAGGACAGCCTCCGAGTTCTGAAAGAAGCTTTTCCCTGAGTGTGACAACCTCATTTGAAAGCTGAGGAGTCTCTCCAGCAAGAAGCATACGGCTCTTAAGCTCGTTGTATTCCTTTATCTCCTTCGGAATCTCTTTTCCGATTGCTTCCCTATATGCAGAGTTATATCTCTTCTGGACGGAAAGGAACTCCTTAAGCTCCTCTGTGGAAAGAGTCTCTTCAGTGTCCTCCTCAAGACGCATGTTCATCTTCTCGATAACACGAGCAAAGAATGTAATGAGAATACCGCTTTCCCTTATAACGGATCTTACGATATCTCCGCCATTCTCCATCTGCATAGCAAGCTCGACTTCCTGCTCGCCTGTAAGAAGATTCTCGTTGCCAATCTCCTTGAGATAGAGCCTGATAGGATCATCCTGGGATGTATCATACTTGCTCTGTGAGGAATGAGATTTATGTTCGCTCTGATGATCTGATACAGATGAGATATCTATGAAGCGTTCAGTGGAAACCTCTGTATCATCATCGGTTCCCTTCCACTCGGAAAGGCTCTCCTCCTCTTCCTCTTCATTTTCTTCCTCATCCTCTTCATCCTCGTCTTCGTCTCTTTCGCCCTTCTCTTCCTCTTCTTCGTCGCCCTCTTCAGCCTCGATATCCGAGAGATCTTCATCTGTAGGGCCTTCATCATCGGATGAATCCACATCATCTTCCAGATCGTCGTCGAAATCATCCTCACCGAAGTTTGCAAGATCCTCTTCAGAGGGTTCATCAGAAAAATCCGAATCTCCATCGTCACCTTCAGTGTACTGAATGCCATCTTCCTTGAGTGTCTCGATAATAGCATCCATATCACCGAAGCTATCCTTATGCTTCTTCATAGCAGCAACGATGTCTAGGAGCGTGACATAGCCCTGCTCCTTCGAAAGAGTAACAAGTTCCTTGTAGAATGCTGAATTCCTGATATCCTGTTCTGCCATTTATTCCTCTTTTACCGTACTTCTGAAAAGCTCATTCCTGAGCGCGCTTATCTTTTCATCTAGCTCTTTCTTACGCAGCAGCGCATCGGAGAGCTGATCCGGATCGAGCGAATCCGAGAATGATCTGAGCTGGTTCAAAAGAACTTCCCTTCTTTCTTCCATTCCTCTGAGGGTAATCCGGTCTGCGGCTTCATCCAGTGCGCTTCTACCAGTCTTCGCAGTATACTCTTCTAAAGCGAAGGAGGTAGCTACGTCATTTCTTGCATCCTCATCTGTTATCATGGTAAGGAAGAGCTCATTGCTCGTTATCTCATTCCTCATGGCATTTTCCAACGCCATGTAAATTATCTGGGCTTCCCTGTCTTTCAGATCCCCGAAGCTGATTCTCGACCTGTAAGATGCGAATAAATCCCTATGATTCGCAAGATACAGCATAGAAAACAAATCTATTGAAACAGCAGCTGGATTGAATCGTTTCGCTCTGGGGGTACCGCCCTGAATTATCTCTCTCTCATCCTCCTCAGCTGAACTCCTCGTCTCACCTGACGAAGCTATGTCAGCTCTGATAGATTCCTCCGATACTGAAAGCAACGCGGAGAGACTCCTTATATATGAAGCCTGCTCAACGCTGGAGACAGTAGACTGGAGGAACGGAGAAAGATATCTGACAAAGTCAGACTTTCCCCTGCCTGACTGGATATTATACGTCTTAGTTCCTTTGCTGACAAGATATGCAAAGGCGTTCTCCTCTCCCTGAAATGCATTGAAAAGAGCTTCTCCTCCCTCTTTCTCCAGAATTTCCGAGGCATCTTTTCCGCCCTGCAGCTTATGTACAAAGCATTCCAGTCCAGCTTTATGGATCAAAGCAATTGCCCTGTCTGTAGATTTCTGTCCAGCCTCATCGCTATCAAACATGAGATCGATTCTTGAAACATACCTTGAAAGCAGCTTTACCTGCTCCTCTGTAAAGGACGTACCTAAGGAAGCTACAGCAGATGTAAGACCTGCCTGATGCATTGAGACAACATCAAAATTCCCCTCCACGATTATTGCAGGGGTCTTTCCTTTCTTCAGTGTCACAAGCGCTTCGTATAGGCCGAAGAGATTATTCCTTTTGGAGTAAATCGGGGTATCAGAAGTATTCTTGTATTTAGGGGTATTCTCCTTTCCAGACAAATCCCTCCCTGAGAATGCTATATACCTACCCTGCCAGGAACGGACAGGAAACATGAGGCGATTTGCAAACATAGGATATGGAAAGCTATTCGGGGAGAATAGTCCCGACTTTTTAAGTATCTCCTCGGAGTATCCTTTTTTTGTAAGGAAAGACATCAGCCAGGATGTATCGGAGGGGGCATAACCAAGCTGGAAATGCTCAATCATATCCTTTGAGATATTCCTTTTCGCAAGATATTCGCGAGCATGAGCTGCCTCATTGCTATTCAGCAAAAGATAATGGAACGTACCTGCGATCCTCTGATTGAGATCATACAGAGTCTCTATCTCATCCTTATCCCGTCTATCGCTTCTGCCGGCTTTCACTTCAAGAGTGACACCTGCTTTATTTGCAAGAATCTCGACAGCCTCATTGAAGCTCACATGATCCATCTTCTCAACGAATGTGAACATATCTCCGGATTCACCGCATCCGAAGCAGTGATAGAATCCATCTTTATCATTGATAGCAAATGATGGAGTGCGTTCGTTTCCGTTACCATGGAATGGGCATTTAGCCCAGTTTCTGCCGCTTCTAGTGACAATAGGAATATAACTCTGGACAACTTCAGAGAGCGTCAATCTTGTCTTGATCGAATTTATTGTACTATCAGTATAGACAGGCAATGCAGGAACTCCAGAATTAATATAGCAAAAACTTTCCTAATCGTCATTTCCCAATGATGATATAAGGAGGCTCTTCGCCATCTTTAAGTCTTTTTTCTATCTCCTTTTTGCTTATTACCCTGCCCTTTCCGATCCCTGGACAGCTTCTGCCTTCATTTTCCCAGTTTTCCTCATTCTCCATTACATTCTTCCAGAATGGATATGTCCTGCACTGCAGAGGTCTTGCCTCATAGATACCGCAGCCCGCTGGAGTGAGGAAGATGCAGTCAAAATTGGAATGTTCCTGTAGTGAAACAAGGGAGTAACTTCCGAAATTGATAAGACGGCAATACCGGGAAATGAACTCATCAAAACTAACTGAAAGAGCCTTTGAAGCACGATCTATATCATTCTTTGTCAGATAGACAAAACCGGGTTCTGCAGAGCAGCAGTACCTGCACATCTGGCACTCAAATCTAAGCCCCTTATCGTAGAACATCAAGCCTCCCTAATAACTGCAAAGCTGAATATACAGAAATCCCAACCCAAGGTCTACCCTCGGATTGGGATAAGCTCTCATTAATCAAGGGATTAGATGATCAAGCTTGCAAGGAAGGTTCCGAAGAGGCCACCAAGTGCCATGAATGGATTAGCTAGCGAGAGAGTCTTGAGACCACCCTTCATGTCGTAGCCCATACAATTGGTGAATACCCAGAAGAAGCTATCATTTACATGGCAGCATGCTCTAGCTCCCGCTCCGGATGCGAGGAAGATCAGGATAGGATCAAGGCCAAGTGCTGCAGCAATAGGAGCGCAGAGAGTTGCGGCTGTAGTTACAGCAACTGTACCAGAACCCTGAACAACCTTGAGAATCGCAGAGATAACGAATGGGATAAGAATGAACGGAAGTCCTGTGTTGATTACCATTGAAGCAAGATCAGCACCAGCTCCAGATACACTTAGAACCTCTCCGAGAGCACCGCCAGCGGCTGTTATGAATACGATTGGACCGGCTTCCTTCAAGGACTTATCAATAACCTTCATCACAGTATCCTTGCCCATTCTCTTACCGAGAAGAATGACAGCAAGAAGACAGCCAAGAGCAAGTGCTACATTCGCATCTCCGATAAAGGATGTGATAGCTACGATCGTCGAGTCAGCAGGGAAAAGCATCGAGCAGGTTGTATTTCCAACGATCAGCAGAAGCGGCATGACCAGAGGAAGTATACTTACAAGCGTTCCAGGAAGATCCTTATCATTTTCAAGTGCGTTTGTATTCACGCTCTCCTCTTCCGCTTTCTCCGCATCATCGCGCCAGCTGTAGTATGAATCAGGCTTCTTCTTGAAGAAGATATGCGCGAAGACTGTTCCGAAAAGTGTCATGAAAATAGCTGCGAAAGCACCCCAGAGGATTGCTCTTCCGATATCGATGCCGAGAAGACCAGCAGCTGCAAGAGGACCAGGTGTTGGTGGAACATAGACGTGGGTTGCGAGAAGACCGGATGCAAGGCTTACTGCGAGAATAGCAAGAGGAATTCTTGTCCTCTTATGAATTGACTTTACAAGCGGAGTGAGAATGACCATAGCCGCATCTGAGAATACAGGAATGGAAATGATATAACCGCAGATTGCCATTGCTATACCGCTTCGCTTCTGTCCGACAAGCTTAACTGTATCGAGCGCCATCTTGTTTGTGGCTTTAGCGGCATCGAGATAGTTTCCAAGCATGATACCGAATATGATAACTATACCGATGCTTTCGACAGTTCCTGCGAAACCTGAAGTTATCGTGCCAATGATCTCAGTACCACCCATAAAGGTAAGTCCACCGAAAACCATAGCAGTAACAAGAAGAGCTACAAATGCGTTGACCTTAACGACAACACATAAAACGAGCAATACAGCGATACCAATCAAGAATACTAGAATAGGTGGCATCTCATTCCTCCTTTTTGCCAAATCTCTTGCGCATCAGAGGTTTAATACCTCCTGCCTCGAGAATCATCAGAGCCTGGTCTCCCATCTTCTCCGATGTAAGTTCCTTTCCGCTTTCCTCTACGACGATCTTTCCAGTTGACATGTCGATATCGACAGTCTCGCCAGCCTTCACAGCTTCACTTATGCCTTTGCAGACGATTACAGGAAGACCTAGGTTGATCGCGTTTCTGTAGAAGATTCTTGCAAATGATTCAGCAATGACTGCTGAAGCACCCATGTTTATCAAGGCGATGGCTGCATGCTCTCGGGATGAACCACAGCCGAAGTTACGACCAGCTATGACTATTCCTCCCTTTGGAAATGAGGAAGCAATATTCTCATCTACCCCACAGAGGCAATGGCTTCCGATCTCCTTAGGATCTGTCAGAGCTAGAAATCTGCCTGGATAAATCTGATCTGTATCGATATTGTTGCCTAATACTATCGTCTTGCCTTTGATCTTTGTTTCCATACTCCCCTCCTTAGAGATACTCTCTCGGATCTGTGATATGTCCATTGAGAATGCTTGCAGCTACTGTTGCAGGACTTGCGAGGTAGATCTTCGCCTCAGTCGAGCCCATTCTTCCCGGGAAATTCCTGTTTGTTGTCGTTATGCAGGTCTCACCAGGAGCAAGAACACCTTCATGTGCTCCAAGACATGCGCCACAGCCTGGTGTGCTGATAGTTGCTCCAGCTTCCATGAGAGTCTGGATATACCCCTTCTGAATGCAGGAAAGCATCACTTCAGAGGAGGCAGGAATAACAATAAGGCGTGAGTATTCAGGGATATGCTTACCTTTGAGGATTCTTGCCGCTACTTCGATATCCTCCTCTCTTCCACCTGTACAGCTTCCGATATACCCCTGGTTAAGAGGAACTTCAGAGTTTTTTATTACCTCTTCTAGAGGATAAACGTTATCAACGCTATGAGGACATGAAAGCTGTGGATCGATTGAGGAGACATCGAATACATATTCTTCAGCATATTTGTATCCAGGATCCGTATAGACAACTTCATATGGCCTTACTGCTCTCTTTGAAACATAATCGAGAACATCCTGATTAGGCTGCATATAAGCTGTCTTTGCACCCATCTCTACAGCCATGTTGCAGATAACCATCCTTCCCGCAACATTCAGTGATTCAACATAGCTTCCCGTGAAATCTATTGCTTTATAAACAGCGCCATCTGCCTTAATCTTTCCAAGAACATTGAGAATCACATCCTTCGGGAAGACACCTTTCTGTGGCTGTCCTTCAAGGCGGACCTCAATTACCTCTGGAACACGGAACCAGAGCTCCCCTGTCATTAGGATTGTTGCCATATCTGTAGCACCAACTCCAGTACCCATAGCTCCGAATGCTCCATGGGTTGTTGTATGGCTATCTGTAGCTACGACAATCATTCCAGGATAAATGACTCCCGCTTCTGGCATGACCTGGTGACATACACCGCAGTTCGTGTCGAAGTGGAATTTAAGATTGTTCTTCTTTGCGAACTCCCTCATCTCTCCCTGATTCTTTGCGCTCTTCATATCAGGAGCTGGGGCATAGTGATCGAAAACAAATGCACAGCGCGTGTTATCCCAGACCTTCTCTCCTCCCATCTCGTAGAAAGAATAGACAGTCTGAAGGTAGAGATCGTTTATTTCTGCAAAATCAACTTTTGCTGTGACTATCTCTCCGGTGGTAACACTCTCTCTTCCACTATTTTTCGCAAGGATTTTCTCGATGGCGTGCATTACTACCTCCTATTTGCATTTTGTATATTGTATACAATATTCAATACACACTTACATTACCACTCATCTTCTCAATGTCAAGAAAGAAATATCGGGAAATGAAAGAAATTCAGGCTTTTCTTATCAAAATCAATTTGTTAATTTTCATTAATAGGAAAAGCGCATGGAAACACTCGAGATAATGCCTGTCAGGGTTAAAGTAACAGCGATATTGAAAAAAGCCATTCTCTCTGGTGAATACCAGAAAGGAGAAGAGCTTAGTCTTACAGATATATCAAATAAACTGGGGGTTAGCAGAACACCAGTCAGAGAAGCATTTCAGGCCCTGGAAGCTGAGGGCCTTATAAAGCTTAGAATGAACAAGGGCGCGCTAGTTCTCGGAGTTGATGAGAAATTCATCAAGGATCACTACGAAGTGAGAGCGCTCCTCGAAAGCGAAGCTGCCCAAAAAGCTACCATAAACAAAATGGATGTGACTGCCCTTCTGGAAGAAACTATAAATGCCAGGGAAAAGCAGTCTTTCACAGATAAGGAATACTATGAGGATCTCAATCAGAGAATCCACATGGCTATATGGAAAGCTGCAGACAATGAACGCTTGTATTCATTCCTTATGAGTCTTTGGAACGGACCAAGCATTGGCAAGACCACAGTCGCTAACGATCACTACAAGATTTCCACAGATGAGCACATCGCAACGCTCGAGGCTATCAAGGCAGGAGATGCTGAAAGAGCAAGGGAAATCATGAAGAAGCACATAACTAGAAGCATGGAAAACATGCTTGCAGGCCTGAGAAAATAATTAAACCTGTCTCAAAGGGAAAACCCAAGAGACAGGGGCCACATGGTACAATTCATATTTCTGACATAGGAACAAGCACAACATCCTTACTAAGCAATGCTTTGTTGGGATATAAGCTGACGATAGCCCCCATTCCTCTCTCCTCTGGAGACAGAACACTGAAATGCTTAACCATATCCTTTTTAGGTGTCATGGACATTTTGACTTCAATCGGATACAGAATCCCTTTATCCTCAATGAGCAGATCAATTTCACGTCCATTATAGTCACGATAGAAATACATCTCTCTGTGAATGAGATTGTTGGAATAGCTTTTGATGATTTCGGTAATGGCAAATGTCTCAATGATATGTCCAAGATGCTTACTTGATCTGAAATCCTCGAAGGTATGCAATCCAGAGAGATAGGAACAAAGTCCAGTGTCCATGAAATAAAGCTTCCCTCTTTTAACAAGGCTTTTTAGTTTATTTGAGTAATATGGATGGAGAATATATAGAATACCGAAAGCTTCCAAGATCGATATCCAAGCCTGAACTGTGACAGCCGAAACACCTGCAGACGAAGCAATGTCCGCATAATTTAGCTCCTCCCCTGTACGCAGTGCGATTATCGAAAGGAATTTTCTGAACACGGAGAAGTTTGATGGATTTATGTATTCGGATATATCATTCTCAAAATACGTTCTGATATAAGATTCATACCATGCTGCACGGCTTCTTTCTGACATGTCCTGAATTTCTGGATAAGAACCAACAAACGCTGTCATGAAGACATCCTCAGGAGAAAGCAATGCTTTTCTAGCTTCATTAAATTCTGGAAGGAAAGGCTTTCTATCTGGAATACCCTGTTTCTCGGAAATGGAAAGTCCATACATTTCTGCAATCAGGACTCTGCCAGCTAATGAGTCACCTGCTTTCTTCATCAGCTTGAGTTTCTGACTACCTGTCAACCAGAAAAGATTCTTCTTTCCGCTTTCATCAATTATCGATTTTATACTAAGAAAGATATCAGGAACACGATGCACTTCATCAAGGAGTAATGGAGGTTTGTGATTCAGGAAAAAAAGCGAAGGATCATCGGTTGCTTCATTTCTGAAAACTTCATCATCGAAATTGATAATTCCACGATCAGGCTCTGCAAGATGCTTAAGCAGAGTTGACTTTCCAACTTGCCTGGAACCAGTAAGCAGCAATGAACGGAAATCTCCACAAACATCTCTAAGATTCTTCTCTTGCGTGCGTTTTATTCTGTAATCATTATCGCCCATGACTGAATTATATCACACTTTAGATTTTAAGCATCATACACTTTGGATTTTATATATATTAAACTTTAGATTTTAAGCTTACAATAAGGCTGTCCAATCAGGACTATCATAGCGAAATAAAAAAGCCATATACTCAGGGCAACTGCTCTTTGTATATGGCTGGAGTGGAGAGAGAAGGATTCGGACCTTCGAAGGCTTAGCCAACAGATTTACAGTCTGCCCCCTTTGACCGCTCGGGAACCT
>CASDRY010000065.1 GCA_949283235.1 uncultured Spirochaetales bacterium | reverse complement strand
GTTGTAAGTAATTCTTATTTTAAGAATCCAGCATTGCTCGCTGAAATAGAAAAAGATTCTCCATTCTATATCGAGTTTTCAGCATATGCAGATAAGGATTTTCTTGGATTTGTGGGAAATCCAGCTTATGCATTTCAGGATGCAGCCAAGGCATTAAAATCATTCTTATCTTCTCAGAGTGATGAGTATATAGATTCAAATTATGATGAAATTGCTTCTATTTTCTCGTTTGATCCACAGTTTCCAACAAAGGGGGCAACTTCGAGTGAAAGTGCCTATTTTGTTAAGGAATACCTTGAGAATCGTTTTGAAGAAATAGGTGCTGGTAATAGAGCCAGGGCAGCGATTAATGCGGCAAATTCCGACCTTGCTATTTATGGTGATAATCCAACTTCAGTTATGAGAGGTGAACTTGATTTCTCCTTAAAACTTGGCGGTGGAAGTGTAAAGAATGGATTTGGCTGGAATGCTGGAATGGCGATAGTATTTGATGGTGCAGAATCTATCCTTTATAAATCATCATCAAATGATCGAAAGAACATCAATGATTTCTATCTATCTGTATTCTCAGATTTAGGGTATGGAACATACCTAGGAAGTGAGAACGTAGCGATTGGATTTTCCTTTTCTCCTTCCTTTTTATTCAGGACAGGGATATCAAATTCAGATTTCTTAACTGCTAGATCAAATGGTAATTTCATTAATCTGGTGATGAATAATTCTTTTGATTTTGGCCTTGGACTACAAATAAATTTGGGATTAATGTTGAAACCTACAGATGAAATTCGATTGCTAATAAATTTGAGGAATCTTCCAACTATGCAGATTTATTGGTATTTCACAGCAACAGATGTTGTTTCAGATTTCCAGTTCCATGAAGATGAGAATATCTATTTTACGCCACCTGATGCATCTATTGGGCTTTTGTGGGATAAGGGGAAATATCATGTGACTGCTGAAATCAGTAATATTGCAGATCAGATGATATGGGCAGCCCTTGTTCCTTCTTATGATTTTGATATCCTTTCTGTTCCAAAGGTTTCTTTTGCATATGATCTATCCGATGCAATGAGTATTGGAGCAGGGTATAGATATCGTTCTATTTTCGTTGAATATGAATGGGCAGGATTAAGAGCAGAACTTAATGCCAAGCTTGATAGATTGGGATTTGGCTTTCTGATTGGATATGAAATATAAAATCTGAAAGTCAATCAAGATCAGGCCTTTTTCGTTTTGTTTCTTTAATGTACCTCTTTATAAGAAAAGCACAGAAATAGGGGAAGGTATAGATTCTATTCGCATAGCCTATATTTCCTCCTGTTAGTTTAAAACCATATCTGATATCAGGATAATGCTTACTATCAATTAGTGTTTTAAGTGATTTTGAATAACCATTTGTAGCTTTTACTTCAACTGGAATCAGATTCTCTGTTGATCTAATGAAGAAATCTTCTTCTAGGGTGGAATTATCCTTCTTGTAATAATAGAGGTTATAATCACATTTTCTGAGAGCTTCTCCGACTATATTCTCATATAGTGCTCCTTTATATATTCCCAGATTTCTGTTTGCTCTTAGATCTTCCTGGGCTTCATCATCAAGCATAGCGATAAGAAGACCAGTGTCTGCCACATACAGCTTGAATTTTGTTTCGTCATAATTCCCTTTCAATGGCAATTCTGGAAAATTCAAAGCATAACAGACATTTACAATCCCTGCGTTAGCAAGCCATTCTACGCAACCTCTGTAATCAGAAAATTTTGCTGAGCTTCCAAGTTTTGAAATCTGGAATTTCTTATTGTCCTTAGCAAGCTGTATTGGTATGTGATTAAATACATTAAGTATTCTTGCTTGATCCATTCCATCTGCATACTTTGTTATGTCTTCTCTGAAATCTTTGATGAGCTGTCTTTGCAGTTCAAGCGAACCTTCAAATGATTGCTTCGATATGAATGCTGAGACAACAGCAGGCATACCTCCAAGGATTATATAGTAAAGGAAGAGCTGCTTTAGTCTTTCAAAATACATTGCAGAGAATGGTTCTAGTTCAATCATATGAGAAAGCATCTTGTCAGTTAAGGACTCATCATATCCATTAGCCCATAGAAACTCTTCAAAATCCATAGAACGCATTTCATAATCATCTTTATAACCTACGCTAACACTTTCTATTCTCTTGTAATTGATGCCAAGAAGCGAGCCCGAGGCAATTACATCTACATCCTTGTTCATTGCAAAGGATTTGAATGAAGTTGAGATTTCTGGAAATTCCTGTAGTTCATCAAAGAAAATCAGTGTACGGCCTTTAACTATTCTCTTTGATGTATCTAGGAAAGTGATATTCCTTATAATATCTTCTGATTTATATCCATCTTCAATGATAGCCTTATATTTTGGTTCAAGGATGAAGTTGATTTCAATAATACTTTCATAATTGGAAGCAGCAAAATGTCTTATGGATTCAGTCTTTCCAATCTGCCTGCAACCGCTGATTATCAAGGGCAGTCTTTCATTCTTCTCTTTCCATTCAATAAGATAGGAATCGATCTTGCGTTTCAAGTACATTTCGGTGCCTCATGGATACATTAACATTTAAAATGCTTTAATGCAAATAATTAACTAAAAAATGAGCCAAATCCTTTGTTTGAATAACGAAAAAATGAGTGAAATTTACTTTATAGATAGCAAAAATATGAGTGAAACAGCTTTATAGTATGCAAGTATGATATTCTTCGTGCTAATGATATGAATCATGAAAAGCTAAAGCAGAATGCCTGGAGAATCTAAAGCAAGATGCCGTGAAAAGCTAAATCAAAATGCTTGGAAAAATCTAAACCTGATATTACAGCAACAGGAATCGCCTATAGAGATGATTATGTATTGGTTATGCCTTTGACCACATTGAAAGATTGATGTTATGTCATGAGGCAAGAAGGGAAATAGGTACTTCATATACTCCATCTGAACGTTTTCTCGCGTATTTTCCAGCTGCAATGGCAATTAGAAATGATGGCCTGTTTCAGCTAGTATGGAACTTTTTCCATACTAGAAAATTTTATATTCATTTTTGTATATAATTATAATAATTTATATGTATTCAATTTCAGCTTTTAATTCTACTTTTTATCTAATCAATCTTATTTTATTGCATCTCAAATAATTAACCTTTCAAAAATGCAAAAATCTAGGGATAAAAGTACCAGAATATTGCAAAAATCTAGGGATAAGATTGAAGGATTTCTGCAAAAATCTAAGGATAACGCTTTCTGACAGCCTTATCACATTGGATATTCCAGTATGTGCTGGAATGAGCTTTTACCCATTTCCAATGAACAGGGCAGGCGAGTTTTTCAGAGACTCTCTTTATTTCCTTTATGTATCTGTTTCCTTTCTGATTCTCATCAATCATCGGAATGATAAGATTGAGACAATCTGAATATACTGTGATATCTCTAGGCTTAGTCTTCTGCAGTCGTCTGAGTCCATTCACAATTGCACTCTTCTCCATCTTCATGCTTGTAGTGTCCTTTCTGTACCTTGTCATTGATGCAATAAGTCTGTCCTCGGAGACTATCATGTAGCACCATGCACCATCATGTTCATTTCCTTTGCAGCCTCCATCTGTATACAGCTCAATGTGTTTGTCTTTGATTCTCTCTGCAAGATCTCTTCTGTTTGTTGCTTTGGCTTTCAAAGGTATTGATATCGGGAATTGATTATTCTCCATTCTTACCATCAAAGAGCTTTCAGAGAAACCTATTGCTTCCATAAGCGAGTTTCTGAGAGTAAGAAAGAGTATCATCTCATCTTTCTTGAGGATGTGGAGAAGGGTAGTCTTCTTTCCAACAAGGATAATGGTTGAATGCAACCCTGAATGGATTATGAATTTTGTTCTCTTTCCTTTTGTTCTTGGGCCTTCCGGGAAAAATCGTTTCAAGCGAGCGCATATTTCATTCTTCGTCATATTACATATACACTTTTTCCCCTCATTTATGGTCAGAAAATCCCCCTCCATATTTCAGAAGGGGGAGAAGTAGGTAATGGTTATCAGATGGATGAAAGGAATCCTGTCATTCTCTGATCGTTGATCTCGAAGTTGTCGATTACAAGATCCTTAACATTCTCGATGATGAATGCGTTTGGATTTGTAGCTTCATCGATCTTCACGTTCTGGATTGTAACATTCTGAAGTGGATATCCAGCTGGAGCCTTTGCATCGAAGATGTTTCCAGAAACACTCTGAATATGGAGATCTTCGAATACGAGATCGGAGTAGATGCTTGGGAAGTTTCCTCCGAGCTCACCAGAATACTTCAGCTCGAAGAAGATGAAGTTCTGGAAGTTTCCGATTTCCATGTTTCTTACTCTGATGTGGCTGACAGTTGCACCACGGTCAAGGTTAGCCTTGAAGCGAACAGCTGAAACACCATCTCTCATGAGGTTGTTCTCGAAGAATACCCATTCGATTCCGCCAGACATCTCGCTTCCGAGAGCGATACCATCCTCGCCGCCCATATCATTGTTTCTGACAACAACATACTTTGAAGGACGAGCAACAACACGGCCATCATAGTCTCTACCGCTCTTGATAACAACGGAGTCATCTCCAGTGTGGAACTTGCAGTTCTCAACAACAACGTATGTGGAAGACTCAACATCAACACCATCATTGTTTGCGAACATGGAGTCAACTGTGATTCCATTTACCTGAACATAGTCAGAACAATTGAGATGATTTACCCAGAATGGAGAGTTAGTTACTGTGTAGTCCTCGAGGAGAACGCGCTGGCAGTAATTGATCTGTACACAACCTGGTCTGAGATAATGTCCTTCTCCGAATACTCTATCTTCTACAGGAACACCCTCTGAACCATACAGTCTGAGCTGTACCTGGTCTTCTTTCTGCTTTGATGTCCATGAGTGGAATTCGCTTTCAGCGTTTCCATCGATAGTTCCCTTTCCTGTGATAGCGATATCATGCTGACCATATGCGTAAACGAAAGGTGAGTAGTTCATGAGCCTTGTGCCTTCCCATCTTGTCTCTACGATTGGGTAATCCTCAGGATTTGGGCTGAAGAGAAGAGTTGAGCCTTCTTCAAGGTGAAGGTCTACACAGCTCTTAAGAACAACAGGACCAGCCATGTAATATGTTCCTGCAGGAACTATAACACGTCCACCACCACGCTCTGATGTCTCGTCGATAGCCTGCTGAAGAATAGGAAGATCGTTTGTGCTTCCATCTCCCTTAGCTCCCATGTCCTTGATATTAACTGAGTAGTCCTCAGGGATGTCTGGGCGCTGTATAGCCTGAACAATAGCTGATGCCATATTCCAGTCTGCCTGTGTGTCAACAACAGTTGCAGGAAGAACGGAAACAAGTACGAGAGCAGCTACGAGAACTGCAAAAAACTTTTTCATACTAACCTCCAATTAGGTGATTCCATAAATAAAATGGAGGTTATTCGTTCTGGGTGCAATCAATAAAGAATTGAATCGAGCCCAAGTTTTGCATGGAAAATATGCAGAATTTCAGAATCTCCTGAATTCTGCATGATCGAGAGGAATAGAGAATGTGACAACAGTTCCTTTTCCCTCCTTGCTTGCAATCGAAAGCTGCCTAGATGGTGAGAAAAGAAGTGATAGCCTTGTCTGGATATTCCCAAGACCAATTGAGATTGATCCATTGACTTGTTGTTTTGAGAGTGCTCTCCTGATACTTCTCAGCTTCTTCTTTTCAATACCATTGCCGTTATCTATGATTCTTACCTTTAAGCTCCTTCCAAGATGAATGAAGATCTCAATCTTTAGAAGTCCTCCGGAAGAACCTCTGAGGCCATGGCTTATCGCATTCTCGACAATTGGCTGAAGAATAAGCTTCGGGATCTCAATCTCTCCATCAGCTTCCTCTGAGATAATCCACTCTGTTCTGAATTCTCCGCTGAATCGTCTTTCCTGGATTGCTATATAAGCCTTTGTTGCATTTATCTCATCCTCAAGTTTTGAGAATATGTTCCTGTCTCCAAGAACATACCCAAGGAGGGAGGAAAGATCTCCTATCATCAGGGAGGCATCGTTTTCCCTTCCTGTAAGCCCCATTGCTTTCCATCTGATCACCTGCAGGGTGTTGTAAAGGAAATGCGGTGTAAGCTGCAGTGAGAGGGCAGTAAGCTCAAGCTCTGTACGTTCATCATTAAGTTTTCTTGCTTTTATATATGATGAGAAGAGCTCTTTAGAAAGACCTAGGTAAACACGCTTTCCTTTCTTGTCATGCTTTCCCTCAAGCTCTTGCTGCAGCATTGTCAGCATCTCGAGTTCATCTGTGGTTCTTCTTATTGCGAGGAAGACACTTATGAATATGATGATTATCGTAAGGGAGAGTATCAGAAGATCAACTGTATAGTTCAGCCTATATGCTACATTCTGCGGAATCACAAGAAGGATAGTCCATCCGGAATCATCTATCTTCTCTGAGTAAATGACGGCTTCATCGAAAACTGTCACAGGAGAATCTTCTGTAACCGATGAAGCTATTTCATAGTTTCTGCCGCTGTCTGTGAAGGTGGAAAAGAGCGGTTCACCATTTTCTCCTAGGATAATCAGGTTGCCGACTTCATCTGTCATCAGGGAGGAAAGCAATCTGGAAACAGCCTCTGGATCTGCGTTGAGAATCAAGACTCCCTCATCCCAGTCTCCTGTCGATGATATTGGTCTTATTATCGAGAAAACCTCTTCATCATCCAGCCAGCTCGATGAGCGGAATCCGCTCCAGTCTCTCTGATTATTCTCAATAAGCTTTGAAAGGATATCATACCAGATAGTATCTCTATTTGATGAGAGCATAGTCATTCCTCCATGGGATGAGAAGAACCAGCCTTCCCGGTTAGGGAAGTAGACATAGATGCTCTCTGTTATCGTGCTGTACTGTATTGAGCTCTGGAGAAAATCCGATATCGTATCCAGTGCAAGATATTCGTCATATGTTACAGGCCCATTGTCATTGAGAATGCTTCGGAGTCTGTATCTGATAGTCGGGCTAGAACTAAGGATTGCTTCAAGGTGTTCAAGTGAATCGAACTGATCATCTATATAATCTGAATACTGGCTGAGCCTTGTAAGATTGCCGCTATCTATCTCTTTTGTGATTCCAGCCCCGACTGTTCGCCATATAAGCAAGCTCAGAATAAGCATGGGAATAGCCAGCGGAAGCACTGTACGGATAAGACTGGAAAGAAGTAGCCTTCGTCTATTGCTATCAGCCATTTACCCTGTATTCCTTTGGTGTCAGTCCTGTTCTTTCCCTGAAAGTACGCGCGAAGCTGGAAGGGCTTGTATATCCTACACGGCTGCTTATTTCTCCTATCGATAGATGGGAATTCTTCAGAAGATGCATAGCTTCCTTCATCCTTTCATCAGCAGTATATTCCTGGAAACTACTTCCTGATACCTGATGAAAAAGCTCCGAGATATAGTATTGATTCAGGGAGAATTTATCTGAAAGGGCTTTCAAGCTGACAGTATCTAGATTCTCCGCAATATACTTCTGCATCGTATCGACAAGTTCATCTGATGAGATTCGTCTTCTTGTGTCATCCTTGCTATCGAGTTCAGCCTTTATCCTTTCAAAGACTTCTTTTAGCTCATCATATCCAGCGGGTTTCAGTATATACTCCCTGACTCCAAGGGAAATGCATCTCCTTGCATAGGCAAAGTCGCTATGCCCTGATAACACTACCGGTATGATAGAAGGACGAAGTTCCTTGACTTCTTCTATCAGCTCTATTCCATTCATCCCAGGCATCATGATGTCTGTAAGGAGTACAGCTGCATCATGCTTATGAAGATAATCAAGGGCTGATTTTGCGTTGGAGAAATCTGCGGTTATAGAGAATCCGAATTCATTCCAGGGAATATAATCGATAAGTCCACGTCTGCTTTCATCCTCATCTTCTACAACTACTAATGAATACACGCCTTCCTCCTTAATTAATCTTACGCTAAAGAAGCCGTTTCGACCATGACAAAAATGCAATGTAGTGTAAGATATCTATATGAAAAAGCCACTGTTCCTTTTATTCCTCTCGTTATTGAGTTTTCCCGCATTCCCTGTGGAGATCAGATTTGCATTCTGGGGAAATGAGAAGAGAATAGAAGCAATGGAGGAAGTCGCCTCTCTTTATGAGGAGATGAACTCCGAAGTATCTATTATCTTGGAAGATTATTCCTATTCAGAGTGGCAGCAGGCTTTAATGATAGCACAAAGAGAGAATACTCTTCCTGATATAACTTCCTTTGATTATAAATGGACAGGCTGGGTTGATCGCACAAAGCTTGTAGATCTGAGGACTCTTGATAACCTTGATCTCTCAACCATGGATAGATCAATGTTTGGGGATAGTGAAAAGCTTATAGGTATACCTCTTGGTCTAAATGGATTAGGGCTCGTTTATAATCCCGCATTCATCGAAAGATTCTCCCTTACATCTCCTGCTTTCTGGGATTGGGACGATATAATCAGAATCGGCAAGTTTGTACATAGCTCTGATCCGGAATCTTATCTTTTCTTTGTTCCCGATGCGCAGTGGCACTACATAATAAGAACCTATATTCTTCAGCAAAGCGGTCACCATATTCTTTCTTCTGACGGGAGCATCGGATGTACGGAAAAAGACCTTGAGAGTGCGTTTGATTTCGTCCTGACTTTAGTGGACACAGGAACAATTCCTCCATTTGGAGTAGGGGTATTGTTTGAAAACTGGCTCCCTCAGTGGAATGAGATGTGGCGTAGCGGTAAGTGGGGTATGACAACTGCTTCATCTTCAACTGTTCCTGACATAGCTTTATCTAGTCCATTTGAAGTGCAGACAGCTCCATATCCTGTTTCAGATGATGCAATAGAGGGTGGGGTATATGCAGCTCCTACAATGCTTCTCGGAATTGCTGAAAGCTCCTTGTGCAAAGATGAGGCAGCTTCATTTCTGAACTTTCTCATCAATGACAGAGCTGCTGCCAGGATAATCTCTGACTCATGCGGAGTCCCCGCAAATACCGCTATCGCAGCTGAAGATGATTCAAGTCTTGTTTATCCTGTTGTGAGATCTGCATTCAGAAATGCTGCAGAGGAATCAAATCCATATGAAATGGAAGATGAAGTTCAGGAACTTATAAATGAATATGTTCATCTTGTTGGTTTTGGAATGTATACACCTGAAAATGCTGCATCTGAAATGCTTCTGCGTCTTAAAAGCATCTCCTGGTCGATAATGGGAAATGAATAGTATGGGTATTTTATAATATGTACCACTGTTTGTTTTAATGGTATCATTATTGTGTGAAGAAAATTGAAATCCGTAACATAGGTCCTATCAAAAAAGCATGTATTGATCTTTCAGATATTAATTCCTTGATTCTGACAGGAAGTCAGGCAAGTGGTAAGAGTACAATTCTCAAGGCTCTATATCTATTCAAGTCTGTAAAATCCATGCTTTTTGAGGCTATGCTATTGAATTCCAATAATCATGATAATGAAGGAGCTTTTACTACAGCTATTGCTTCTACTTTCAGACAGATGTTTGGAGTTATGATTCCAAAACGTTCAGAGAAAAGATATAGGCCATTTATAAGATGCATGTTTTATGATGATGCTGAGGTTACCATAGAACAGCAAGGATTAAGCTATAATATCTGGATAAGTGACACGCTTGGAAAAGCTTTAGACTCTCTTCCTCGTACAGAGAACATTACTAATGGATATGCTGAAGATCTGAGAAAAAAACTGGATGAGATATTTCCGGATGAACAGGAATCAATATTTATTCCTGCGGGTCGAAGTGTTATTACAGTTCTCTCGGATCAGCTTGGATACATATTCACTTCTATGGATGATAAGCTTAGAAGCACAATCGATTACTGTACCAGTGAATTCATTGAGCGGATTCTGAAGATGAAGCCATTATTTCAATATGGGCTTTCAGGCTATATGAAAACCTATTCTAGTGAATTGGATGAAGATTCACTTAAAAGAGCTGAATTAGCTTTGAATCTTGCTGATTCAATTTTAAAGGGTAGGTATGTTTTTGATAAATATGGCGAAAAGCTAGTCCTGGAAGATGGAAAGACTTCGATTAGAATGAATTATGCTTCATCAGGCCAGCAGGAAGCAGTTTGGATTCTTAACATTATCTTCTATGCACTTCTAGAGAAAAAACCAGTCTGTCTGTTTATAGAGGAACCTGAATCAAATCTATATCCGGATGCACAGATGCTTGTGGCTAAGCTTTTATCCCTGGTATCGCAGAAAGAGAATTGTTTTCTTGCTGTTACAACGCATAGTCCTTATCTTTTAGGAGAGATAAATAATCTTCTTTATTCAAGTTCCGTCAAAGCTGGAAATACTGAGTTTGAAGAAAAGTTTCCTTCTATGCTCAGGTGGCAGAAAGATAATGTATTTGCTGGTTTTATCTCTGATGGAAAACTGAAAGATGCGAAAGAAGATGGATTAATCAGAAATGATCTTATTGATGGTGCTTCCGAGGCAATTAATGAAGAGCTGAATCTGATTATTAAAGCGGAGATGAATGATGGAAAATAAGTTCTTTTCCGATTTCCATTCCCATTGTCAGTTAAAACAGCAGATTGTAGTAAGCTATGACAAAGGCAATCCTCGCCAGCGTCATATAGCTAAGAATCCAAAACGTTCAGAAATCTATCAGTACCATGTAGATGGTGAAGTAATTACAAATAGTACTGAACGTTGCGATTGGCTTCTCTTAGTTGATGATGAGAAAAAGAAATCCGCATATCTCATAGAGTTGAAAGGAATGGATGTCAACAGGGCTGTCAGACAGACAATTGGAAGCAACGGAAAAGATTTTAAGAAAAGCACTTACAGGATATGATATCAAATACAGGATTATAGCAAGTAAGACTACTCACAGTATTCTTTCTACACCTGCCGTATTAAAGGCAAAGCGGAAGTATGGAGACGCTTTGATAATCAAAGGTGGCCAGATGACAGAATACGTGTCATCTCATGATGTATGATCTTGAACTCTATTTTATAAACTAGGGATTCTGTATACAAATTGGTTTAATATATAGAATTGACAAATTTACGAACTTTCTTTCAATAGTTATTATTATTGCTATGATATATCAAACATAAATGAAAAAGATTTCATTGCCAGTAAAGAAGTTACATTTTTATTGAATATTATTCATAGTTAATAGAATAGAGTTCAGGTATGATATAAAAAGAACTCCTCACATTGTAAGGAGTTCTCAAGCCAAAGATGGGAATTGAACCCGCGACCTGCTCATTACGAGTGAGCTGCTCTACCACTGAGCTACTTTGGCATGCCATGTAAATTTACATAATACTAGCTTATCATGCAAGTGGTGGTTTTAAAATATTCTCTTTTGTTCTATATTGTCTCAAAGCCTAATCGGTATTATTTTCTACCGAACAGGAGGATATCCATGGAGGAAATAAAGCTGGAAGATGCTTTCGGCTATACAGATATAGGGTTGGCAATTATCGATGCAATCACCGATAAAGCCAGGAAAGAAGGGGTTCAGCTTGGAGTCCCTTGGACAAAGGAAGTTTATAACTACCTTTTTGAATCAGCTCCGGAAGCAGATGTCGAGGAAATTCTTGGTCTTGTTTCCGATATTACTTATGATCTGGACACGCCCTGATGATAGTTCTTGGTATTGAAACAAGCTGCGATGAATGCAGTGCAGCAGTAGTCCGTGATGGACATGAGATAATGTCCAATGTTATCGCAACTCAGATAGAGCTTCATAAGCCTTATCAAGGAGTTGTTCCTGAGCTTGCTTCCAGGTTGCATACTGAATGGATTCAGCAGGTTGTTGAAGCAGCGCTGAGACAGGCTGGAATAACAAATAAAGAGCTTGATGCGGTTGCTGTAACATCTCGTCCTGGACTGCTTGGGTCGCTTCTTGTGGGCGTGAGCTTTGCAAAGTGCTATGCAACAGCGCTTGGTATCCCTTTTATTGGAATAGATCATATCAGGGCGCATCTCTATGCCTCTCAGATAGAAAATCCGCTTGAGTATCCTTATCTTGGAATTCTTGTTTCAGGAGGACATACAGTAATCTGCCGTGTAAATGATTATGATAGTGTCGATGTTCTGGGAACAACTATCGATGATGCAATAGGTGAAGCTTTCGATAAAGTCGCTAAGTTCTATGATCTTGGATTCCCTGGCGGTGTTGTAATTGACAGGCTTTCAAAGAATGGAGACCCGACAGCATTCCTCTTTCCTGGTCCGTCCCTTGGAGATGAGCATCGCTATGACATGAGTTATTCCGGATTAAAGACAGCTGTCATCAATCAAAAGGATAAATTCCTTAAGAAAGGCGCAGCAGACACTCCTGAGAATCTTGCAGCTTCATTCCAGAGACAGGCTGTTGGAATCCTTATGAAAAGGGTTAAGCTTGCCCTTCAGGATACAGGACTCAAGAGAGTATCTGCAGGAGGTGGTGTTGCTGCAAATTCCCTTTTAAGAGCAGAGCTTAAGGATCTTGAAAAATCTGAATACACTGTAACATTTCCATCTCTTAAACTTTGCACTGATAATGGTGCAATGGTTGCAGGTCTTGGTTGCAGGTATCTGAAAGATGGAATAACAAGCGATTCGTATCTTTCGGCATCAGCTAGAGTTACAGCTTTTAAAAAGAATTGATAAGAAAATTTTTAATAAATTTTACCAATTCTTATTGACACTTATCTAATGTTCCTTTAGTATGTCGAAGGATTCGGAAAATTGGGATGTGGTGTAACGGTAACACTGCAGATTCTGGTTCTGCCTTTGGGGGTTCGAGTCCCTCCATCCCAGGAGTAAAATGGTCCCTTCGTCTAACGGTTAGGACGGGAGATTCTCAGTCTCTAAATAGCGGTTCGATTCCGCTAGGGACTAACAAAAGTAAAGCCTATTTCTTTAGCAATAAAGAAGTAGGTTTTCTTTTTTCACCTTAACTGTACCATTTCTGTACCATCATGTGTTTACTTGTATTGAAGCATGGGAAATATGCCAACTTGACTAACAGAAATCGGCCAACTTGACTAATGAAAAGCTGCCAACTTGACTAATGGAAATTGTATTTATTGAATATGTAAAGAGTTATTAATATACCCAATGGTGGTTTATATTTGCTGATAAAATTCAGACTCATTGGAGAAAGAAGGTGTAAGGAATCTTAAGGCTCTTGCTTCTAAAATTGATACTGACAAGATGAAGAAACCTTCTTTCTTGATGGTACTTACAGGAGTTGGACGATACGCTATTAAGAGAGAAGATGGTGTGCTTGAAGTTCCTGTATGCTGTCTTAAGGAGTAGAAATACTGAGCTCATCTCTGCATTTTCTGTAGTAGTTTCTGTAGAGCAGGGATAGCTTTTTGATTTCAATTGTCTCAGCAATCGAATTGTCTCTCATTATTCTATCGATAGGATAGGGGCCGTTAACTTTCCATCCTTCGAGAATACCTATTGAAATAGCAGCTGTCGGACAGGAGAGGGAACAGCGGACACAAAGGGAGCAGTTTGTTCCGAAATGAGGCTTTCCGTTTTCTATTTTTATATTCCCCATGGGGCAATTTCTAGCGCAGAGTCCACAGGATGTGCATCTGTCATTTGCTTTCATTGTCTTTCCCTGCAGTCTTGCATATATCCACTCAATTCTGAGGATCACTGAAATAAATGAGCGCAGAGGCATGGGCTTACTCCGTTCTAATTCTCCTTTCATCACTTTCTTTGCATGGAGCGGAACAAGTTTTTCCATGTATGTGACCATATGTTTCACCATTCTATCATCATGACGGAATATCATATTGTAGGGCATGACATAATGTCTTTCAGACAGGATCGTGAACTGTTTCCTGAGTATTCGTCGCAAATGCTTTGAGGAGGAATCATTAAGTGCAAGACCTTCTCCTCCTGTATGGAAGATGAAGAGCGGTTTTCTGCTTCTGCATTTAAGACTCTTTGCAAAATCCACGACAATCTCCGGGGCATTGAATGCATGGACAGGGTAGCCAATCCCTACAAGGCTGTACTCCTTAGGAGAGGGAAGGAGGGGATATCGGGCTGTTATCTCATATATTTCTGTCTCGATTTCAAGGCTTTTACTGTATTCCTCCGCAACTCTTCTGGTATTTCCGGTTCCAGAGAAAACATAGATAATGCATCTGGGGTTCATACGCTGATTTTCAAAGCTTTCAGCTCCTTTGTCCATACCATGCTAATTGTTGACACTAAAAAGAGCAATTGCTAACATAGCACCGGTCTTTAAGCGTTGTAGAAAATAAATACATGAGGTAAATACAGTAATGATTACAGCATCCAATATTTCGCTGTCATACGGAACCCAGGTCCTTTTCAAGGAAGTCAATATCAAATTCACGCCAGGTAACTGCTACGGTATCATCGGAGCAAATGGTGCTGGCAAGTCAACATTCCTCAAGATTCTTTCAGGTGAGATCGAGCCAGATACAGGAGAAGTTATCATAACCCCCGGTGAAAGAATGACTGTCCTCAGACAGGATCACTTTGCTTTTAATGAATATCGTGTAATCGATACAGTTATCATGGGTTATCAGAAGCTGTATGATGTCATGAAAGAGCGCGATGCAATCTACGAGAAAGCAGACTTCACTGAGGAAGATGGAATCAGAGCTGCAGAGCTTGAGAGTGAATTCGCAGAGCTCGGTGGATGGGAAGCTGAGGCGAACGCAGGACAGATGCTTGATGGCCTTGGAATTCCTCAGAATCTTCATGATAAGCAGATGTCGGAAATAGAGGATAACCTTAAAGTCCGTGTACTTCTTGCACAGGCTCTTTTCGGAAATCCTGATATCCTTCTTCTCGATGAGCCTACAAACCACCTTGATCTGGAGTCAATTCACTGGCTTGAGGATTATCTTGAGACATTCAACAATACTGTTATTGTAGTTTCCCATGACCGCCACTTCCTGAATACTGTCTGTACACATATCTGTGATATCGACTATGGAAAGATCCAGCTCTACGTCGGTAACTATGATTTCTGGTACATGTCTTCGCAGCTTGCCGCGAAGCAGATGAAAGATGAGAAGAAGAGAAGGGAAGACAAGATTGCAGAGCTCAAGGAATTCATCCAGCGCTTCTCTTCGAATGTCGCTAAGGCAAAGCAGGCTACAAGCCGCAAGAAGCTTATCGATAAGCTTACTATTGATGATATCAAACCATCATCGAGAAGATTCCCGTATGTTGCTTTCAAGCCAAACAGGGAGATTGGAAAGAATGTCCTTGAAATCAAGAATCTCTCAAAGACTATTGAAGGCGAGAAGGTTATTGATAACCTTACCCTCACTATAAACCCTGGTGATAAAGTCGCATTTGTCGGTCCTAATCACTATGAGAAGACTGTTCTTTTCCAGATTCTCGCAGGGGAGATGGAACCAGATGAAGGAAGCTATACATGGGGTGTAACAACATCGCTTTCATACTTCCCGAAAGACAACACGAATATGTTCAAGGAGAATGAGTCGATTGCAGATTATCTCCAGCAGTTCTCGAAGGAAGATGATGATACATATGTGCGTTCATTCCTCGGCAGGATGCTCTTTACAGGAGATGAGGCCCTGAAGCCCTGCAATGTCCTTTCAGGAGGAGAGAGAGTTCGTGTCGTTCTTGCTCGCATGATGCTTGAAGGCGCTAACTGCATGATCTTCGATGAACCTACATCGCATCTTGATCTCGAAGCTATCCAGGCTCTGAACAATGGCATCATTGACTTCAAGGGTGTTGTCCTCTTCAACTCCCATGACCATCAGTTTGTAGATTCCATCGCGAACCGCATTATCGAGTTCACACCGAAGGGAGTCATCGACAGAATGATGAAGTTCGATGATTACATCAATGATGAGAATATCAAAGAGCTGAGAGCTTCAGCGTATGAGGATGTGAAAGGAGTCGTTCTCCTCTAATGCTTGTTGCTTGTGATATCGGAAATACAAATATCGTGCTGGCTCTCTTCGATAATGGCAGCTTCGTTGATTCGTGGAGAGTCTATACAGATACAAAGAAGACGAGCGATGAATACTTTGTAATATTCAACGCTCTCTTCCGTGAAGGTGGAATAAAGGCAGATATGGTGGATAGCGCCATCATATCATCTGTTGTCCCTAACATGACGAGATCTGTAGAGAAGAATATCCAGCGTCTTTTCCATATCAAACCATTAATTGTCACACATGATGTGAAAACAGGTCTTGTACGTTCCTCTATACCATCTGAGCTCGGTACTGATATTCTTTCAAATCTTGTCTATGCGCATCATGCTGAACCAGAGCGTGCTGTAATGGTTGTCGATTTCGGTACTGCACTCACGCTCTCTGCCGTGAATAGCAAAGGAGAGGTGCTAGGCTGCTCGATTGCCCCTGGTCTTATCACAGCTGTCAATGCTCTCTTTGGAAATACCGCGCAGCTTCCCCAGGTTGAGCTGAAGCTCCCTGACACCACAATGGGAAGAGATTCCCAGCAATCAATAAGGGGAGGCATTATGCTTGGCTATGCGGGACTTGTCGATTCCATCATCAAGCGAACGGAAGAGGAGATTGGAGAGAAACTCTATGTGATTGCAACAGGAGGACTTTCCCAGACAATTTCTCCTTTGATTCCACGCTTTGATTCCATCGATAGCCTTCACACATTGAAAGGCTTAGCGCTTATGGCAGAACTCAATCGCTGACCTCTCTTGATTTACAATTCTCCAATGATGCAGAATCTTCTGAACATAAGGATTCGATCAATTGGAACAGAAACATTACCTTACCTGTGAGCGCCGTGATATCTACGCTCTATTAATGCTCAGCGCTGGAATGATGGGGGCTTATACATACAATCTCCGCGGAGGAGTATTCTGCAATGCCCAGACTGCCAACATCGTTATGATGTCGATAGCTTTCGGTAAAGGAAATGTTGAAGCGGGGCTGTATTATCTTATACCTTTCGTGGCTTACTGCCTTGGTTCCTTCATCTCAGAAGCGCTTCCATCACCTGTGAAGAAGCTTGGCTTTCTCAGATGGGATACATATCTTATTGCATTTGAAGCAGCGGTGCTTTTTATCACAGGGCTTATTCCTCTAAGCGCTCCTGCCAGGATTGTTCAGATAATGATAAATTTCCTTGCGTCAATGCAGTACAATACATTCCGCCAGATGGAAGGTATACCGATGGCTACAACATTCTGCACAAACCATGTAAGGCAGGTTGGAATAGCTCTTGCGAAGCTTATCAGGAAGCATGATGTCAAGGCTTTAAAGAGGGGATTTATCCACCTCTCGATGCTCCTTTCATTCTTCCTGGGAGGAGCTATTCTTACATTCTTCTGTGATAAGCTTGAGGAGAAGGCAATCTGGATTGCCCTCATCCCCACTTTGATAGTCCTTGTAAAGCTTGTCTATGCAGATCTCTTTCTTGAGCATGACCTTCTTGCGGAGAAGCCTTCAGGACATTAATCCTCTTCTTTTATGAATCCATCCTCCATGATGATGTATTCATTGCCGCTCTCATCATAGGCTGTTATTTCAGCTGTGTCAGAACCAATCGGGATGGAGAGTGTCATAAGGGAATCATTTGCTTCCTTTCTGGCTTCTTCATCTTTCAGGCTTTCTGGCCTTGGCCCTCCGATGGTAAGTGCAGTACTCCTCATCCTGTCCCATTCAGGGAGTGCAAAATACTCGATAAGAGAGGCGTGCGTACTTTCCTCTGCAAGGGAAAGCTCCGAGACAACCCCTCCATTCGCGTCCTGTTCAAGATAGAACTCTACAAGGGGCTGTGAATGTTCATCTGTGGAGTAATCAGTGATCCTTCCGTTCTCTACACGAGCTGAAAAGGATGGAATGATATGTCCGAAAAGCATGAAAGGCCTTGTTGCTGTGAAGTAACCATTTGCGGAAGTTTTATCGAGGGCGCGGAATATATCGGAAGCATAGATTGTCGGTATGAATTTCCTTCCATTCTTGAGCGTCGTGATAGTTGTGACGAACTCAGATCCTTTCAGGAAAGAGAATTCTAGATCAGTTCCTTCTTCATCAGCGATTCTTCCCTTGATAAGATTCATTTCATTGAGCTTATCCCTTTCATAAAGAAGAAGGTCCGTATCCTCTCCGCTTGTGAGGTAATCATCCTCGCCAAGGCTGAGAAGATCGGAAAGGATAGAAGAGGCGAGGGAAAGACCTCCTTCCTCGTCTAGAACCTTTCCCCATTCAGCAGAAGGGACAGGAGCGCTTGCAAACGGAAGAAGCGGTGCTGTTATATCCAGAGGATCCGCAAGATGCCTGTATCTCTGTATCTCCGGAGCTGAGAGAAGCTTTCCTCTCTCAATCTCCTCATAACCTCTGTAGACAGGAAGGTACAAAAGGGCAGTAGGCTTTTTCTCTATTGCGTAATCAGAAGCAGCTTCCTCTGTTTCAGTTACCTTCCCGTTCTCGATATTCTGTATATAACTTCCATTTCCTGTGATTTCTCTTGCTTTCTCTGCAATGAGATGGGCAAATTCATTGTTCTCTTCCTCTGTGTTTATAGAGAGGACATCTCCCTTTTGGAGACGGAGCGCATTGCGGATTATGATATCCGCATATCTTTCCATAAGCATGTTCATACAGCGGTATTATACAGATTGTAAGGGAAAAAGAAAAAGGCTCAGGTAATGGCTCCTAAGAAGTGGCAGATGGAAATTCTAATGAATCCGTTGAACTGTTTAGTATAATGTTCTGTTACTTGAACTCTATTTTATAAACTAGGGATTCTGTATAAAGCCCTATCTGCACAGCGTTGCAACATATGAACAATAGACATAATATTTGTACACTCAATTCTGAGTACAGGGCATGTAGCTGAGTGATGTGGTAGTCCCGGCTACATCGTCCCGTTATCCAGAATAGGGACTACCAC
>CASDRY010000064.1 GCA_949283235.1 uncultured Spirochaetales bacterium | reverse complement strand
TGATACAGTTAATGCTATTGCAGTGACTGTTTATCAGGAAGTTGAGGATGAAGGCGAAGAAATCCAGACCCCGGAAACAGCTTCAGCAGAAGATACTGAGAACCCTCCAACTGAAGAGTAATTAATCTGATAAAGAAATAGTGCTTGTATAATCTGCAAGCACTATTTTTAACGCCAAATATCTGGGTTTCTACTTGTTTGAGATATTTTATAGCAGTGGATGGGAAAGTTTTTCACTAAATGAGTACACCTTAGAATCAGTAAAGCTAATCATCATTCCCTATCGTATCCAATGAAATAAACAACGAGAATGCAGTAATTCTTTAATATAAACCCATAGTGGGTAATGGTATGTACTTATCTGAAAATATCAGCCTACACACTGTATTAATAGGTTAATTCCAATATATCCTTAAAAATTTCCATATATTATTGCATCCTATAATTCCTAGATATAAAAGGCTATGAAATCAGTTGTGAATAGGTGTATGCGATATAACTTTCAAAAGCAGTCGTATTTTATTATCAATATTAAGCTGAATTTAAATTTATAAAGCATTTTCTGGTATTGTATAGAGTTGTGCTAATTATACGCTAATGTAAACACAAAACTCCTGAAAATATCGAAAAAGACCCTAAAATTCACCCTATTCAATAGGGAATTACAAGCAAAGCCACTGTTTGATTTAGTTTCTGTATATAGAAATCTAGACACCAAAAACCGCATTTCAAGCGTTTATTTGAGGTTTTTGACTTATGAAACCTCTTGAAATCGCTTGAACCTAGTAAAAACCAAAAATCATACATACGGATTATACCATAGCTTTTAAAATAGAGAATAGCCATGAATACAATTTTAATAACAAAAGAATCAGAAAACCCGATTCAAATAGCAAACTCCTTTTAAGATATATGTTTCACGTGAAACAATCGATAATCTTTTTATAAGTTGGATTCAAAATTATTATGATCGATTCAATTGGAGTTTATTGAGAGTATATGAAATATTGAATTTCTTCTTTATATGGATAATTGCCATGAGTATATTTTGATTTTTAAATATAAATGAAAACTCATTTTAAGGTTTGGTGATTAATAATGTTTCACGTGAAACAAAAAAGCAGCTCCATTAGAAGAGCTGCCTTATTTGTTGTTGATGTTGATTAAAAGATAGAAATCTGATCGTCATTGATTATTGTTATATCTTTATCAACTGTTTCGCGTACATATCTCTGAACGCCATTTGTAAGAGTGAGCTGACTCATTGGACAACCTGCGCATGCTCCTACAAGTTTAACGTGAGCGTTTTTTGCTACTGGATCGTACTTTACGAATTCAATGTCTCCTCCGTCATTCTGAAGTGCAGGACGGATAGCATTAATTGCATCTATAACTGCTTTTTCGAGATCATTATTTTCAGCCATGACCTTATCTCCTTCTTTATACCAATAGCTTACTGATGGAAAAGTGTAGGGTCAAGTTATAAGTTTTTGTAGATTAACATTTTCAATAATGACAAGAACCTTTTATCGGTGTAACCTTGAAAATATGAAGAAGACGAAGAAAATCATTTTCTATAATCAGAAAGGTGGAGTAGGAAAAACTACTTCTGCGGTTAATCTTGGTTCTGCTCTTGCTGATTTAGATTATAGAGTACTTTTGATTGATTTTGATGCACAGTGCAATCTTACCGGTGCTGTGTCAGGAGATCTTAGAAAGGCGAATATATATCAAGTTGTTGTTGGTGATATTCCTGCTGCTTCTGCTGTTCAGAGTACGATTTTTAAGAATCTTTATCTTATTCCAGGTTCTTTGGATGTTGCTTCTTTGTCTATTGAACTCGTGAATGAGAATAATCGTGAGTATTATTTAAAAACCGTTCTTGAATCACTGGAAGGGGAATATGATTACATTCTTCTTGATTGCCCACCTTCTCTTGGATTGGAGACTATGAATGCTCTTGCCTGGGCTGATTACGTCATTATTCCTCTTCAGTGTGAATACATGGCAATGGAAGGGCTTAATTTGATTATGAGAACAATAAGCAATGTAAGAAAAGGTTTAAATACAAAGCTTAATGTTCTTGGTATCCTTTTTACGATGTATTCAAAGAGAGCTTTGCTTAATCAGCAGGTTGTTGAAGATATTTCTGATTTCTTCCCTGATTTAGTATTTAAAACAATAATCCCTAGATCAGTTAGAATCTCAGAAGCACCTTCTCATGGTCTGCCTATAAATTATTATGATAAATCAAATGCAGGGTCTAAAGCCTTTGCTGAACTTGCTAAGGAGGTTGTAAGCCGTGTCGAATGATAAGAAACATGGACTTGGAAGAGGTATAAGCTCCTTGTTTGGTGGAGATTTTACCCTAGATGAACAGGTAGATAATATTATCAATAAAACTACAGGTGTGGAAAGAAAACCTAAGACTGCTGAAACTAAAGCACCTGCAGTTAAAAAAGAAGCTGATAGTGAAATAAAGATCTCTGAGCCTGTTAAGGATAATCCAGATAGAATAGAAGCAGTTTATGTGCCAATCACATCTGTTTCTCCAAATCCGAATCAGCCAAGAAAATCTTTTGATCCAGAATCTATTAGTGAGCTTGCTGAGTCAATTAAATCACAAGGTATTATCCAGCCTCTGCTTGTTGAGGAGATTGTACCTGGTAAATACTCTATTATTGCAGGTGAGAGAAGATTCAGAGCTGCAAATGAAGCCGGATTGAAGAAAGTCCCTGTAATAATCAAGAAACTTTCTGATCTAGAAAGAATCCAGATGTCTTTGATTGAGAATATACAGAGGGAGAATCTTAATCCAATCGAAGAAGCGACAGCTTATCAGTATCTTATGAAGAGATCTGGTATGACTCAAGAAGAGGTTTCTGAGAAAGTTGGAAAATCCCGATCAGCAATTGCTAATTCGATTCGTCTGCTTTCCCTTAATGATTCAATAAAAGATGATATAATCTCCGGAAATCTTACTGCAGGACATGCAAGGGCCCTTCTTTCTCTTGTTAATCCATCAGATCAGATACTCCTAAGAGATAAAATCATAAATGAAGATCTTTCTGTTCGTGAGGCTGAAAGACTTGCTGAAGAGTATAACAAAGGTCATAAATTCATTCAGAAGAAAGGATCAAAGGATGAAGATCCAGAGATTTCTGAGGTTGTAGAGAAGTTTGTATCTGCATTTGGTGCCAGATGCGATATAAAAGGTACTCTTTCAAAGGGAAAATTGACAATTAAATTCCGCTCGCAGCAGGATCTGGAAAGGATTTATGGTCTGATAAGCGGTGGAGAAGAACTTTTTACGGAATAAAAGAGGTGAAAAATGGATACAGATAAGCTTAAAGATGGAATGTATGCTTTAATTGATACAGATAAGGGAGAAATCCTTCTTGAACTTGAATATAAGAAATGCCCAATGACAGTTTGCAATTTTGTGGGACTTGCAGAGGGGTCTCTTAATCTTGATAATCCTGGTGTACCTTTCTATGATGGTTTAAAATTTCACAGGGTTATAAAGGATTTCATGATTCAGGGAGGTTGCCCTAAAGGTGATGGAACTGGCGGTCCTGGATACAGATTCCCTGATGAATTCCATCCAGATCTCAAGCATAGTGGTCCTGGTATTCTTTCAATGGCGAATGCGGGTCCTGGAACGAATGGCAGCCAGTTCTTTATTACACATGTTGCTACTCCTTGGCTTGATGGAAAGCATTCTGTATTCGGACATGTCATTGAGGGACAGAATGTTGTTGATAAAATTGCTCAGAATGACAAGATCAAGAGCGTTAAAATCATAAGAAAAGGTGAGGATGCTGAAAAGTTTGAGGTATCTGGTTCAGCTTTTGCGGAATTATGTGACAAAGCCGCTGCAAAAAGAGCTGCAGAGCTTGCAGATGCTAAGAAGAAGATTGAAGCAGAGATTGATAATAGGTATCCAAATGCAGAAAAAACTAATACTGGGTTAAGGTATATAATTACAAAGGAAGGAAAAGGATCTGACTCTCCTAAATATGGACAGGCTGTTACTGTTCATTATCAGGGAAGCCTTCTTAATGGAAAGATTTTTGATTCCTCCCTTATCCGTCATGAACCTGCCACTTTCCGAATCGGACAGGTTATTGAAGGGTGGAATGAAGCTTTGCAGATGATGAAGAAAGGAGAGAAAAGAACCCTTATAATTCCACCTGAGCTTGGCTATGGTGAGTATGGTTACCCTGGGGTAATTCCACCAGATTCATATCTTATCTTTGATGTGGAGCTTATTGATTTCTGAGGTTGTATGAAAGAGAGTTCTGTACGCTATGTCTGCCGTGAATGCGGCCATGTTGAGAATAAATGGAATGGAAGATGCCCTGAGTGCGGCAGTTGGAACAGCTTTGAAGAAGAAAAGGTTGTACCTGTGCAGAAGGGCAGAAATGATGCTCAGCCAGTTATGGATAATAGCGTGCAGAGGCTTTCCGATGTTCCTTTCGAGAAGACCATGAGGGTCTCATCTGGAATCGAGGAATTGGATAGAGTTCTCGGGGGAGGTGTGATGAAACCCTCCTCCGTCCTTGTCGGAGGAGAGCCTGGAATAGGTAAAAGCACTATAATGATTCAGATGCTCAGTTCCCTCTCTGACATGGGTTCTGTCCTTTATGTTTCTGGTGAGGAGTCACCATCTCAGGTAAGGATGAGAGCTGATAGACTTGGCCTTAAGAGCGATAGTATTTCCATATTCTGCGACACGAGGCTGGAAATGCTCTCAGAAACGATTGAAAAGCTTTCCCCTAGTTACATAGTCATTGACTCGCTGCAAACGCTTTACAGCGCTTCTGTAGCGTCTATGGCAGGCTCTCCTAACCAGATTAAGGTCTGCTGCATGGAACTCTCGCTTTTGGCGAAGAAAATAGGGGCGGCAGTTTTCTTTATAGGGCACGTTACAAAAGATGGTGTAATCGCGGGACCGAAGATTGTTGAGCATATTGTCGATACTGTCCTTTATTTTGAAAGTGCAGAGACAGGCATGAGGCTTCTGCGAGCAAGTAAGAATAGATTCGGATCGGTTGATGAGATTGGTCTATTCACAATGGATTCTGATGGTCTTCATGGAGTGAAAGATCCTTCCTCAATATTCCTTTCTTCTCGAGGTGGAGATGTGCTTCCTTCGGGAATAGCGTTTACATCAGTTGTTGAAGGAAGCCGTACTTTCGCTGTCGAGATACAGGCTCTTGTTGTTCCAGCAAGGTCTGGATTCCAGAGAATCTATTCTGACAGGATAGATAACGCAAGAGTAAGCCGCGTAGCTGCCATTCTCCAGAAGCATGCAGGACTTAATCTTGCCGATCAGGATATCTATGTGAATGTGGCGGGAGGTATGAAGCTATCAGAGGTTTCAATAGAGCTTGCCTTGGCTCTCGCTCTGTATAGTTCTAAGGAAGATATACCACTCAAAGCTTCTGTGGCTGCATTTGGAGAACTTTCACTTGCAGGAGAGGTGAGACCTGTATCATTTGCTGACAGGAGGATGAAGAATCTTTCAGACATGGGGTTCAAAAATGTTCTTTCAGCAGATAGTAAGCATGGATTACCAATAAAGGCAAAACAAGTTGGCAATATAAAAGCCGCGTTGATAGCGGCTTTCAGTACAAAGAATTAATACTTAGTAAGTACTGCTTATCATATTCTAGCGATCAACAATGGGAATGCTACAAATGTTCCAAGCATGCTTCCAAGCGAGCTAAGGAAGAATACGAGAAGGCAATGGAGGATTCTGTTTTTATACCATCCTGACAATTTCATTGCGTCGTCGTTGAGATTCTCAAAATCCTTCACTTTTGGCTTTCTGAATGTTGCTTCAAGAATACCCCCAAGCATTCCCACTCCAAGGACCGGATTGAGAGCGAAGAACGGAGCCGTAATTGCACAGCATATGATGTTCAGAGGGTGTGCTCCTGCAATAAGAGTGGTAATGAATGTTCCGCTTGCATTCACAAGAATCCAGTAAAGGAAAGTCTTCAGTCCCTGATCCCATCCATTCATTGCAATCCCTATGATAAGGAGAATGACTATAAGGGCAGGGATTATATATCCCGCGGCTTTTCCGAATCCTTTGCTTTTAGGGACAGTCTCTAGCTCCTCTGCGGATTTCACATGTCCATTATTCTCAAGGCTCTCGAATGTGGAGAGTACTCCTTTTGTATGTCCTGCTCCGATTACCGCAACTTTCTTCTTCCCTGGAGCGCTGTATATCTTAGTTGCAAGGTAGGTGTCTCTCTCGTCTATCAGAACTTCCTTTATCGATGGAAGCTCCTTCGCAACCTCGTTCAGCATGCCTTCAAGTGTCTCTTGCTTCTTCAGTTCCTCAAGCTCTTCTGGAGATATCTCCTCATCAGAGAATGCTGCGGAGATAAGTGTTCCGAGAAGCTTGCATTTATTCCATAGCGATGATTTCGCCCAAGCCCTTCTGAATGTTGTCTGGATATCTCTATCGCAGAGTGAGAGAGGAATGTTCTTATCCTCTGCAAGCTTTACAGCTCCAAGAAGCTCCTCTCCTGGCTTTGTTCCTGTCTGGGCTCCGAGCTTTCTTTGGAATGAAGCGAGAGCTGTATTTGCAAGAAGAAGGAAACCTTTTCCTTCCTTGAATACTTTCCTTATATCCGTCTCTTCCCAGCTCTGCTTCTTTGTCTTGCTTGCCAGCCTTGATGCATCCAGCTCAACGCAGATTCTATCTGGGTTCTCTTTCTCTATTACTTCTGCGACCTCTGCTACGCTGTTCTGTGAAACATGAGCCGTTCCGATAAGGAAGACTTCGTCTCCATCAGAGAACGTAATATGGTGAAAGGTGTCGCTGATTCTCTCTATTTGCATGACTTGAGTATAACCAAGCTTCAAAGAGAGGGGAAGAGAAGCTGGAAAACGCATTCAAGGATGTTTTCCTTATATATGCGTGCATAGAACTCACCCTTCTGGTTCATTGCATATGGAAGGATGATTCGCATCAAGTCCTTTTCCTCGGGAAGGAATGGGAGCTGCTCAAAAAGATACTTCCCAGCTGGGAGCTCCTCGCTTTCATCTTCCTTCCTTTGGATAACCCCTCCATTTTCTATTATTTTCCTCTCTTCTTTGGTATAACCCTCCCGCTCTCCTGCAGAGAGGGGAGAGATAACGAGATGCTCATCTTTGAAGACATAGCTGTAGTGAATGATCGCATCATAGCCTATCTGCATACTGTCAGCTTTCTTCTCTGCCTCTGAGAGCGAGAATCCTGCTTTTCTGTAGTAGATAGGAGAGCCGAGGGTAAGTCTTATGCCTCGCTGCATCTTACTTAAGCATTGCAAGCATCTTCTTCACGAAAGCAGCTGTACGTTCTGCTGAAGCTACATCAGCCTTCTCATTCACGGAATGAACGTCTGAAAGATTAGGACCTAATGATACAGATTCCATTCCTGGTATGATTGAGTTGATGATTCCGCATTCGAGGCCCGCATGTATTGCTGTGACCTTCATCTTCTTTCCTTCGATGCTCTTATAAGCAGCAGCTACTTCCTTGGCAAGCTTGGAGGATGGATCTGGAGCCCATGATGGATATGAATCCCCGACCTTTGCCTTGAATCCGAACACCTCTGTCAGGGTGAGGATTTTTGACATAAGTTCCATCTTCTTTGAATCCATATTGCTTCTGATTGAATAGACAACTGTAAGCTTGTCTTTCTCGATCTTGACTATTGCCATGTTATCAGAGGTCTCTACGATTCCAGGAATAGCAGTGCTCATTCCCTTTACTCCGGTAGGAGAGGCGAAAAGAAGTCCTGCAATCTTCTGGCTCTTCTTTGTTTTGATAGCCATCTCAGGCATTTCTGTCTCGGTGACTGTCAGCTTTATGCCAGGATCTGTAAGCTTGAATTCCTCTGAAAGCTCTTCCTGAAGAGTCTTGGCCTGTGAAATAGCAGCATCTTTATCGCTTACTGTAATTACAGCCTCTGCGCTGAAAGGTATGACATTCCTCCTTGTTCCTCCTGCAATTGAGGCAATCTGGAATGATGGAAGTCTGTCGAGGTAACGGGCCAGGATGCTTATCGCATTTGCTCTTTCTTTGTGGATTTCCCCACCGCTATGACCTCCAAGAAGGCCAGATACGCTTACAGCCAATGCTGTACCTGTAGCCTTTTCATATTTGAGCTTCATCGTGGCATCGATATCGACTCCGCCAGCACATCCGATATAGAGGATACCTTCCTCTTCGCTATCTATGTTGATAAGCCTTCTTGCCTGAATCCTATCTCCTTCAATAGCATAAGCACCGCCAAGACCTGTCTCTTCCTCCACTGTGAAGATACCTTCGATAGGCCCATGCTTAGCTTCTGGATCTGAAAGGATATCGAGGATGATAGCAACTCCTATTCCATCGTCAGCACCAAGTGTTGTATCAGCTGCGAATATGTAATTCCCATCTGTTTTGATATGGATAGGATCTTTTGTGAAATCATGAGAGGAGCCTTCTTTCTTCACGCATACCATATCGATATGTGCCTGAAGCGCTACAGGAGGAAGTTTCTCCATTCCCTTTGTAGCTCCTTTCTTCATGTAGACATTTCCTTTTCTATCGGAAGAAGCTTCAATCTTATTCTGCTCTGCCCATGAGAGAAGATATTCCCTTATTCCCTCTTCGTTACCGCTCTCGCGAGGAATGTCGGAGATTTCAGAGAAGATTTTCCAAAGTCTTTTATTGTTCAGTTTGCTGTACCACATATTATTTCTCCATTGATCATGGTGAATTTTATTCTGAGATTCTTGTCCATTACAACAAGGTCCGCTTTCTTTCCTGGCATTATCTCTCCTCTATCTGAAAGAGAGTAGATTCTGGCAGGTGTTGTTGAGGTTACAGCGGATGCTGATGTGATTGGAACACCCCACTTTACAAGATTGACAAATGCTTTATGCATTGTGAGGGCGGAGCCCTGGATAAGATCAGGCTTGCCCTTTGTAACCCAGAGGCCATCTCCCATCTCGACTTCCACCCCATTCGCAGTGAGTTTCCCTCCCTCCTGCATTGTAGGTCTGAGAGAGTCTGTGATAACCACAACCTTATCTTCACCTTTTGATTTAAGCACGAATTTCACGATTTCTGGATGCACATGCTTCCCATCCGCAATAATCTCAGCATTCATTGCGCTATTTAAGAGACAGCAGCCGACTACTCCAGGCTTTCTATGTGCTAGACCTGACATCGCATTGAAAAGATGGGTTGTATGCCTTATTCCGATCTCCATTCCATGTACAGCCTGGTCATAAGTAGCATCTGTGTGCCCCATCAAGACTACAATACCATTCTGCTTGCTCAGTGTTACTATCTTCTCTATGCCTTCCAGTTCAGGTGCTGCTGTCATTGCCTTGATCATTCCACCACCTGCTTCCAGCATCTTTGAGAAAGCCTCCTCGCTTGGGTCGAGCCTTCCTGCAGGATTCTGAGCACCTATTCTATTTGGGGAAATGAAAGGACCTTCGATATGGATTCCTGCAATTTCTGCTCCTTCTTCTTTCCCATGAGCTTCGACAATTGCCCTTTCATCCATCGTGATCCTTTCCATCGTATCTGTGTAGATAGTAGGAAAGAATGAGGTTACTCCTGCTTTTGCAAGATATGATGACATGTGGAGTATGGCATCTGGTGTCCCATCCTCAGTTCCATAACCTCCGATACCATGGATATGAGTATCAATAAAGCCAGGGACCGCTATAAGGTCTGTTCCATCTATATCCTTCGCATCTTTTGATGCTGAATAGGAGAAAAAGCCATCCTCTATAGCTATATCCGTTCTGATAAGTCTTCCGGAAATTACCGCATCGATATTTCTGATTGCTTGTTTCATGGCCTGAGTATACCACTGAGACAGAATAAAGCAGAGAGTTTTTTCGTTTTAGGGCATTTTTATATTGTCGCGCAGAATATCTTTGAATAGAATCATATTGCATATGCTGAAGAAGGATATTCTCCTTATCATAAATCCAAATGCTTCTAAAGGTCGTGGGAGGAAGAAAGCAAAGGAAATCCAAGCTCTTTTCCGCGAATTTGGAAGAGATTGCACAGTTGCCTATACAAGGGCGCCTGGACATGCCGAGAGCCTTGCAAAAAGAGGGGCTCTTTATGGTTATGACACAATAGTTGCAGCTGGAGGAGATGGTACGGTTAATGAGACTGTCAACGGCATAATGAAATCTGGCGTAAAAGGTGTCAGGATGGGGATAATTCCCATCGGTAGAGGCAATGATTTTGCCTGGATGGTTGGAATCTCCAAGAGACAGAAGAAGGCTGTTAAGCTCATTGCTGAAGGTGTTGCCTCAAAGCTTGATGTCGGGCTATGCATTGGTACAGATCATCCTGAAGGAATGTATTTCGTAAATGGAGCTGGTTTCGGTTTTGAGCCAATGGTCAATTTCAGGGCAATGGACTATAAGCATCTCAATGGGATGATCAGCTACGCGGCGGCTTTCCTCTATATCCTCCGTCATCCACCAAAGGCTTATGATATCGAGATGAAAATCGATGATGAGACAATGAATCTCCAGACTCAGCAGATATCCGTATCGAATGGGAAGAGAATGGGGTCTGCTTTTATCATGGCTCCTCTTGCCTCAGTCGATGATGGCTTTTTCGATATTATGATGACAACTCATCCGCTGGAGAGAAGAGGACTTGTTAAAGCTGTTATTTCATTCTTCCGAGGCTCACAGGTTGTAGAAAAGGAAACTTTCTTCTATTCAAGGGCCAGAAGGGTGGTTATAAAATCGAAGACAAGCAATGTTGAAAGCCATTGCGATGGGGAGCTTTTCACTCATAATGGCAAGGATTTTGAACTGACGCTTCTTCCAGGGGCTCTTGAACTCATTCATGGAAAGAAACGCTGACAAGAAAGGGCTGTCAAGGGGCTTGTAAAAAATAATTTAAGGCTAATTCCTTTTACTATAACAGAAAAGATAACAAAAAAACAATTTGACTTCTCCTTCCCCTTGCGATAATATGTAGAATGCGATTTAAGGACAAATAGCAGGGAATTTTCCTTGAAAAGCGGAGTTTGGAATTGGTAAGAGATTTAGTCCCCCGTATTCATTTTTACGATCAGGATTTTGTTGATATGTATGACAGAACCTGGGTATGGCTTGATGGGATCTGGCACCCAGGTGAAAAGGACGGAGTTTTCCCTGAGGGGTATTTCACTCATGGCGATTCGGGAACAATAAGCCTCTTCGATACATGTCTTTCATCATTGTTCCTGGTATACAGTAATCAGATATACAGCCCATACTCTATGATTGACTTCTTCTATTCAATGCAGGGTGAAGATGGTCAGATAGCTGAGTACTATGATATCGAGACAAAAAAGCCGGTATTCACAGAAGATAATCCTCTTGGAGTCTCTCTTCCGATGCTCTCATATGTGGAGTTTGTTTTCTTCCATAAGATAGGAAACAAGAAGAGGCTTAAGGATGTAGTTCCGATGCTCGAGAAATACTTCCAGTGGATTCAGGCAAACTTCATGAAACCCAATGGACTGTATAGTGTTCCATATAGCGCAACCCATATGGGAAATCTTCCTAGAGAGGGAGCGGTCTATACTGTAGACTACAATGCAGCTGTAGCTGTCTTTGCTCTCTATATGTCCTATATCGGAGATATCCTTAATGATAAGGAGCTCTCATTCCGTTATAAGAGAATCTATTTCTCAGTTAAGACCAGAATCAATGGAATGATGTGGGATAGCGAGGATCAGTTCTACTATGATCTCGACAAGGATGAGAATAGGATAAAGAACAAGCATATTGGATGTTATATGACTCTCTTAGCAGAGATTCCTAACAATGAGTATGCTTCATTCCTTATAGATAAGCTTAAAGATGAGAAGGAGTTCGGAACTGAGAATCCATTCCCTTCCGTGCCAGTCTCGTCAAAGTACTTCTCTGCAGATGGTAATGGTTATTCAGGTGGTGTTACTTCGTACTTTATGTACTTCGTTGTCAAAGGCCTGATGAACTACAACTCCTTTATTTTCGCTAGGGAATGCACGATAAGACATATGTATTTCATCCTCGACACACTCCACCCAGATGCGGAGAAACAGGGAGATACATGGGAAATCTATAAACCATCAGTAGAGGGGGAGGCAACTGTCCCGGAAGGAACCGAGAACAAGAAGAGGTACCTTCCAATGCTTGGCCTTGTTTCCATTGCATTGATGATTGAGAACATCATCGGCCTTGAGATTTCATTGCCAAGAAAGACTGTTAACTGGACGATGCAGTCTCTCGAGGAGATGGGAATAGAGGATCTCTCGCTGAAGAAGAACAGCATAACGATACTCTCTAATAAGAATGTCAGAGGCTGGGAGATAAGGCTTGAGTCGGAGAAGCTGTATTACTTCACGATTCATATCCTTGAGGACGATAAGAAGAAGACACTTCCTATTCCTTCTGGAAAGTGTTCGATGCTTATTGATAAACTTTAAAATGGAACAATGTTCCATTTTTGTTGAAAGATAGCCAAAGCCGTTGTAGACTTTATTTACCGGCTTAGCCTAGGAGGTAATAATATGGAGATGAAGGATTTCTCCCTTGAGGGAAAAGTTGCATGGGTAACTGGTGCATCTTATGGAATCGGATTCGCGATTGCTACAGCATTCCATACAGCTGGAGCTGCTATTGCATTCAATGATATCAACCAGGAACTTGTAGATAAGGGACTTGCCGCATATAAGGAAGCAGGAATAGATGCTAAGGGCTATGTCTGTGACGTTACAGATGAGGCTCAGGTACAGGCAACAACAGAGCAGATCATCAAGGATCTTGGCAAGATTGATATCCTCGTAAACAATGCAGGAATCATCAAGAGAATCCCTATGGTTGAGATGAGTGCAGCAGATTTCCGCAAGGTTATTGATATCGACCTCAATGGACCATTCATCGTATCCAAGGCAGTTATCCCTGGAATGATCAAGCAGAGACATGGAAAGATCATCAACATCTGCTCCATGATGTCAGAGCTCGGAAGAGAGACAGTAAGTGCTTATGCGGCAGCTAAGGGTGGTCTCAAGATGCTCACAAGAAACATTGCTTCTGAGTATGGTGAATTCAACATCCAGTGCAATGGTATCGGACCTGGATACATCGAGACTCCTCAGACAGCTCCTCTCAGAGTACCTGGAAATCCATTCAATGAGTTCATTCTTGCAAAGACTCCAGCACACAGATGGGGAAAGACATCAGATCTTCAGGGACCTGCTGTATTCCTCGCATCTGATGCTTCGAACTTCATCAACGGACATGTTCTTTATGTTGATGGTGGTATCCTTGCTTACATCGGAAAGCAGCCACAGTAATAAAGGAATATCGATGAGAGAAAGCCAGGGGAAGCCCTGGCTTTTGTTTAACGTGGAGGTTCCATGAAAAAGGTCAGAGTCTGTATAATCGGGGGTGGCTCAAGGCTATGGGCTATACAGTTCATAAAAGATCTTGTGCTTCAGGATAAGCTCGGTGCTGATATCACGCTATATGACATAGATATGAAAGCTGCGGAGAGAAATAGGGCTGTAGCTGAGCGTATATTCGCTGTAAACGGAAAGAGCTCGGTGATGTCTGTATCCGTCACTTCTTCACTATCTGAAGGTCTGAAAGGTTCTGACTTTGTGATTATAGCAATCGAACCTGGTGTGATAGACATAAGAAAATATGATCTTGAGCTTCCAGAGGAGTATGGAATACTCCAATCTGTCGGGGATACAACAGGGCCTGGGGGAATAATGAGAGCAAGGCGAGCGCTTCCTCTTTTCTTTGACTTTGCCAGGGAAATAGAAAGGAACGCGCCTGAGGCCTGGGTTATAAACTACACTAATCCTCTTACTCTATGCACTGCAGCTCTGTATAAGGCTTTTCCTTCAATAAAGGCTATCGGATGCTGTCATGAAGTCTTTCATCTTCAGACATTCATTGCAGAACTTGTTTCAAAACGACTTGGAATTCCTGTTCCTGACAGAAGGGAAATCTTCACAGATGTTACAGGTCTGAATCATTTCACTTTCATAACCAAAGCACTTTATAGGGGTGAGGATCAGATTCCTTATATAAGGGAAATGATAGAGAAGGAAGGTTTTCCTGATCTGACAGAAAAGGGTAAGGAGCGAATTCGAGAAGGTAAGTGGTTTGATTCGGATCATCTTGTGGCTTTGAAATTCCTTGATGACTTCGGAACATTAGGAGCTGCTGGAGATAGGCATCTGGCAGAGTTTGTGCCATTTTTCCTTAAAAGCGATAAGGATGCATGGAGATATGGCTTTGTCCGTACCCCCTACTCATACAGGGAGGAAGAGGACAGAAGGAAGAAGAGCCATGAATACTCTGACGATGAGCTTGTAGCATCTCCCTCTGATGAAGAAGGTGTAGATATCCTGCTTTCGCTTGCGGGAGAGAGAGTGCTGAAGACTAATGTTAATATTCCTAACAATGGTCAGGTTGGATACATCGGTAAAGGTCACATAACTGAGAGTAATGGGTTAATATCGTGCAACTCGATTGTTCCGCTTGTTTCCACTCCTCCTTCAAAACCAATCATCTCAATGCTGCAGCGTATTGAGACGGAGCAGAATCTTATCCTTGAAGCAATCTGGAAAAATGATATGGATCTGCTTTTCCAGGCTTTTATACTCGATCCATTGGTAGATCTTCCTATAGATGAAGCGCATGAGCTTTTCTCCCATATGCTTGATAGCTGCGCTCTAAGATACTGAGGTTGCTTTGAAAAAGATTCTGCTTCTCTTGCTATTTGTTCTGCTTGTATCATGCAAAGCTGAGGATGATGGGATTCTTTCTGTGGCTGTCGCACAGGAGCCTCCCACATTGGATGTGATGGTGAATGCCTCTGTTTCTGGTAGGAATATACTTGTCGGTAATGTATATGAACGGCTATTCACTATTGATGGTGCTTCCATTGTCCCTTGCCTTGCAGAAGGCTATGAGCTTACAGATTATGGCCATACGCTAGAGATTGAGATAAGGAAAGGTGTTTCCTTCCATGATGGTTCTTCTTTGGATGCGGAAGATGTTGTTTCATCGCTCAATCGATGGCTTGATGTCTATGGTAATGCAGAGAAATTGGTAGATGGTGCTACATTTGAGATATCTGAAGGAAAGGTCGTGATACATTCATCCTCTTCTTTAGCGCTTCTTCCTTACATGCTTGCATCCTCTCCTCAGGCTGCCGTAATCGTCCCATCAGCTTCTCTTTCGGATCTTACAGAGAATGGGCTCTTGAAGAATGCTCCGGGAACTGGTCCTTATGTGGTTGAATCCTGGCTTCCTGGGGACTCTATAGAGCTTGATGTTTTCGAGGGTTACTGGGGAGACAAACCTGAAATAGAGGCTATCAAATACAGCTTTGTTTCAGATCCTGTAACGAGGGTCCTTGGTATTGAGAGCGGGCTTTATGATTTCATTGATACAGTCCCTTCCGATGATATCCCAACACTTAGAGATAAAGGGATTGAGCTTAATCAGGGAGGGGAGAATGGCTCAATTGTACTCATCTTCAACAAGAAGGAAGGAATTTCCTGCGACAATGATTTCAGGAAAGCTGTCTCGCTTCTTATAGATAGGGATGCCCTGATGAAAGCCTGCTATGGTGATTACGGCTACTCAGTGCATTCTGATTATATGGATGGAGAGAGTATATGGAGTGTTGCTTCTTCTCTCGACCCATATGGAGAAGAGAATGATGAGAGGGGTTTGGAGTATCTTGAAGCCGCTGGATACGATGGTCAAACAGTAAGGATTCTTTCCTCCAATCTTTCCAATCTCGATAAGATAGCTGTTGCCCTCTCTTCAGAGCTTGAGGAAGCTGGTGTTGATACAGAGTTGATCATTCTGGACTGGGCGGCTTTCAGCGATATGAAATGGAATAGCTCAAGGTGGGATATATACATTTCTGCGACATCGAGTGTGATACTTCCGATAGAGAAAGGTTATCTTTTCCCATCAGGAGCAGGTGGATTTGATGATGAGGAGTCTGAAAGGCTTATAGGAATGCTTTCGGAAGCCTCTGCGGAGGAGGAAGCGGTTGCTATCTGGAATGAAGCTCAGAAAAGACTCTGGGAGTACATTCCCGTGATAGTCCCTGGCCATTACTCAACAGTGTATGCATCCTCCGGTGTTTCCGGTGTTGATTTCTCCGATGGGTACAGTTTCCGCCGTGCTGTATTGGAATAGCATATCAGAGTATAATTCCTTTGATGAGATTAATCTGGAAAAGAATACTAACGCTGCCGCTGACGATGCTTATCGTCTCTTTTCTTGTATTCTCATGCATTTCATTCTCTTCAGGTGACAGCTCATCTTTCATCCTCTCCGAAGATGCCAGTGCTGAGGATATTGCGGAGTATAGGGAATTAGCAGGTCTTGATAGACCTTTTCTTGAAAGATATTTCTCATTCCTTATCTCATTCATGAAAGGAGAGTGGGGATATTCATCAGGAGGTGCGGAAATAAGAGAGCTTATCTTCAGCAGGCTTCCTGTTACACTTTTCCTATCAAGTCTTTCATTGCTTCTTTCGCTTATTATTGCGCTTCCTATTTCTTACCTCACAATGAAGCGAAATACGATAAGAAGCGCATTAGGAACAGGTTATGCGATACTTGTCTCTTCTTCCCCTGCCTTTCTTCTGTCGATCTTCCTCATTTTGATATTCTCCGTCTCTCTCGGAATCTTTCCTGTTGCTGGATATGTGCCGTTATCAAGGGGGGTGAGGCAGTCTTTGGGGTCTATTTTCCTGCCATCATTATCCCTGGCGCTCCTTCATTCGTCGCTTCTTATCCTGATGTTCAGGAATGCACTGAGAGAGAACATGGAGAAACCTTTCTCAATCGCTTCCTATTCATTTGGAATGAAGAGGTGGAAGATAGCTTTAAGAAATGCGACAAAGCCCTCTCTTCCGATCCTTGTAATGCTGTTAGGGGAGTCCATGGCTGCATTTCTTGGGGGTTCTGCTGCGGTAGAGACTGTGTTTGCTCTTCCAGGGATTGGTTCGCTTCTGGTCTCTGCAGCGCTTTCCAGAGATTCGATTCTTGCCGGAACAATAATGCTATTGGTTGCTCTTCTTGTCTCGCTCTCATCGCTTTGCGCTGAGATAATCTCAATCCTTCTTGATCCGAGAAACAGGGGGACAAAATGAGAAAGATAGGTGTTATCATCCTGGTTTTTCTTTTGCTTTTCGCCATATTCTTCGGTGGGGAAGGTATTGTTGATACTTCAAAAAGGCTCCTCTCTCCAACACTTGAAGAACCTTTCGGAACTGATACGCTTGGACGATCTTTACTTGAAAGAACAGCGGGGGGGATAGCGGTATCTCTTATAGCTGCTTCAATAGCGACTGTTTTCTCCCTTGTTCTTGGGCTTCTGCTGTCATATCTCTATACATTGCCACGTTTCCCGAAGGAAATCTTCCTATCTGTCTCTGATTCGATGAAATCAATACCATCTATAGTCTTGGCGCTATTCCTTGCATCGATATCAGGGCCCGGATTAATGAAGCTTTCGATAGCTATCTCGATATCTCACATCTCAGATGTATCCAGAACGGCATATTCAAGAACCTCAGTTCTTCTGAAAGAAGGATATATCGAAGCAGAAAGAAGCATAGGAGCAGGTAGTTTCAGAATATTCTTCCGCCACCTGCTTCCACATATAATTCCATATCTGGCATTCCAGGGAGTTTCAATCTTCCTTTCCGCTGTTATCGCGGAATCAACACTTTCTTATCTTGGCTCAGGAGTCCAGGTTCCGACTCCATCGCTAGGAGCGATTCTCTCTGAAGCGAGACCTGTTATGCTATCATCACCCTGGATGATAATCTTCCCCGCATTCTTTCTCCTTCTTCTCGGAGTCTCGCTCTCTCTTATAGCGCTATCGTTATCAGAAGCTGATTCTTCCCCTGAGGGATCTCATAAGCGTAAGCTTGTCCGCGTATCCAAGATCTCCCCCGATAGGAAGTCCTGATGCAAGACGGGAAAGCGTGATGTTCTTTCCTTCCATCAGGTGCCTTATATAAAGAGCTGTCGTGTCGCCTTCTTCTGTCGGGTTTGTCGCGATAATAAGCTCCTTGAACTCTCCTTCATTTACACGCTTCACGAGTTCCGGGAAGGAAAGACTATCAGGGCCGACGCCTCCAAGTGGATTTATAGCACCGCCAAGAACATGGAATAGGCCATTATATGCACCGGAGGAAGCTATCGTGAGCACATCCTGGGGTTCCTCAACAACGCATAAGAGCGTCCTGTCCCTTGTCCCATCTGAGCAGTATGAACAGATATCATGCTCGGTGTAACAGCCGCAGATCGGACAGGGATGAATCTTGTCTTTGATAGTTGCTATCGCATTTCCAAGAGCTTTGTTGTAGCTGGAATCTGTTTTTATCAGATGATAGGAAAGCCTCAGTGCTGATTTCTCTCCCATTCCGGGGAGCTTTTTTATCAGGCTCTGCAGTTCATCGATAGCTTCCATCATTTTCTCCCAAGCTTTGTCATGAGCTCTGTGGTATAGTTTGCTGTCTCAGCTTTTACTTTCTCGTTTGCATCATTGACTGCAGAGACAATAAGCACCTCAAGGGCGTTTTTGTCATTCATTGCCATAGCCGAATCACTTATCTTTATGCTCTGCAGGGTGAACTCGCCATTGACAGTAGCTTCAACAAGACCTGCTCCTGCGGATCCTGTAGCTGTTATCTTTGCGACTTCTTCCTTAATTGTCTTCATCTGGCTCTGGAGAGAGCCCATCGTCTTCATCATTTCGAATGGATTCATGTTTGGGAACATAGTTTTCCTCTTTCTCCTTCTCGTCTGTTTCCTTCTTGATAAGATTTCCTCCGAAGAAAGCCTTCAGTTCTTTCATCTGAGGTGAGAAAAGGGCATCGCCTGATTCCTTCTCCTCCAATCTGAGTTTGAGTACAGGAGATTCTCCGAACGCGGAAGCAATGGCTTTGCCTATATTCTTCTCATCATTCTTAAGTGTGTTGTAAGCGAGGGGTTTCGATGTAATGAGGGTATAGACCCCGTCGTTCTCCTCAATCTTCTCAATGCTTGAAAGATACCTGGCAGCAGTCGCTCTTCCCATCTTCCTGAGAGCCTCAGCTATTGCAGGAAGCGATTGAAGCGTTAATGAGAAACTATCTTCTATAGGTTCTTCCTCTTCTGCAACTTCCTCGACTGGCTCTGGCTGAACCACTTCAGCTGCAGTCTGAACCACTGGTTCAGGTTTTAATGGTTCCTCTTTTTTTTTCTCTGCAGTAGGTGAGGCCTCTTCGATGCTGATAGCCTTTTTTGAGGACTTGACTACTACGCTTCCTTCTGCGACTCCTTTCTTCATCTCCTCAAGTTTCCTTACAAGAGATTCAGGTGATGAGAGTGATGGAAGTGCTGAGAGCCGAAGTATCATTAGCTCTATCTCGAATCTGGGAGATAGGGAGTATCTGACATCCCTGTACAGATTGAGGAAAGCTTTCAGCGCGGCTTCTATCTGTTCATCTGATAGAATCGAAACAATGTCCTCTGGAATATCTGAAAGAGCAGAACCTAGGATATCTGTACGCTTCACGCCATTTTTATAAAGCATGAGGGTTCTGAAGAAATCCGCGGCATCCTTGATGATCTGATCAGCGCTTACTCCTGATGCGAAAAGCTCCGATAAAGCTTCGATAGCAGCTTCGGTATTTCCTGTTATGGCTTTTCTTACTATATCAGTAATTGCTCCAAAACCTGCAATTGAGAGTTTTTCCCTGATCTTCTCTAGTGTTATATGATCTTCAGAGAAAGAAGCAACCTGATCGAATAGGGTGTAGGCATCTCGCATGGAGCCTGTGGATTCGCGCGCTATCCAGAAAAGGGCATCTTCATCTGCTTTCATGCCTAGATCAGCTGCGGCGCTTTTAAGACACTCTATGATCAAGTCTTGGCTTATAAGATTGAATCTGAATTGCTGACAGCGTGAGCGGATGGTTGCAGGGACTTTCTGCAGTTCCGTTGTTGCGAAGATGAAGATTATATACTCAGGAGGTTCCTCTATAGTTTTAAGAAGAGCATTGAATGCTGAGGTCGAGAGCATATGGACCTCATCTATGATGTAGATCTTGTATCTTGAGGACTGTGGAGGGTACATGACCTCCTCTTTGATAGCCCTTACATCATTGACGCTTGTGTTAGAGGCTCCATCTATTTCAATTACATCAACGGATTTGCCCTGTGCTATTGAGCGGCATGAATCACACTCTCCGCACGGATGCGGAGTTGGACCATGTTCGCAATTCAGGGCCTTTGCAAGCAATCTTGCCGAACTGGTCTTTCCGACACCTCTAGGACCAGAAAAGAGATAGGCATGGGCAATGCGTCCTGCCTTGATTGCGTTTTCCAATGTTGAGACAACAAAATCCTGACCAACTAGACGATCAAAATCCTGAGGTCTTTTCCTTGTGGCTGTTACTTCGTAGGCCGCTGCCATTCTTCCTCCGGTGGCTGATTATAGCATGTAGAGCTTGCAGAGAAAAGAAAACAGCAGCAAATGGTCTCGGTCTCATGTACATTCCACTTACCGCTGCTGCATTCCTGCCCTGACGGGGTTGGGTGGCGTACATAGCCAAGTATCTGCTGCTGAAGACGGAGAGGGGGGGATTCGAACCCCCGATGGCTTTCGACCATACACGACTTCCAATCGTGCACCTTCGACCACTCGGACACCTCTCCAAAGGTTTTATTAACGCTCAAAATACTTTGCAGAATCAAGGAAGTTTTGTCAATGAGTATTCTCCAAGGTTTCCAATATTGGACATAAAGATGTGTAATATGCATTCAATATGCAATTATTCGAATAAATATTCAAAGAAATTTTAAAACAAACACTATATTTTTATTGTAATTTTTATAGAAATTACTTTATAAACAAAGAAAGGCAGGCTTTTGTCTTTGTATGGAGGCTATTACACGATGTGGAAGTACATTCTGAAGCGATTGCTGATGATGATACCTGTCCTGCTTGGAGTCACTTTTCTAGTGTTCTTCATAATGAGCATGACCCCAGGAGATCCAGCTGCAATCATACTTGGCGATCAGGCTACGCCAGAAGCAATAGCACAGCTGAGGGAAGAGCTTGGGCTCAATGATCCTCTTCTTATTAGATATGTCCAATATATCTTTGATATGCTTCATGGTGATTTCGGTGAATCTTACAAGAATGGAATAAGTGTTGCATCCCAGGTTCTTGATAAGTTCCCGAATACCGCGATACTTGCTATCGCTGGAATACTAGTAGCTCTTTTGATAGGAATTCCTGTCGGAATTATATCAGCACGTAAGCAGTATTCTGCCATTGATAATGTCTCGATGGTCTTCTCCCTTATTGGAGTATCAATGCCTGTGTTCTGGTTAGGTCTTCTCTTGTCCCTTTTCTTTGCTTTGCACTTAGGTTGGTTCCCATCCCAGGGTATGGGCAGGGGATTCTGGCCATTTCTGAGAAGCCTTGTGCTTCCAGCAATCACACTAGGAACAGGATCGGCTGCGACAGTTGCGAGAATGACCAGATCATCCATGCTCGAGGTAATAAGACAGGATTATATCTCCACTGCAAGAGCTAAAGGACTGACTGAGAAGGTCATAACAAAGAAGCATATGTTCCGCAATGCGCTTATTCCTATCGTTACAGCTGTAGGACTTCAGTTCGGACATCTTCTTGGTGGCGCAATGCTTACAGAGACTGTCTTCTCATGGCCAGGACTTGGAAGACTTATGATTGACTCCCTTAACAGCAAGGACATTCCGATGGTACTTGGAAGCGTGCTTTTCATGACAATCATGTTCTCTTTCGTCAATCTTGCCGTTGATATCGTCTATGCATTCATAGATCCACGCATCAGAAGTCTTTACAAGAAGGCTGGATTCAAGAAAAGGAGGGTTATTGCCGCATGAGTACTGCAGTGAAGAAAACACAGCGCTCTCTATGGATGGATGCATGGAGAAGACTGAAGAAGAACAGGCTTGCAATGGTAGGGCTTGGATTCATTGTCCTTCTTGTCATTCTCGCGATATTCACAGTCGTTGTTGATATCGTGACTGGCGGGACATTCTATGAGGAGCATGTAATAAAGCAGAATCTCAGGCTTCGTCTTCAAGGGCCATCATTAGAGCATATATTCGGTCTGGATGAGTTCGGACGCGATATTTTCCTCCGTGTTATCTGGGCGATACGCTATTCGCTTTTCATGGGAACTGTTGCCATTGCTATTTCTGTTGTAATCGGAAGCTTCCTTGGAGCTCTTGCGGGCTTTTACGGAAAGATTACCGACAACGTGATCATGAGAATAATGGATATATTCCTTGCAATTCCTTCGATGCTTCTGGCGCTTGCAATCGTGGCTGCATTCGGAACTAGTCTGACGAATGTTCTTATGGCTATCGCGATAAGCTATATCCCGACATTTGCGAGAACAGTCAGGGCATCTGTTCTGACAGTGAAGGATCAGGAGTACATAGAAGCTGCACGCGCGCTTGGCGCAAGCGATGCGAGAATCATATGCAAATACATAATTCCGAACTGCCTTGCCCCTCTTATCGTACAGGCTTCCCTTGGAGTAGCTGGAGCTATTCTCTCGATTGCTGGTCTTTCATTCCTTGGGCTCGGTATACAGCCTCCTACTCCTGAATGGGGTTCTATGCTTTCAAATGCAAGATCCTATATCCGTGATGGCTGGCATATCACAGTGATTCCTGGACTTATGATCATGCTCACGATTCTTTCTCTGAACCTGCTTGGAGATGGATTGAGGGATGCTCTGGACCCAAGACTTAAGAACTGAGGTGTTTATGGATAACAAAGAGCTTTTAAGAGTTGAGGATCTTGTGATCCATTATGAGACAGATGATGGTGTTGTTTATGCGCTCAATGGAGTTTCGCTTCATGTAAATGAAGGGGAGACTCTAGGGCTTGTAGGAGAGACAGGTGCAGGAAAGACGACACTCGCGAAAGGAATTCTTCGTCTTATTCCTTCTCCTCCTGGAAAGATTGTAAGTGGAAAGGTTTATTTCGAAGGTGATGATATCCTCTCATTTTCCGAGACAGATATGCATAAAATCCGCGGTAATGCTATTTCGATGGTATTCCAGGACCCGATGACTTCCCTCAATCCTGTCATGACTGTTGGCGATCAGATAGCTGAGGTTATAAATGTGCATAATCCGGGACTCAGCAAGGAAGAGCTGAGAGAGCGTGTTGTTGCGATTCTTGGCAAGGTAGGCATTTCAGCAGATAGAATCGATGAGTATCCTCATCAGTTCTCAGGAGGAATGAAACAGAGGGTAATAATAGCTATTGCTCTTGCTTGTAATCCTAAACTGCTTCTTGCGGATGAGCCTACGACAGCTCTGGATGTGACAATCCAGGCCCAGGTTCTTGATATGATCCAGTCCCTCAAGAAGGAGCTGAATACAGCTATGATTCTGATCTCCCATGATCTTGGCGTTGTCGCTCAGACATGTGACAGAGTCGCTATCATCTATGCTGGGATTATTGTGGAATCTGGCAATCTGCATGATATCTTCAAGGAGCCTCGCCATCCTTATACAGTAGGTCTTCTTGAATCGATTCCTTCTCTGACGAAGGACACGAAACGCCTGAATCCTATAAAGGGGCTTATGCCAGATCCTACTAATCTTCCTGAAGGCTGTCCTTTTGCACCGAGGTGTAATTTCGCAACAGAAAAGTGCAGCAAGGCAGTCCCTGAATTCGCAGAGGTTAATCCAGGACATCTTGTCCGCTGTATAAGGGAGGGAAAGTAATGGCAAAAGAAGAGTTATTGAGAGTTGAGAATCTCAAAAAATACTTTGCGACAAACAGCGGACTTCTCCATGCTGTTGATGATGTCTCTTTCTCTCTTGAAAAGGGAGAAACTCTTGGTGTTGTAGGTGAGTCAGGATGCGGAAAGTCCACACTTGGACGAACAATACTCCGTCTTCATGAACCTACATCAGGAAAGATTTTCTTCAAAGGTCAGGAGATTACAAATCTTGATAAGAAGGCTATGAAGGAGCTGAGAAGGAATATGCAGATCATATTCCAGGATCCTTTTGCCTCCCTCAATCCAAGAATGACTGTAGCTCAGACAATACAGGAAAGTCTTCTTATACAGGGGATCTTCTCAAAGAAGGACAAGGCTGGACTTGAGAAGAGGGTAAGAGAGCTTATGGATCTTGTTGGGTTGTCACCAAGACTCATTAACAGCTATCCGCATGAGCTTGATGGAGGAAGAAGACAGAGAATCGGTATTGCCCGTGTTCTTGCACTCAATCCTGAATTCATTGTTTGTGATGAACCAGTTTCAGCTCTCGATGTATCGATTCAGGCTCAGATACTGAACCTTATGCAGGATCTTCAGGACTCGTTTGGATTCTCATATCTCTTTATCACTCACGATCTTTCAGTCGTGAAGCATCTCTCTGATGAGATCATGGTTATGTATCTCGGGAAAATGGTGGAGAAGGCAAAAGCTGCAGACCTTTTCCGCAATCCTGTTCATCCATATACACAGGCGCTTCTCTCAGCAATTCCTGTTCCGGATCCGGATTTCAAGAATGAGAGGATATTGCTTCAGGGAGAAATAAGCAGTCCTATCGAGCCTGCTCCAGGCTGTCGTTTTGCAGCAAGATGCCGCTTTGCAACGGAGAAATGCAAAGGTGGCGATATACCGCTTAATGAAGTAGAGCCAGGGCACTTTGTCGCCTGTGTGCTCTCTCAGGATAAGAATCAAGGAGGATCAAGATGAAAAGATCTTTGGCTGTTTTGCTTGTTCTTGCATTCGCTTCACTCTCTCTCTTTGCTATGGGTGGCAGCGATAATGCAGCTGACTCCGGAACAGGGTATAAGGATACTATCACTGTCGCAATCGGCGCTGATGTAACCTCTTTTGACCCGCATGTAGGAAAGGAAACCCCTGCAGTCGCAATCACAAATCATATCTACGATACGCTTGTCACTGTGGATCCTGAGACAAATGAAGTTGTTCCTCAGATTGCGGAAAGCTGGGAAATCCTATCTGATACCGAGTATAGATTCCATATCAGAGAGGGATTGAAGTTCCACAATGGTGAAGATCTTACAGCAGAGGATGTTAAATACTCTCTTGATAGGGCAATTGCAAGTCCTGCCGTTTCCTATGTTGTTGATTTCATCGATGAGGTTATCGTAGAGGATGACTATACGGTGCTTGTTAAGCTTGATGCTCCATATGCTCCGGCTTTAAGGAATCTTGCCGTACCATTCGCGGCTATTGTTCCTATGGACTATACATCTGCTAATGAGGATATCCTCAGAACAGCTCCTGTTGGATCTGGTCCATATAAGTTCGATGAATGGTCACAGAACGATCATACAAGAATCGTAGCTAATGAAGATTACTATGCTGGTGCGCCTAAGACTAAGTATATAGAGTTCCGTGTTGTACCAGAGGCTGCTCAGAGAACGATTGCTCTTGAAACTGGAGAGGTTGATATCGCATACGATCCGCTTACAGCTGATAAAGCAAGAATCGCTGAAAATGAAGATCTCGCGCTTTATTCTGCACCATCCCTTACTTGCTACTATCTTTCAATGAACATGAATAAGGAGCCATTTAACAACAAGCTGGTAAGACAGGCTATCAGCCACGCTATCGATAGACAGCTTATTGTTGATACTCTCTACAATGGCGCAGGTCAGGCTGCTGATGATATCGTTGCTCCAGCTGTATTCGGTTATTATGGCTGCGGTGTTGATGAATATGATCCAGAGCTTTCCAAGCAGCTGCTTGCTGAAGCAGGTTATCCTGATGGATTCTCCTGCACAATCTGGGTAAATAACAACCAGGAAAGAGTTGAGGCATGTCAGGTCCTTCAGGCAATGCTTGGTGAGGTTGGTATAGATTGCAGTCTTGAGGTTATGGAATTCGGAACATTCATCAGCCGTACAACCTCCGGTGAGCATGATATGGCATACTTTGGATGGGTAACATCCACAATGGATGCTGATTATACATACTATTCCCTCGAGCATTCCTCTCAGCAGGGTGCTGCAGGAAACAGAACATTTGTTAACGATCCAGAGGTTGATAGACTCGTTGAAATCGGTCGTTCAAGCACAGATGAGAGTGTAAGACTTCAGGCTTATAAGGATCTTGCAATCTATCTTAAGGATCTGGCAAACAATGCAAACATTCTCTATACGGAAATATCTGCAGGTGCAGGTGCGAATGTAGAGAACTTTGCTCTTGACCCGATAGGGTATCACCAGCTTCAGAACGTAATGGTCAGAAGCGGCAGATAAAAACTGATCCGGTGGCGATGCCGCCGGATTTCTTCAGGAGGAAATAAATGCTTTTAAGTGAAATCACATGGGTTCAGGCTGAAGAATATTTTAAGCACAATGATATGGTAATCATTCCAATAGGAAGCATAGAGTGCCACGGAAAGCATATGCCTCTCGGAACAGATACTCTTATCCCTGATAAGATTATTGAGCTTGTCAGAAAGCAGAAGGATGATGTTCTGATAGCTCCTACAGTTCCTTATGGTGCCTGTGAGAGTCTTTATCCATTCCCTGGAACAGTCAATCTTGGCACTGATCTTCTGTATCAGCTGATGAAGGCAATCATCTGGAATCTCAAGAAGCATGGAGCTAAGAAGTTCGTTATCCTTAATGGACATGGCGGGAATATAAAAGCGATTGAGAGAATCGGGTACGAGCTCGATAGCGAAGGATGTCTTCTTGCTCTTCTGAACTGGTGGCTTAATGTCTGGGAACTGAATCCAGCTTGGAAAGGCGGCCATGGCGGTGGAGAAGAAACAGCAGGTGTGCTTGCTGTGAATCCTGATCTTGTAGATAAGAAGTATGTTGATCTTCCTCTTGAACTGAAGGACGTATCTCCTGCGTTGAAAGCAAATGGTTTCAATACTGTGGAGTTCAAAGGGGTATCTGTCACTATTCCAAGGCTTACAGATCATGTCACTGATAATGGCTGGATAGGTCCTGATCACCCGAAATATGCAACGGTGGAATGGGGAACGGAGATGCTTCAGTCTTTTGCGGATTATATGGTTTCTTTCCTGGAGGAATTCGCAAAGGTCTCTCTTTGATGGTACAGAATATGGAGAATAAGGAATATATATCTTTGATTTCCGACCTGAGCAACGCCAATGGCGTCTCAGGTTTTGAAGATGAGGTGCTTGAGGTTATAAAAGCACATACTGATAAGCTTGGAAAGGGTAACAGGGACTCCCTTTTGAATTATTATCTGGAAGATGGCAGAGATCCTTCGCTTCCTCTTGTGCATCTTGATTGCCACACAGATGAGGTTGGTTTCATGGTGAAGGCTATCAGGCCAGATGGAATGCTTGAGTTCACCACGATTGGAGGGTGGGTTGTATCAAATATCCCTGCACATACAGTAAGGGTCCAGAATGCTGATGGACACTATGTGCTTGGTGTGATTGCCTCAAAACCGCCACACTATATGACGGAAGCTGAGAAGAAGGCTCCCCTTGATATCTCATCGCTTGTAATCGATGTCGGTGCTACAAGCCGTGAGGAAATCATAGAGGATTACAGAATACGAATTGCAGCTCCTGTAGTTCCGGATGTGACAGCTGTATATGATGAGAAGCATGACAGGATATTCGGAAAGGCCTTTGATAACAGAATGGGATGCGCTTCTGTTATATCTGTAATGAAAGCGCTGGAGGGAGAGAAGCTTAATGTCAGATTGACTGGGGCTTTTGCTTCGCAGGAGGAGGTTGGCGTCAGAGGCGCGACAGTCACTGCAAATCATGTGAAAGCTGATGTAGCGATTGTATTCGAAGGATGCCCTGCTGATGATACAGTTGTTCCTGATTATCAGATACAGACAGCTATAGGAAAAGGGCCGATGCTTCGTCATATCGATGCCAGGATGATTACAAATCCACGCTTCCAGAGGTTCGCTCTTAATATAGCATATGAGCTTGGAATTCCTGTGCAGGAGGCTGTAAGAACCGGTGGTTCTACAAATGGTTCTGTAATCAATCTCTCGAATATGGGTGTTCCAGCAATAGTCATAGGCATTCCTGTCCGTTATGCACACACGCATTATGGAATCTCCTCGGTCTCTGATTTCTCAAACGGAGTTAAGCTTGCCAAGGAGATAATCAGGCGCTTGGATAAGGATATTATAGGGAGTTTCTGATGAGGCGAATCGGTGGCATGTTCCCCCTTGAGAGAATCAAGGAGGGCGCATCTAATGGTTATCTTGATTCTCTGCATGGTGATGTCCTTCTGATGATGTCTGGACGATGTGCTCTTTATGCAGCATTGAAAGATGCTGATGATGGGAGAACACGGAATGCTTATGTTCCTGCTTATACATGTGAAACAGTTCTGTCTGCATATGAAAAAGCTGGATACAACATGATTCCCTATGATATTGATCCAGAGGGGATGAAGCCTGTTTTCGTTGAGAGTGTGATACCTTCCATTTCTGTTCTTGGATTGTGTGGATACTATGGTTTCTGCCGTTATGACCATGATTTTGTCATGACCTGCCATAATGCAGGAGTAACTGTAATACAAGACACTACCCACAGTCCTTTATTTATTGATGATGAAGCTGATTATGCTGCAGGAAGTCTCAGAAAATGGATGGGTATTGCTTCAGGAGGTGTTGCGGTAAAGCGGAATGGAAAATTCAGCGTAAAGCCGCTTCCTTCGGAAAAAGAGCATCTTGAAGGAAGGTACAGAGCTCTTGAATTAAGGGAGAAAGGCATTGAAACAGGAGATGCCTCCTTCGATAAAGAAGCATCTGATGTATTCTGGGAGACTGAATTAAGGCTGAGAAAGATTTTTGATATCTATGCTGGAGATGAGCTCTCTGAGAAGATAATCAACAGTTTTGATTTCAATTCAATGGCCACACTGAGAAGAAGAAATTACCAGACTGTATTGGATAATCTTTCTGCTAATGATGGCTTTAAGGTTGTATTCCCAGAGCTTTCAGAGAATGATGTGCCTAGTCATTTCACGCTTTATGCAAAGGATCGCGATCACTTCCAGAGCTATCTTGCAGAGAAGGGGGTGTCAAGTACTGTATACTGGCCTAGGACCCCTCTCGCGGAGAGCATTGAGGATTTTGATAAGAAGTTCCCTGGAGCTTCGTATATATACGATCATGTCGTGTCTATACAGATAGATCAAAGATATGATGTTTCAGATATGGAATTCCTTGCTTCTGTGTTGAATGATTATCATTGCTGATGGTGCCGGAGGGTTTTCCTCCGGTTTGTTCCACCAAAGCAAAATCATATTTTGTTAAATCCTGGTCTTTCAGAGCCATTTAGCTCATCACTGAAAGAGTTTATCGAAAAAACAAAACTATTATTGCCTTGATTCTGGTTTAATGAAGTGATATTTCCCCCTTCCTTTATCTTTTGCTTCAATAATTAAATTAAACCTCTTCATCAAATTCAGAAGAGAACTTGCAGGAGATTTTGTGATTCCACAGACTGTAACAATGTCAGATCTTGAAAAAGACTCTAAAAATCCGAATTGATTATACATTGCCATGATGTTTTTATGTGTTGGCTTACTGAGAGAGAGGGTGTTAAGTAAGTTTTCATAGACCTGTTTTTCTTCTGCAAGTCCTGTTTTTATTACATTAGAGACCTGTTTTTCCTCTGTAAGTCCTGTTTTTAAGCCATAATTCAGGTTTGGCAATGTCACTATGAATTGAGATGAAGTGGATGAGAATGTAGGCATCTTCTCTTCTGTGTAGTTCGCGCACACCTGATACCATTCAATAATCTTTTCTAAGCCACTTTCTTGACGCTCCATGTAACCAAGTCGAGCAAAAACATCAGCAAGCACAGGATTGCGCCTCTTTGAGGATACCTCACTTAGGTTCTGATCCTGTATGATGCTGCCATCTGCCATTCCTCCTGGCGAATAGATGGTCATTCTATCATCAAAGATATCTATATGAACTTCACTTCCGAGCTCAAGATATGAACGGTGAACAAGGGCATTTACGAGTGCTTCAAGGCAACTTCTTTCTTCGTACTCAGGCATTTCTATTCTGGATGTAGGGGCTTTTCTCCACATCATCCGATTGTTTTGTTTGATGAAGTTCATGCCATTTTCAAGCAAGAGAATCAAACTTCCTGTGTATTCTGCACTATCGATAGCATCAATTAATCCTCCAGCTTTTGTAAGGCCATTCCATCTTACACAAAAGAGTCTTGACTGCCTGAGAGGACAATCATCTGCTATAAGAACTCCAGCATTTGTCAGCTTTTCGGTCTCTTCATCTACAAGCCCGAAAGATACAAGGAATTTGTCATCAAAACTTTTTCCTGCCCATTTTCTATATCGTGCTCTAAGAGAGGAAAATGCAAAGTCTTTCGCATTGTATTTTGAAACAAGGGCATCGAATGACTCATTCATTCCATCAAGGATAAGCTCATGAAGGATATGATCAGGAGCGACTATGCTCTCATCTCCCAGCCTGATATATACTTCCCTGATTCCGTCAGCTTTGTAGTAATAGGGAGTATGAGTTCCTTTGGGAATTGAAAGAACAAGGACTGCTTTGCCATATTCCTGTTCAGCTGTGAGAATGAAGCGAGGAATTGGAGAGATTCTTTCTTTGATAAGTCTGCTTATATCTTCAGCATCTTTCTGAGGATTTTGGAGACCAATTACATTGTGATCATTATCTACACCAAAGAAGAGTGTTCCTCCTGATGTGTTTGCAAAAGCACTGACGCTCTTGAGCCAGCTCTTTGGCTTTCTTACTTCAAGTGCTTCTTTGAAATCACAAACAGTTGCCTCAGCTATCAATGTGCTTATCATCTGTCTCTCCTCTGGATTCTTAAATTATCTTAAAGAAAACAGTACTTATCAATAATCAGATACTGCAAACTGAATTTGATACCACATAGATATAGCTTATAGGTTAACAAAGGAGGCATAATTCACAGAAGTTTATGTTGTAAGTGAATTGTCTTCCGAGAACTCGAGCATTCTTCTATATCTTTCTTCTGTCTCGGGGGAGCGTTTGTGAGATTCAGCTGCTGCGGCGATTGCGATTATATCTATCAAAGCTATTGTAGATAAAAGCGAATTAGTTACACCCCTTAGGCTGGCATTTCCTATTATTGACACACTTGAAGCCACCGCAATCTCAGATTCTGGGTTATCTGTCACTGAGATGATATCAATGCCTTCTTCTTTGCAGAGTTTCACAGCCCTTGTTGTAGATTCTCCATGAGGTGTTATCGCAAATGCTACAAGAAGACATTCTTCTGGATTGAATTGTGAAAGCTGCATAGCCATCAGATGGTGATCGTTTATGGGTAGGAAAGTGGTATCTTTCCCGATTACAGTAAGTCTTCTCTGGCAATAATCTGCAGAGACATTGCTTATTCCATGTGCAGCAACAAATATCTTCTTCCTGGATAATATAAGTGTAATAGCTTCATTTATTTTTTCATCTTGATGGGGAAGAGAAAGAATCATTTCCTTTTCAGCTTCCGTTATGTTTGTTATGAAGCTTTTATCAGCACCGCTTCCGCCAATGTTCCACATTCTTTCATTTGGATGCTTCCAGAAGACAACATAGCTTCGGATTGCTTCTCTGAACTCTGAGAAGCTTGCATAGCCAAGGTCCCTGCAATAATTGAGCATCGTGACTTCTGTGATGCCAACTTCCTTTGAAAGTTTGTTGAGAGATAGAAAACAGCAACGAGACATGTTTTCCATGATGAAATCAGATATGAGTTTCTTTTTCTTGCTTTGGTATGGGTAGCTGGCTTTGATTTTCTTTATAATCGTTGTTTCAGCCATTTTCTACCTCATTGTCGGAGAGAGAGGGATTCGAACCCTCGGTAATGCAAAGCACTACACCGGATTTCGAGTCCGGCTCCTTCGACCACTCGGACATCTCTCCACTATACGAGACCAAGAGGATTCGAACCTCCGACCCTCAGTTCCGCAAACTGATGCTCTATCCAGCTGAGCTATGGTCTCAAATGTTATCGGAGAGGGGGGGATTCGAACCCCCGGACCCGGGTTTAGCAGGTCAACTCCTTAGCAGGGAGCCCGATTCGGCCTCTCTCGCACCTCTCCATTATTTTTTTTCGGAGAGAGAGGGATTCGAACCCCCGGAGACTTTCGCCTCAGCAGTTTTCAAGACTGCCACCATCGACCACTCGGACATCTCTCCAAATCATTGGTTGTCACCAATCAAGGATTGAATGATACTGACTGTAGCCATTGTTGTCAATGGTCGTGAAATAAACAAACATAAACGAGAGCTTCGGATTGACAAGATTTAATGGGGGGGGGTATCTTTGTATTGAACTGAGGTGCCACATGAAAAGATTTCTGCCATTAATACTTGTTGTATTTGTTTTATTTACATTTTCTTGTCGTAATGCTGTTCCTCCTTATCCACTTCTGATTATCACAAACGAAGATGGTACACCTTCTAATATTGCTGTTCCTGTTTTCTATGATGGTCCATCAATTACGACAGGAGGGGCAAATACTCCAAGCACGAGCGGTATCATAGATATGACACCCGAAGGTTCTCCGTTTGAAAATATGCAGGCTGCTTCATCAATTATGAGAACGATGCCTATTATGATTGGTTTGAACCTTGAGGATAATGGTGATGGAAGTGTTCTTTCGCGAATACCTGAAACAACGACTGCATTTGGATTCAAGCTACGCTTTGATTCAAAGAATTCTCGTGTTAACAATGATGGAGCTTTTATCAGATATAATGTTATGTCTGAGCAAGCGGATACTCCAGATACAATCGTTGGGAGAATTGATTATTACTACAATGCAAAAGAGCAGACATTTTCATATCGTGAAATTGTTGCTCTTAGTATAGATTTTTCCGTGATTGCTGGAGAATTTGAGCATCTTTCTTCTCTCTATCAGATGTTCGTACTTGTAATGGAATATAAAGATATTCCAATCAAAGCAGTTGAGGAGAATGGAAAGATATCATTTACCACAGCTAATCTTGGACGAAATGGAGAGATGGATAAGAATAGTTTTGTCGATTTGATTCAGCTGACATGGCAAACCACTGATCCTGAAGCTGAAACTATGGAAATGCTTAATATGTTCACTTTCAATCGTTCCTATTTATTGGCTAAATCTGGAGATGGTCTCTTTGCTTCTATCAATATGCCATATTATGGACTCTCAACCGAAAAGGAAGAAGGATATCCATCAAACATTGCTCCGATAGTCAGTGAAATCACGAATGGTAAAATGAGATTTGATGAAGAAAGCGCTAAGCGTTTTGATATTGATTATGCTCTGAGAATAATAGAGGCCGTTTACGGAAAAACATATAGGCATGAGACCTATCATTCTGCTGGTAATTTTTCCAGTGATTCTTTTGATCGTATCAATGGAATTACTGTTTATGATGCAAGCGAACTTGCCGCAATGGAATTTGTAACAGGACCTATGAGAAGTACTGTCAGTGACTGCATGCCTGCTTTACTTAATCTGGAAACAGGAAAGGCAGCATCTACACAACTTTCTTATCCATCAATGCCGGGAGAGTTTTCATCCATTTCCAATAATGAACTTTATGATAATTCTGGTTTCGGTGCATTCTGTGGATACCTTGATTTCAGTGAAGAGCATAGGAAAACTTCAAGAACTACATTGATAAGGAATGTTCTGGAAAGCTGTGGGGTGAATAATGAACAGTTTATCGAGAATTTTATTACAGCTGTAGATATGTCCTCAAGGGAAAGGATAGAAATTACAGAATCTGGAACAAATACATCCGGGTATAATGAATGGACCGCACTTCCTGTTAATTCCAATGATTCCACAGGAGACTTCAGAGAAAAGCTTGATACCCTATATGGTGAATTGGATCCTGAAAGCACAGAGGCCGCTTATTGATGATTTTCAGATGCCAGGAATAGTTCACGCCATTTGAAGCTTTTGATATATTTCAGATATGCGTCTGGATTTCAGGGAAATAGGCAATAAGCTAAAAGATAGCATAAAGAAACTTAAAAAGGAGAAAGCTCCAGAGAAGGAGAGTGTAGAGAGTGTTAAAGCTCCTAAGCTCTCTGATGAAGCTTATGATCTTCTTGTCAGGCTTTATGAAGAGCTTGGACCTCGCCCTGCTGCCTCTGCCGCTTCAAGAAATGCTGCAAGAAAGATAGGAAATATCTTTGAGACATTCTCTGAAGATGTCACAGTTACTACAGGCAGGATAATCCCTAGACTGCTTCGCTGGATGAGGCTTTCGATGGCAATAGCCGCTTCTCTTGCATTTCTGTTTGCTATCATTGGCTTGCCATATCTTTCTTTGGCTATCAGCATATTCTTCATTATCTCTTCTGTTAATGAACTAGGCATGAAGAAGAATCCTCTTCGTTCGTTCTTTCCTACAGATGATGCTGCGAATGTCCATGCTGTAATTGAGCCAGATGGAGATGTTGAAAGGACGATTATTTTCTCTGCACATCATGATACAGCTGCAGTAAAGGAGAAGGATGTTGAGGATTTGCTATCCAGACTGAATCTTCAGACAGGGGTTATCTCATACATTTGCTTTAATGCGATCGTACTTGTGCAGATAATCGTTGAGATTGTCCAGAAAAGATTCTTTTCTTTCAATTTCCCATTCTGGCCCGTAGCAATACTGCTTTTTCTTTTCTTTACTATAACCATAGTTTCTCTTGTAAGGACATTGCAGCCAGATGAGGAGTTTACTTCAGGAGCTGGAGATAATCTTTCAGGTGTCTCGGTTGTCGCTACGCTTGGAAAGTACTTCGCTTCGGAGAGGAAGCAGGGCAGGGGCTGCAGAACAACTAGGCTGGTATTCGTTTCTTTCGATGGTGAGGAATGCGGAGCAGAAGGAAGTTCCATCTGGTATCGTGATAACTCCCATATCCTCTTGAATCCTGTAAACCTCAATTTTGATGGTCTCTATTCACCTGAGAATCTTGCCTTTCTTTCTTCAGATGGAAATGGTTTTGTTTCTTTGTCAGCTTCGCTTGCTTCTAAGTGTTCTCTTCTTTCATCAGGGATGGGATACAATGTTAAGGTTGGTAAACTTGGATTTCTTGGAGGCTGTACAGATGCCGTTTCCGCAGCAGTTAATGGTATAAAAGCAACAACTCTTACTTCAATGGCAGATGGGAAGGAAAGCTTTTCCCACACCGATGAGGATAAGCCTGAGAATGTATCTTCCGAAGCTTTGTCTGTAGCAATGTCAGTTGCGATAAAACTCGTTGAGGATATGGATAAGAAAGATGAGAAGGATGATATCCATACTGGCCTTCTCGATAATGGCAGGAAATATCGCCTCTCTAGGTATTGATAGTTAGTAGAATCTTTCCTTGCCCGATATCTGAAGCGCCATCCTTCAGTTTCTGAAGATTTTCTGATGGAAGCTGTCCCTCAAGGTTTATTGAGATATCAAAGGATTCATTGAGTGTGGTTACAGAAAGAGTTTCGAAAAGTCTTTTGATCAGCGTGTATGAGTTATAAGGAATAACCATTGAAAAATTTGTTTTTTCAATCAGTGGTTCTGTTGGAACAACTTTAAGAACTTCCTTTGCGCTATCCCCATAGGCTTTGACAAGGCCCCCTGTCCCTAGAAGAGTGCCACCGAAATATCTGACAATTGCAACAGTTATATTGGTTATCCCAGAACCTTTAAGAACCTCCAGTGCTGGACGACCTGCTGTATTCTTTGGTTCCCTATCATCAGAAGAGGAGTACATCGTGCCAGCTTTCCCTATTACAGCAGCATGAACTACATGAGTGGCATCAGGATGCTCGGCTCTCACAGATAGTACAGCTTCCTTCACTTCCTCCATTGTGGAAGTGGGAATGGCTATCGATATGAATCTTGATTTCTTTACCTCTATTTCAGCTTCAGCTCTTGCTGTCGGAATAAGCATTCTTTGATTATACCCTCATCTCCAGCTGTGGGCAAAGATGTTGTCAGCTTCAATTTCTTCTGAAAGCCTATCTGAGAGAGAAGAAAGATGTTCTTTCTCTTCCTCATCAAGCTCGGTTATCTTGCTTAATGTTTCCAGCTGCGATGGAGAGGAGAAGCCCTGAACAACACACCATGGATTCTCGGAGTATACCCACGATAGTGCTTTCTCAGGCTTCCCATAGATCTCTTTGAGAATTTCATCGGTTATAGAGGATTTCATGAATGGCAATGAGACTCTGGGATCTGTAATCTCATCCCTCATCTTATACTTTCCGGAAAGAATTCCCATTCCAAGCGGAGAGTATGCTATTGTCTTAAGTCCCAGGGCTTTCTCTTCTTCCCAATCCTTGCTCCAGATTAATGACAATGGTCTTTCATGGTATTCAATCGGGAATCTCTTTACCGCCCATTTAAGAAGAGGGAAGGGGAAGTTAGATACCCCAATGCTCTTTGTCCTTCCTTCTGCTTTTAGCTCGGAAAGCGCTTCAAGGCTTTCTATAAGATTTTCTTCTTTCGTGGGCCAGTGAATCAGAAACACGTCAAAACAATCTGCATTAAGACGTCTCAACTCCGCTTCCGCCTTCTTTCTCAGAGTCGGAACTGGCATTACCTTGGATATGATGCTGATATCATCTTTTCCAATCTCCCTCATTGCAGAAGATAGTATTGATGACGCCTCTTTGTATGAGAATGCTGTATCGAATGTGCGTATTCCAGCTTTATAGGCAGCTTTTATAAGATTCTTGCCTTCCCTTATTTCCAGTGTTTTATGAAAAGAGCCCCCGGATAGATTCCAGAGGCCCATTGCTGTCTCACTCTTCAATATCTTCATCTACACGTGAATCAAGCATAGTTTTATCATCGAAGATGAAATAGCCGGAGAATTTCTTTCCTTCTAGCGCCATAGGCAGCCATAGCCTATCATCTTCCCACATCGCGGAGTAATCGAGGGTGGAGATATCTGTCCAGAAAGGCTTTGTTTCCTCGCATTCATCTATAAGCTCACCTTCCCATGTTGATGTGAAGAAAACATAGCCAAGCATTCTCAATCCGTCTTTGAATTGGAAGCGGAGCACACCCCTTTCTTCCAGATTTGATACAGTAAGTCCCGTTTCTTCCTTTGTCTCTCTTATCGCGGCTTCTGTCTTCGTCTCTTCAAGCTCTATATGTCCGCCAGGTGCATTTATGTAACCGGAACCAAGTCCAGTCTTCTTCATGATCATCAGAATTCTGTCTCCGTCTGTTACATAAGTAAGGACACAGCTCTCAGTTGGCTCCCAGAGATCCCAAGGTATCTCATCAACTTTGTTGGCATTTACAAATTTCTCCTCAAGAAGCTCTTCGGAGGTTTTCTTCTTAGCCTCTTCTGCTTCCTTTTCCTCCGGGTGCGCTTCCCAGTAGCAATCTTGGCAGAGGTTCTCGTCATATCCAATGATTCTGTTATAGTCGAGTTTCTTGCCGCACTTCACGCAATGCAGTCTGAAAGGCCAGAAGCTTTTCCTGAACACAATGATTGCAATGATGCCAAGGACGGGGAAAATGAAACCAACCCAGCTTGGAAGCTTCCAGATCGATACCAATGCGATAAGCGTATAGACCACAAGGAAGTCAACAGCAATCAGGATAGTAGCCTTCCTCTTCTTATCTGTATGAGGAAATTTTCTCTGCGAGATATTCAAAAGGATTATAAAGAGCATCACCCATGTGAAAAGCTCTTGGAAAACATTCAGTAGCATTCCTTGAATGTATCAGGAGGAAAGATAATATGCAATTATAATGGATGTATGAGAGCAGTACTTTGCGGCACAGGATGGCGTGCCATGTTTTATGTGAGGATATCTAAGATGCTTCCGAGTCTTCTTAGTATCGTCTCTGTTTATACAAGAAGTGCGGAAAGGGCAATGAATATCGAGAAGGAAGGACTTTCATCCTTTCTTGATATGGAAAAGGCTCTTTCTGTCCCGCATGATGCTGTGATAGTCGCCTCCGGCAAGGAAGGTTTCTTTCCATTGATGAAAATGCTCAAGGAGCGGAATGAGTTTGTCATAGCTGAGACGACATTCCTATCCCTTGCTGATAATGAACTTGAAGTTCTCTCTGACATGAAGGGAGCGACTGCGGAGCAGTATCGATACACTCCGCTTTTCTCCTCGCTTATTTCAGCTATTGATCTTATCGGGGAGGCCGATCAGTTATATCTTTCTGGCCTTCATAATCACCATTCAGCTTCAATTGCAAGAATTGTGCTGGGGCTGGGAGAGGCGATGCCGGATGAGATTTCATCCATCGATTTCCCTTCTTCGATTATCAAGACAGGGGACCGATCGGGCCTTAATGTATCTGGAGAGGAGGAATATGTGAGAAAGGTGAGGCTTCTCAGATTCGGGAAGAAGCTATTCATCCATGATTTCTCTTCCAATCAGTATCATTCCTATCTTTTCGGGAAGAAGATTGAAATCAGGGGTAGTCTTGGAGTGATTACAGAGCGTGATGTGAGCTTTGTCAGTGATGGATACCCTGTGCGTCTTCCTTTTTCTTTTCATAGGGATTTTGTCACAGGTAATGGAAGTCTTACGCTTTCCCATGTTACAGTCGGTAGTCGGACGGTGTTCGTTAATCCTTTCTATCCTGAGATGCTCAATGATGATGAGATCGCGATAGCTCTTCTCATAAAAAGGATTGAGGAAGGCGAGGATTATCCTACAATACTCTCGGGAGTGGAGGCTGCCAGACTTGGCCGCCTACTATGAAGGGATTAATCGGCTATAATACCAAGGTAAGGAGTTTATTATGTCTATAGCAAAGTACATCGATCATACTCTTCTTGCTGCAGATGCAACTGAAAGCAGTATTGAGAAGCTCTGTGAAGAGGCAAAGGAGTATCATTTCGCTTCTGTCTGTGTAAATAGCACCTGGGTTAAGAAGGCTGCTGAACTTCTGAAAGGATCCGGTGTTCATGTATGCACAGTTGTCGGTTTCCCTCTTGGAGCTATGGAGACGAAAGCAAAGGCTTTCGAAGCAGAACATGCTGTGGAATGTGGTGCAGATGAAGTCGATATGGTTATTAATATCGGGTATCTGAAGTCTGGAATGACACAGGAAGTACTTGATGATATCAAAGCAGTGAGAAAGGCTACGGTAGGGAAGATCCTTAAGGTTATTATCGAAACATGTCTTCTTACTGATGATGAGAAGAAAGAAGCATGCAGGCTCTCTGAAGAGGCTGGTGCTGACTTTGTTAAGACAAGCACAGGTTTCTCTAAAGGTGGCGCAACTGTAGCTGATGTCTCTCTTATGAAAGCTGTTGTCGGTGATAGACTCGGTGTCAAGGCATCCGGCGGTGTCAGAGATTATAAGACAGCTAAAGCCATGATCGAAGCGGGAGCAACTCGTATCGGAGCTAGTGCAGGTATTGCGATTGTAAGGGAAGAGAATGCCTAATATCGAGAATACAACACCTGGTGCTGATTTCCTTAAATCCCTTGGCTTCCCGACTCTTGATGTGCATGAGTCTTTCACTCATTTCGATTTCACAACCCCCGGTCGCCGTGTTCTTGTAATCGGACCGATGGGCTCTGGAAAGACAGAATTCGCCGCAAGGGTATGGCGCGATGCTTCCGTGGCAAGAAGAAAGAGCGAGAAAGTCAGGGCTATGACTTCAACAGGTAATCTTGATAGAAGGAAGATATTCTTCATTCGCTCCGAGATAGATGGAGGTCGCTTCTCGGAGTATCCGGAAGATGCGATGCCTTATCGCTCTGGATATATCAGATGCGGTGAGAATATTGCGAGAATCAGGGATTCTTTCGGGTTTGAAGAGGTTCTGAAGGATAATCCAGATGTCGGAACATATATAATCGATGAGGCTTCTTTCTTCGATGAGCGTCTTGCATATGTTGCTAGAAACTACTCAATAGAGAAGGGCTGCATGTTTGTTTTCCCAACGCTTATTCTCAATTTCCGCAGGGAATTCTTCAACTCTACAGCTCGTCTCATGCTTGATATAGCGACAGATGTCATTCCTTTGACAGCTTACTGCGAACATTCAGATTGCATGGCTTCCGCATTCTATACATATCGGTATTACCAGGTAGGAGAAGATGAGTGTCCAGCTCTCTACTTTGATCCGCTTATTGTAGTTGGTGGAGATAGAGTGAAGAACAGCAATCTTGAACCCAATTATGCTGCAAGATGCGAACAGCATCATTTCCTTCCCGGAAAGGAGTATACTTTCTTCACATTGAAGCCACTCGGAGAGGAAGCTGGAAGAGGCAACTCTGAGCCGTTGCGAAATGAGCTTCAAGCTCTTCATGAGAATCCTGAGAAATCATTGCTATATGACAATCTTCTCAGGCGTTATGGGAACTCCCCTGATGCTTCTATCTATATGAACTCAATGAAGCCAAGCCATATAGCAGAGAAAGCTATCGCTTATCTATTCTGCGAGCAGAATCTCCTTGGTGAGTCTCTCCTTGTCAGAATGGTCACGGAGCTTGGTCTCGATACAGTTTATCTGGAGAAGGTGCTTTCAGAGAACAGACATCCAGTCTCTTTCTCTCAGACATATCTTCTCTAATCGTTTTTATCCAAAAACAGCTCGTTAATTGCAGAACCCTAGGGCTTAGAATTTCTCTAGGGTTTCTGCTGTTTCTTTCACAGTCTCTGGATTGTGGTTCTCCAGAAGCCATGGAACATCGATACTGCGCTTTTTCAGCTCAGAAGCGAAATTCTTCCATCTGAAGATTCCTGTAAGAGCTGGAAGGTCTCCGATCTTTGTTCCTGTCATAGAATCTAGGATGTAGTCTTTGCAGTGTATTGCCGCAAGGGTATCACCATAGAGGTCTAGTACAGCATTTACGAATCTGCTTTCAGCCTCTTCTGTTGGTACTTTGAGAGGAACTCCATCCTTTTCCGGTATTCCTGTATATGGAATAAGGTTGACGGGATCGAAGATTGTTTTCAGGCGTTTTGTATGGAATTTCTCAAGGATTCCTGCCATGCGCTCTACAGAAGATATCGTATGGTTCCTAGCTACAGCCTCGATAGCGACATATGCATCGTACTTCTCTGCAAGATCGAGCATCTCTGAAAGGCTGGAGTAAAAGATTTCAAGATTGGCTGGGCTAGATGTCTCGATTGAGTAACCGCCATCAGGAGCAGCTGTTCCTGTTTCGGTTCCTACATAGGGGCAGCCGAATGCAGATGAGAGCGAGAGGGATTTCCCGAATCTTCCGATTTCCTTCTTTCTTGCTTCCTTGTCTGGATTTATCGGATTGATATAGCAACCTATAATTGCAATATTCACTCCGTGATCTTTCAGGCTGGAGGAGATTCCCGAGATATACTCTTCATCCCATTCCTTCCATGGTCTAGCTGAAGGTATTACCTTGTTCAGCGCGAGCTGAATAAAGGATGGACGAATGCTTTCTATCCTCTCGCCTAGTGCGGAGGCTGAATCAAATGAGCCGAAATCATGGGCTCTGTATCCTATTCTTGGCATAGTGAAAGGATATGCTGAGGAGGGGAAGAAGTAAAGGAGGAGTTATGCTGAATGAGTATGAAATAGCTGCAGATGGCAGAGATGTGAAAGAAGAACTTATGAAGGCTTTGAAAGAGAAGGGAAGGGTAATTCTGAAGGAAGGGGTATACCTTACAGGACCTATAGAGATTCCATCAGGAGCCGAGCTTGTTCTTGAAAAGGGGGCAGTTCTTCGTTTTATCCCGGATTTTTCCCTTTACAAGCCAGTCTTCACAAGATGGGAGGGTGTTAAGTGCTGGGCGATGCACCCATGCATTTACATAAATGATGCAGATAATGTCTCAATCTCCGGAGAAGGCACAATAGATGGCTCCGGTCAGCCTTGGTGGGATGTTGTTGCAGACAGAAGGAAGAGGAATGTAAAGGAGCCACAGACAGAACTGGAGAGAAGTTTTGCTGCTCTCAATCCTGATTATAAGTCACAGCCAGGTGGGGGCGGTGGAAGAGATTATCAGTTTATGAGGCCTCCTCTTATCCAGATAAAGAACAGCAGAAATGTTGTTATTGCGGATGTTAATATCATCAACTCCCCATTCTGGACAATCCACCCACTCTTTTCAGATGGAGTTATTATCAGGAATGTGAGCATAAAGAATCCGTATGAGGCTCCGAATACAGATGGTATAGATATAGAATCCTCTTCAAATGTTAAGGTGCTTGATTCCCTTGTGGATGTCGGAGATGATGGCATTGCTCTTAAATCAGGTTCTGGAGAGGATGGAATAAAAGACAATGTTCCGACGAAGAACGTTCTTATAAAAAACTGTACAGTAAGGTCCGCGCATGGAGGTGCTGTAATCGGGTCGGAGACAGCTGCTGAGATTTCAGATCTGGTAGTTGAGGATTGCTTCTTTGATGGCACTGATAGAGGTATAAGAATCAAATCAAGAAGAACAAGAGGCGGTTTGATTCATGATATAGCCTTCCGCAGGATAAAGATGAAGGACAATCTCTGTCCTTTTGTGATTAATATGTATTATCGTTGCGGAACTGATGATATGTCCCTCTTCTCTCTTGATAAACTTCCTGTCAATGCTGGTACTCCTCGTATTTATAACGTGACTATTGAAGATTGCCATGCAGAAGGATCGAGAGCTTCTGCGGGAATGGCTGTAGGCCTTCCTGAAAGTCCTATTGGTAATCTTGTGATAAAAGATTCATCTTTTGCTGTAAGGCCGGATGCTGATAGGGCAATAAGCGAAAGCGATATGTATCTTGGTCTTCCTGACCCTCCTTCCAGAGGATTCAGAATCAGGAATGCAGAGCTGGCAATAGAATCTCTGAAAGTAGAATCAGATGAGCCTTCTATGATCATTGAAGATGGAGTAATGCTGAAAAATACCTATTCTCATAACTGATTATGATGCTAGCATGAGGCTATAAACAGGAGGTCTTATGAGATCAAAGGTAATTGCGCTTGTTCTTGCTATTCTTGCTATTGCTGTTCCGCTTTCAGCAGCTGAAGGTCCTATCGGGATAATCACGGCAATGTCTAATGAGCTTAGTCTGCTTCTTAGCAATGCGGATATCACCGAAGTTAAGACTATCGGAGGTGTTGATTATAATATCGGAACGCTTGAAGGTAAGGATGTTGTTCTCGTTAAAGCTGGTATCGGGAAAATCCTTGCAGCAGCAGGTGCGGCAACGCTCATAAATGAGTTTGATGTCAGCTCTATAATCTTCACGGGTATTGCTGGTGGTGTCGGTGATGAGACCAAAGTTCTGGATATCGTGGTTTCATCAGATCTCGTTGTGCATGACTATGGCGATATGACAAACGATGGTTTTGTCTGGGAGCCGGTTGCAGGATCTGATGTGAATGGAAGGATCTGGGCAGATGATGCTCTTGCAGAGCTTGCATATAACGCAGCTGTCGATGTGGTAGGGGAAGATAATGCTTTTATCGGGAATATCGCTACAGGAGATCAGTTTGTTGCGAGCGAGAGCTATGTAGAGACATTGCAGAATAGCTTCGATTCCCTTGCCTGCGAGATGGAAGGTGCAGCCGTTGCTCTTGTTGCAAGTCAGTATGATGTTCCTTTTGTCGTCATCCGCTGTATGTCTGATAAAGCAAATGGCCTTGCTCATGATTCTGTAGATAACTTTGGAGATCAGGCTGCAGATAATTCTGCGAACATCGTTATGGAGATGCTTGGTAATCTCTGAAAAGTTTATTCGTCGGAAATGAGATCCAGGGAAGAGATACAGAATCTCTTCCCTCTCTTGTTTATGGAGTATAGGATATTATTTCTTCTTTGAACTCTTCGATTCTTCTTTTCTCTGAAGAGAAGCTTATCCCGACATTATGGAGCATATATCCCCCTGTTTCAGCCTCGGAGTGAAGAGTTTGCTGTATTCCTTCTCCCTTATCTGATTGAGAGCCGTTTCAGCGCTCTGGTCAACTTTCAGCTCGAATATGTATATATGCTTCCCAGCTTCGATCGAGTTGTCGATTCTCCCGAGCTTTGTGCTGATTTCCGCTGTCGCGCGGCATCCTGCTGCGATGAAGAACATGTGCATTATCAGCTGATACGGCTGTTCAAGGCGCTTTGATATGATAGCTGAGGAAGCCTGGTCATAGAAGTCATTCAGCAGGTTTATCAGTAGAGGTGTATCCCCTTCCTTCACGGCAGCTGCCGCATCTGCTATGAGTATGCCCTCATTGCCCATTCCTTTTCTGAATCTCCTGATGAGGGAGTAGGTGAATGCTGATGATACCTCATTGTTCGGGAATCCGAGCTTCACCGAATCCTCATTTCTGCTGCTGACAATTGTCAGATACCCTGCATAATACAGGAGAGCGGCAATGGATTCCGGGCTCATATTGTCTCCGGCGATCTCCGAGATGTCAAAGTTCCTGAATTCTGCAAGATTCAGGGAAATCTCCGAATTCATAAGCGAGGATAGGTTCATCTTTGTCGCAAGCGTTACTGCGAACTTTGAGGAGCCTGTCTCATCCCAGTAGGTGTCAAAGCGGCAGTCATTCTCGAAGAAGTTCCCGATTGATATCGGGTTATAGACGGAGATATCCGAATAAGGAGAGAATCTGTAGCCATCATAATAGGTCCTCATCCTTTCTAGGAGTTCTTCCCTTGATTTATAGCTACCGGAATTAGCCGCAAGATACTCGTCTATTCCTCTTCCATAGTATTCTTTGATTTCTTTTTCCGTAAAGCCGAATGCTCCCGCGAAATCCGGATCCATGGAGATGTCCTTCAGATTGTTCATTGCGGAGAAGATAGAGAGATTTGCGAGCTTGACAACACCAGTGATGAAGAAGAATCTTATCTTCTCCATCTTGTTCTTAATAGTTGCATAGAACGCGTTGAGTATCTTCCTTATCCTCTCAGACATCTCCGGTTCGTCAATGGATGAGGTCAGTGGAGCATCATACTCATCTATTATGATGACTATCTTTCCGTATCGACTGTATAAGGATTCGATGGCTGTTTCGAATCTGAAATCGGATTATCAGAAGTGAATTTCACGTCATATTTGGAAGAGGCACTCTCTACCTTGTAGCTGAGGCTTTCGCCAACTGCTTTTAAATCATAAATTGGAAGATTGTTGAAATCGAAATGCAGTACAGGGAATTTTTTAAAGGAATAGTCTGTCTTCTCTGCAATATAAAGGCCATTAAACAGTTCCTTCTTTCCCTCGAAGAGATTCCGAATCGTGTTGCACATCAGCGACTTCCCCCATCTTCGCGGGCGTGAGACGAAATAAAAGCTGCTTGACTCACTCTTCACCATCTTGTAGATGTATTCCGTTTTGTCGATGTACATGCCTCCAATCTTTTTCAGAAGCTCAAAAGTTGGATTGACAGTCGAGATGCTTTCCATAGCATCATTATACTCTTGATGTTCTCTGTTTCCAGTCATACTGACCTCCTATGATATATACGCGACAAGCAGCGTTTTTGGTCAGATTTTGACTTTGGCATATAAAAATCCCTCCGGATTCTTTTCCAGAGGGATTGGTTTTTAGGTTGTTATCCTTTATTTGACAAGGTGAATTGCAAAACCGCCGATTTCCTCGTTGAGGTAGCATACAGTGATCTTGCCCTTTGCATCCTTTTTGACTGTCTCTTCGTTTACAGTGAATCCCTTGTCCTTGAGGAAGTAGATAGCTCTCTCGATATCATTGCATCTGAATGCGAGGTGGCCATTCTTTCCAAGGTAGTTCTTCTTCATTACCTCGATTTCCTTGTTCATGAAGATAGAAGAATTGCCATTCTTGATTTCCATTCCAAGCTTTGCAAACTCATCTGCAGCACCTGCAGCAGCATCTGCATCTGGAAGATTGATACCAACATGAGCAAGTGTGAAACCCTGAAGCTTGATTCTTGCCTCTTTGCAGAGTCTTGTGATCTCGTCCCACTTCTCATCGTTGATGAGATCAGCTTTGACCATCCAGGAACCACCAATAGCAAGAACGTTTGATGCCTTTGCATAGTCCTGGAGGTTATTGATGTTGATACCACCAGTTGTCATGAACTTTACCTGTGAGAATGGACCGGAGAAATCCTTGAGCATTGCAACTCCACCTGATGCCTCAGCTGGGAAGAACTTGAGAGTTGTAAGACCCATTGAAAGGCCCATTTCGATCTCAGATGGTGTACATACACCAGGAACTACAGGAATGTTGTGTGAGAGACACCACTCTACGGTTTCTCTATTGAAACCTGCAGATACAATGAACTTTGCTCCAGCAGCAACTGCTTTCTCTGCAAGCTTTGGATTGATGACTGTTCCAGCACCTACAAGCATTTCTGGGTATGCCTTAGTTACTCTCTTGATAGCCTCTTCTGCAGCATCTGTGCGGAATGTGATTTCTGCACATGGAATGCCTCCGTCGATAAGTGCCTTAGCAAGAGGTACAGCCTTCTCTGCATCGTCGATTTTGACTACCGGTACGAGACCGATATTATGGAATGTGGTAAAAAGCTCTTCTTTTGTCATTTCGCTCTCCTTTTTCCTGTTATCCTGCTTGGGATTGTACCATACTGCCCGCAAAAATGGAACATTGTTCCATAGCCAAACTTGACCGCTCCGCATTGTGTCTATACAATGACAACAGCCAAATAATCATAACCTATGATACAATTATCGGATAGGAGGTTCCTAATGTCCAAGAAATATGTAACTTTTGGTGAAATCATGCTCCGTCTCAGAAGCCAGGAGCTTTATCGTCTTTTCCAGACACCATCTCTTGAGGCTACTTTCGGTGGTGGCGAGGCTAACGTTGCTGTATCCCTTTCAATCTTCGGAGAGGATGCAAAGTTCGTAACAGCACTTCCAGACAATGCAGTAGGTGAAGCAGCAGAGCGCGAGCTTATGAAGTATGGTGTTGATACATCTGCTATCAACAAGGTTAAGGGTGGAAGACTTGGAATCTATTTCCTCGAGACAGGTGCAAACCAGAGGCCATCACTCGTTGTATACGACCGCAGTGGTTCTGCAGTTGCTGAGGCAAAGCCTTCTGATTTCGATTTTGATGCAATCATGAAGGGTGCTGATTGGTTCCATACAACAGGTATCACTCCAGCTATCAGCCAGGGAGCAGCAGATTGCGCTCTTGAAGCTATGAAGGCTGCTAAGAAGGCTGGTGCTACAGTTTCTATCGACCTCAATTATCGCAAGAAGCTTTGGAATTATGGCAAGAAGGCTCCAGAGGTCATGAGAGAGCTTGTTAAGTATGCTGATGTTGTTATTGCAAACGAGGAAGATATTCAGAAGTGTCTCGGAATCGAAGCAGACAGCGATGTTACAAAGGGTGAGCTTGATACCAAGGTATACGAGGAGCTTGCAGCAAAGGTTAAGGAGCAGTTCCCTAATATTTCTGTCGTAGCAATCACTCTTCGTGAATCAAAGAGCGCAGATCACAATGGCTGGTCAGCAGCACTTTCTGGAAAGACAGGTTTCTATCTTTCAAGACACTATGAGATTACAGATATCGTAGATAGAGTAGGTGGTGGCGATTCCTTCGCAGCTGGTATCATCTATGCACTCTCTCACTTCGATGATGAGCAGTATGCTATCAACTTTGCAGTTGCTTCATCTTGTCTCAAGCATTCAATCATCGGAGACTTCAACCTTACACGTCTTGCAGAGGTTAAGGCTCTTTGTGAGGGTGACGGATCTGGACGCGTTCAGCGCTAAGTTTTGTCAGAAAATACTGAAAATAGGGGCTGTTGCAAAGTTATAATGGCTTTGGCAGCCCTATATTTTTAACATTTCAGGGAATAACAATCGTTAACTTTAAAGCGTTCAATTTTAATCAAACCTTCTGGTGCCGTGGTATAATGATGTTTGATGACGCATCTGCACCATGGAAGAGTTTAGTACAAAACAGGGGCTGTTCTATTCATTTCCACTAGGCAAATTTGTGCGGTAATTGAATTTAGATGTTTTAAATTCCTCATCTAACTAGCTATCAGAGAGATTTTTTTCATTTTGAAATCGAGTGAAAAGATAAGAAAGACAAGAAGGGTGGTAATTATGACTAGACTCATGAAAACTGACGAGAAATACAAAAGATGGATAACTGATATATCAAAAAGATTTAAGCAGAGCCAGCTGAAAGCAGCAGTCAGGGTGAATACTGAAATGCTGCTTTTCTATTGGGGCATTGGACGAGATATTTCAGCTTTTTATGAGAATGCTAGTTATGGATCTGAATTTTATAAAACTATCAGTACCGATTTGAAAGATATATTTCCAAGTATAAAATCCTTTTCACCTACAAACTTGAAGTATATGCGGTATTTCTATGAAATGTACCCTGAGGCCGTTATAAATCGTCAACAGCTTGTTGATGAATCTAGCGATGCTGGAAATGGTCAACAACTTGTTGATAATTTCAATGCAATCTTCCAGATTCCATGGGGGCATCATGTACAAATACTTGGTAAATGCCGGGGAAATGCTGAAAAAGCATTATTCTATGTGAGGAAAACGCTAGAAAACAATTGGTCAAGAGCAACACTTCTGAACTTTCTAGATACTGACTTGTATGAGCGTCAGGGAAAGGCTGTTACGAACTTTGCCCTCACATTGCCAAAGGAACAGAGTGATTTGGCACAGGCCATGACAAAGGATCCTTACAATTTCGATTTTCTTACCTTGAGAGAGCATTATGATGAGAAAGAGCTTAAAGATGCGCTGATTAGTAAAGTCGAGAATTTTCTGATGGAACTTGGTACCGGTTTTGCATATATGGGCCGAGAGGTTATGGTCAAGATAGGAGATACAGAGAAATATATTGATCTGCTATTCTATAATGCAAGAAGACATTGTTATGTGGCAATAGAAGTCAAGACTGGAAAATTTGATTCTTCCTATGCTGGGCAATTGGGTACATACGTAGTTGCAGTGAATCATCAGATAAAGATGGAGGAGGATAATCCGACCATTGGATTGCTTGTATGCAAAGATATGGATAAGGTGGAAGCTCAGTATGCGCTGGAAGCTAGCAGCCAACCACTTGGAGTGTCAAGTTATGTGTTATCAAAGCTTATTCCAGAAGAATTCAAGGGTAGTCTTCCTACAATTGAAGAGATTGAAGCAGAACTGACTGATCACAAAGCAAACGATTAAATCTTACTTTGAGATAGAGTTCTATGAGATAATCTATAGACTCTGATGCATACTTTGAAATATGCGTGAGATTACTTTAATAGGAGAAGACTTTTATGTTCTGAATTGCTACAGCCCTTTGTTTTATTTTATATGTGCTGGATTTTCGCTGTATAATTTTTGTCATAATGTAAATAAAAATCAATTCCTGCAGATTTGTATTGATTTTATGAGCTAAACTTCATTTTTTAATTAATATTTTTATCTAAACAGAATTTGATATATTGTCTTAATCATAATTTTTATCAAAAAAGTTTGCGAGTATTAATTTATCACCTTATACTGAGTCTGGTTACTGTGGATGGAAAGGATAACCGGACTAGTCCGATTCTTCCGTTCCGCCCCTTCACATCTAGCAAAAGGAGGAGATATGAAGGATTTCTTTAATCTTGCGGAGAAGAACACCAATGTAAAGACCGAAATAGTCGCTGGTCTTACGACGTTCTTCACAATGGCCTACATTATTTTCGTCAATCCAAACATGCTTGGTGAAACTGGCATGAGCTGGCATGGAGTATTCGTAGCAACTTGTCTTGCAGCAGCTGTTGGAACGCTTATCATGGCACTTGTTGCAAATGTTCCTTATGCGGTAGCTCCGGGAATGGGCCTTAATGCTCTTTTCACATACACAATCTGTATGGCTGGTGGATTCGCATGGCAGGAAGCACTTGCAATGGTATTTATCTGTGGTCTCATCAATATAGTCATCACAGTCACCAAACTTAGAAAAGCAATTGTAAAGTGTATTCCAGAAGGACTTCAGAATGCTATCGGAGGCGGTATCGGTCTCTTCATCGCATATCTTGGTATGAATAATGCTGGACTCATCTCCTTCACAGGAGCATATCCTAGCGTTACACCTGGAATGCAGCCATTCAACGCACCTCATCTTGTTCTTGCAGTAATCGGACTCCTTATCATTGTTATTCTTATGGTTATGCAGGTTAAGGGTGCAATGCTCATTGGTATCATTGCAACTACTATCATAGGTATTCCTATGGGAGTAACCCAGATACCAGAGACTATCTTCTCAGGAAGCGAGACAGTTCAGGGATTCAAAGATGTCGCATTCAGCTTCTTCGGTAAGCCTGGCTTCGGATCTCTTTTCTCCGATCCTGCAAAGATTCCATTTGTTATCGTAACAATCTTCTCAATGTGTCTCTCCGATACATTCGATTCAATCGGTACATTCATCGGAACAGGACGCAAGAGCCATATCTTCGATGAAGAGGATGAGAAAGCTCTTGAGGGTTCTGGATTCAAGAGCCGTCTTGATAAAGCTCTCGTCGCTGATAGCTTCGCAACAAGTATCGGTGCTCTTTTCGGAACAAGCAATGCAACTACATTCGTAGAAAGCTCCGCTGGTATAGCAGCTGGTGGTCGTACAGGTCTTACCAGCCTTGTTACAGCTATAATGTTCCTTATCTGTCTTCCATTCTCAGGTCTTATCGGAATGGTTCCTTCAGCGGCAACATCTCCAGCTTTGATAGTTGTTGGTATCCTCATGGTTGAACCATTTGCTGAAATCAACTGGAAGGATCTCAAGGAAGCTGTTCCTGCATTCTTTACAGTTGCTGTAATGAGCTTCACATATGGAATCACAAACGGTATCGCAGCGGGCTTCATCATGTACTGTCTTACAAAGATCTTTACAAAGAAAGCCAGAGAGATTCATCCGATTATCGCAGTTGCTTCCGTATTGTTTGTTATTGACTTCATTCTCAAGGCAACAGCCTGAGCTTGAAACAAAAAGGGTATTGACCGGAGGCTTAGTCCTCCGGTTTCGTATGTACAATGAATAGATTGGTTATATTAGGTGATTCAACAGCTGCTCCTAAAAGGGAAGAGGCAAGACCGGAAACCGGATGGGGAGAAGCCTTTTCCAAATATCTAAAACCTGGTTGGTCCCTGGATAACAGGGCAATAAACGGGAGGTCTACAAAGGATGTTCTCTCAAGAGGAGAGTTCGAGGCAGCCTTATCTGTCATCTCTTCTGGAGATATTGTTCTGATTCAGTATGGTCACAATGATGAGAAGCTTGACGATCCATTCAGAGGGACAAGTGCCTGGCATGAATTTCCTGTGAATCTTGTTTATATGGCGAAGAAGCTGAAGGAGAAAGGGGCGAAAGTCATATTCCTCACATCTATTGCAAGACGTGCTTTTGAGAAAGGGAAGCTTGTAGACACGCATGGGGATTGGCCTTCAGCGATGAAATATGCAGCATCGATTGCTGGTGTTGATTGTGTTGATATGACAATTCCGACAATGCTTGGAATAGTTGAAAAAGGGGAGGAGGTTTCAAAGGAATATTTCATGAACTTTGCACCTGGGCTCTATGAGAATTATCCTGAAGGGGATGAGGACAATACGCATCTGCGCCTAGAAGGTGCAGAATGGGTTGCATCCATTGTTTATGAGAAGCTTTCCATGCTTTCCGACAAACCTGAGGCTTTGATATGAACTTGATAGAAGAGCTTTTCTCTCCCTTCCACACTATAGCTTGGGAATATATTTCATCGTTCCGTAGCCTTCATGAGATTCTTCCAGGAATCCATGATTTCATTCTTTCCTATCCAAAAACAGGATTTGTAGAAATAAGCGAAGGTGTATGGTCTTCTTCTTCTGCACAGATAGCTGAAACAGCAATGATTATGCCTCCTTGTATCATTGATGAGAATGCGGAGATAAGACATTCTGCTTTCATAAGGGGCAATGCTGTAATAGGGAAGGGGGCAGTGATAGGGAATTCTGTAGAGATTAAGAATGCAATCATATCTGACTCTGCCGAGGTTCCTCATTTCAACTATGTAGGAGACTCCATATTAGGCTACAAAGCTCATCTTGGAGCTGGTGCAATAACTTCGAATATACGACTAGATAAGCATGAAATAATCATGCATATAGACAATCAGCAAATAAGAACAGGACTAATTAAAATAGGAGCATTCATTGGAGACAGAGCAGAGATAGGCTGCAATTCTGTCATCAACCCCGGAACTGTAATCGGGCATGATGCTGTAATCTATCCTCTTTCATCTGTAAAAGGATTTGTTCCTTCGTGGACTGTTTTCAATGGAAATGGGTATGTTACAAATAAATATTAATTGAGCAGTAAAAATACCTTGCGTTTAACAAATTCACGTGGTTTTATTTAATATAAGTTCCTTTTCAATCGATTGCGGAGAGTAATATTATCCTTTCTCAATTAATTGACTTTGATTGTGCAGGGGAGATTTTATCGATTGTTAGAGAATCTGAGTAGATTATCAAAATGTTTATGGTACTAGAATCACATACATAGATAATCTTTTCAGAAGCTTCAATGATTGTTTCCCGCTGTAAGAGGAGAAGATAAATGGATAGTGGTATTTATATCAGAAAATGCATTCTTGAGAAGAGTGGTTATATTCCAGGTAAGTCGATTACTGAGATTCAGAATGAATCTGGTTTGAAAAATATTGCAAGATTAGCTTTGAATGAGAATCCTCTTAGAACATCTTCAAAAGCAATAGAAGCTATGATTGAGGAAATCAAAAGAAATTCTTGTCGTTACCCTGATAGTATTTGTAAAGAATTAATTGCAAAGCTTGCTAGAAAACATAAAGTTAATGAGAATCAAATTTATGTAGATAATGGTGGCGATGCTGTAATAACAAAGTTTGGTTTGACATTCTTTAACCCTGATGATGAAATCATATCAGCGGATATAACATTTCCAGATTATGAAGATATCTCCAAGGAAATGGGTGCAAAATTTGTTAAGGTACCTCTTAATCACCAAGGATACTTTGATTTAAGTGCAGTTCTTGCAAAAGTAACCCAAAAAACAAAATGTATATTCATATGCAATCCAAATAATCCAACTGGTAGTATTACACCAGAGAAAGATATCTTAGAATTTCTTGATAAGGTTCCGCAGACTTCGCTTGTCTTCTTGGATGAAGCATATATTGATTTCATCGACAAGGATAAGCAGGTAGATTACGTAAGGTTTTTATCAAAATATGAGAATCTTGTGATAATGAGGACGTTTTCTAAAGTTATGGGGCTTGCTTCTGTTCGTTGTGGTTACTGCATCGCTCATCAAGAGATTATCAACATGATAATGAGAACCCGTGAGCCTTTCTCAGTTAATAGTGTTGCTCAAGCAGGTGCCGTTGCCGCTCTTGATGATATGGATTTCTACAATAGAACCATTGAGAACAATAAAACGGCTAGGAATTATTTCTATAATGAATTTGACAAAATGGGATTAAAATATTATGAGTCTCAGACCAATTTTGTTTGTGTTGATATCCAATCAGATTCAATTAATGTTGCCAATGAAATGCTTCATGATGGAGTCGTTGTGAGGCCTTTGGCTTCTCAAGGAATGCCCAATTGCTTGCGAATAACATTTGGATTACCTGATGAGAACACTAGGGCAATAGTTTCGCTTAGAAAAGCTTTGAAAAATATGTAGGAGGATTTATGTTTAGTACGAAAATCGGAAAAGAGTATAAGTATGATATGACTGCACCAAAGTTCAAGACAGCTTTCGCGTTCTTAAAACGAGATGATCTTGCTTCCCTTCCTGCGGGGTGGATTGAACTTGAAAATGGTGTACGGGCATCCGTTCAGAGATATACAAGCTTTGGTGAGGATGAAGTTTATTTTGAGTCCCATGAAAAGTACTTTGATGTTCAGTATGTTATTGAAGGAGAGGAGTACTGCGGTGTCTGTTCTCGAGATAATCTTATTGTAAGAACCGCATATTCAGATGCTGATGATATTACTTTTTATGAGAATCCAGAGGTGTCGGGAAAAGTCCTTCTTAAGGCTGGAGACTTCATTCTTTTGACACCAGAAGATGTACATAAGCCTCGTCTTGCAGTGAAAGAGAAAATCGAGATTAAGAAAATAGTTGTTAAGGTTCCTGTGTAAAAATCTTGGATTTGAAATTCTTATTTGAAGTATGAAGAATGGGTTAGAAAACCATTTGATTTGCGATTAAGACTTGATAAGAGAAGTCGTAGTTATATCTTTTTCTAAGCCAAATTTGTAAGCCAAACGCTTGATGTATTGTAAAAAGTGTTTGAGGTAAAAATTCTATCACTTAGATTTTTATTGCCCCTTCCGTTTTGAAAAGAGCGGATGGGGAAAATGTTTTTGAAATCGATTGCAAAAAATCCTTTACAATTCTTTTTTGGGGTAATACCATAAGTTTAAGTTAAACAAAAATGCTTATGCTTCCCGAATTTAGTCAGGTAGCAAAGGAGAATTAAATGGATTGTGTTTACACAATGGGTAATCTAAGAATCGTAGATCTTACAAAGACTCTTGATCCGAAGACAGAGACAAGAAGATGCCATCTTTATCGTTTTAATACAGGTGGGCCAATTCCTGATTTCCACACAATCATGGACCTTACAAGCCATCTTGGAACACATTGTGAGTGTCCGTATCATCATGATGATAACTGGCCAAGCGTAGCAGAGCTTCCTCTTACAACATTCTTTGGACGTGCTATTTATGTAACAATTCCAGATGCAGCTCCAAATTCACACATTACTGCAGAGATGCTTGATAAGTACTGTGGTCCTAAGATGAAGGATGGAACTATTGTTATCATTGATAGCCCATATAAGCTTGCTCCATTCACACCAAAGACAAATACAGCAGAAGATAAGAGACTCTTTGTTAATGGAGAGACAGCTCAGTGGTTCAAGGATCACAAGGCAAAGTGTGTAGGTTTCGGTGATGGTGTTTCAATTGAAAACTGCAATGAGGATGTAAAACCATTCCACGATATTCTTCTCGCTGAAAATATTGTATTCCTTGAAGTTCTTAAGAATCTCGACAAGCTCAACAAGGATGTATTCTTCATGAGCTATGCACCACTTCCGATTCTTGGACTCGATTCCTGCCCTGTAAGAGCTTATGCTATCGAGGGACTTTCTGAGTTTGATAACTAAGGAGATTTTATGAGGATTATAGTTGTCGGTGCTGGAGCAATGGGTTCCATCTATGGTGGCAGACTCAGCCAGCATAATGAGGTGACTCTCATAGATACCAACACATCTCTTGTGGAAAAGATTGCAAGAGATGGAATAATCCTTGAAGAAGGAGGGGTGGAAACATCCTTCCACCCTTCTGCTTCTACAACCACATCTGATAAGGCTGATCTTGTAATCCTCTTTACAAAGGCGCTTTATTCAGTTTCCGCATTGGAGAACATAAAGACCGCTATCGGAGAGAATACATATCTCATGACACTTCAGAATGGAGCAGGACATGAGAAGATTCTTTCTGCTTTCGCTGATGAGAATAGGATCATCATAGGAACTACTGAAGATAATGGTGCTGTTCTTGATCTCGGGAAGGTTCATCATGGCGGAAAAGGTGTAACGAACATAGGAAAGATTGATGGTGCAGATGATCCATTCCTTTATAAAGTTAAGGAAGCTTTTGATTCTTGTGGGTTTGATGTAAGAATCCATCATAATATCCAGCAACTTATCTGGGACAAACTGATGACGAATGTATCGCTTTCGGTTCTGACAGCGATTCTCCAGTGTGATATGTACTATATCTCACAGAATAGTTATGCATTTGCTATCTGCAAAAATCTCATTAAGGAAACTATCAGCGTTGCTACAGCAATGGGACTTTCCTTTGATGAGAATGCTGTTGTGGAGAAAGTCAGAAAGACAAGTGAGAACAACAAAGGTGGCTACACCTCGATAATGGTGGATATCAAGAATGGAAGGAAAACCGAGGTTGATACCATCAGTGGTGCTGTAGTTTCCAAAGCTCATGAACTTGGAATACCTGTTCCTCATCATGAAATGGCTGTATCATTGATACATGCATTAGAGGGCAGGGAGAGATAATGGGCCTTACAATTTATGACATCGCAAGGAAAGCAGGAGTTTCGGCAAGCACAGTAAGCCGTGTGCTGAATTCCCGCCCCGGTATTAAGAAATCTACAAGAGAGAAAGTTGAGAAGATCCTTAAGGAATCGAATTTCTCAGTTAGTGAAGCAGCTCGTGGTCTTGTAAATCAGACAAGCAAGATGATTGGTATTCTTGTTTCTGATATCAGAAATCAGCACCATATCGAAGGTGCTTACATGATAGAGCAGCACTTCATGAGACGTGGCTATTGTTCTCTTATTCTTAACGCTGGCGATACTGATGAAAGCAAGGCTGAATATATAAAGATACTTTCATCAAGGAGGGTAGATGCTGCAGTTCTTGTAGGATCTGCTTTCCAGAATGAGCTTGTAGAAAAAGCTATTCTGGATTATATGCCTGATACCCCGATAATCTTCCAGAATGGAGAGTTCTCTCTTCCAAATGTGTCTTCAGTTGTTTCTGATGAAGTT
>CASDRY010000063.1 GCA_949283235.1 uncultured Spirochaetales bacterium | reverse complement strand
TCATGAGATGGCTTTTGCCAGGGATGTTTCCAATCGTGTGATCTATATGGCTGATGGAAAGATCGAGGAGGAAGGTTCTCCATCTGAAATCTTCTCAGCTCCAAAGAGCCCGAGGACAAAGGATTTCCTTTCAAGATTCTCAGCAAAGAATGTGTGATGATGGAGCCTTCGGGCTCCTTTTTCATCCACTCTTTCTTGTATAAAGTTCCCAATCCAGAGCAGCAGATTCAACATGATCTCCATTTATAAGTGATAGGAGCAGCTCAGATGCTGTTTTTCCTGTTTTATGGTTTTTGTGTCCAAGGGATGTTATTGGAACAGGTCCTATCTGGCTGTAGAGACTATTATCGAAACTGACAATGGAGATATCCTCTGGAACTCTCTTTCCTTTCTCAAGAAGACCATGGATAAGAGAAGTTCATCCGCTTGGGATAGGAGACAGGGAGGACCCTGCACGCCTTGTATTTGAAGGGAAAGAAGGAGATGCGATAATTGTCTCTCTGGTAGATATGGGTGGAAGACTACGTCTTATCTGCCAGGATATCCATTGTGTCAAACCAATTCTTCCGATGCCAAACCTTGAGACAGGAATAGAATGCTGGATAACAGCAGAGGGTGCTCATCATACAGTTCTCAGCTATGATGTCACTGCAGAGCAGATGAAGGACTGGGTGGCTATTATGGGAATCGAGTTCGTTCACATAACAAAGGACACTACTGTTGATTCCCTTGAAAAGGAACTATTCCTGAATGATATAGCCTGGAAGCTCAGGTAATCCTAAGCGCTGGCTTCGGTCAGCGCTTAATGCTGTATATATCATCAAGCGTGAAAAGCTTAACGTTGTCGCTTTCATGGAAATCATCTTCAAAGCCGCTTTTGGAGAAGAACCAGAAAATATCCTCATAGCCTTCTCCTGATTCTGAAGCATAGTCTTTCATAAGACCTAATTCAGCTTCAGGTGTTTTCCTGTTCCTGTATTTCACGCTTGCCAATATTCTCTGATTGCTTATAGCGGAAGCAGCGATAAGGTCTATCTCGATTTCTTTCTTCAGTTTTCTGCTTCCTCCCCACCATGTTCCGATGGTTTCAATCGGAAATGGAAGCTCAGCATAGGTCTCAATATATTCATTGACGATTTTCTCAAAAACCTTTCCCATGTAATCATTTAAAAGGGGAGTGATCAGAGTGTCATAATACTTCTCCATCCTTCCAGATGTTATCGTCGAGATATTTTTCTGTACAAAGAAGAAATAGAATCGAAAGAATAAATCTGAAATCTGCCAGACTCCCTTCTTTTCTGTTTCTCCCATAGGAACAATTCTTTCGATAATTCCGACTTCTTTCAGTTTTGAAAGATATTTCGGCAATGTTCCTACCTGGATTCCAGATCGGTTAGCTATCTCGGAGAGTTTCGTGCAGCCCGAAGCGATTGCTGTAAGGATTGAGTTATATGTGGAGACTTCCTTGAACTCTTCTTTGAGATAGTTATCGCGTTCATTGAATAGAACTGAGTTTGTATCGAAAAGATTGTAAAGGAGATTCTCTTTTATCGTATGCTTGTCACTGAATAATTCCAGATATCTTGGAATTCCTCCTGTTATTCCATAAACCAGTGTTTTATCTTCATAGCTATATGAGGGGACAAAAGCAGCTGAAGAGAGATAATCAAAGGGCTGGATACGGAATATCCATGTACTCCTCCCATATAAAGGACTGTTTTTTCCAAGTACATCGTCTTTCATGAAAGGAAGAGAGGATCCAGAGATAATCAAAAACAGCTTTGTGTTTCTGCATTCATGATCAATAAGATTCTGGAAAATTGAGGAAATTGCATTATTATCTTTCTCGGCAAGGTTTGGATACTCATCAAGTATGAAAATCAGTCTTTCATTTTCTGCAAGCTTAATAATAGCCCTGAAAGCTTCGATGAATGAAGAGAAAACAATATTATAGCCAATGTAACTGCTGATGACTTTTGAAAGTTCTGCCAGATTATCTTCATTCGATGCTTTCTGACATGCGAAGAAGATATTCTTATATTTA
>CASDRY010000062.1 GCA_949283235.1 uncultured Spirochaetales bacterium | reverse complement strand
TCAGTTCTCTCCGTCGCTCGCTACGAACTCGGCTTCTCTATCTACCTTCTAGTTCGTTTCGAATTGACAGAAGCTTACAAGCTTCTATTCTCTCTTCTCTTCCCTTCGCTGATATAACTCTCAAAAATCTTTTGCACTCTTCTTGGCGTGCCTGAATAAAGTACATCAATTGCCAACGATTTGTCAACAAAATTTTAACAATTTTTCGTAAAAATTTTTATTTCTTTCTCTATCCTGAAATTAGATTATTCCAGGCTTGTAACGAACTCTGTAAACCCATCGCCACCATATCCTGCTGTTATATATTTAGGCAGATTACGGAACGCTTCCCGATTATCCTCAACACTATGCATACCTATAGACAAAGGAATAAAACCAAAAAGGTCGTCATCATTAAGGCTATCGCCAAGATAAACCCCATGGGACCTTATCCTGTCTGCTTTGATATCATAAAGGGCATCGAGAAAGAAAATCAGGGATGAACGCTTGTTGTAATTACCGAAGCTCACATTTATATGTATGGAACTCTCGCTCCACTTACCACCGGAAGCGGTAATCATACCCTTAAGCGTCTTCATCTCCTCTGGACTAAGGCACTTCTTATCATATGCGATATCATAAAGCCTAGCATACTGATCAGTCGAAAGCTGGAGACCAGCTGTAAGCTTCATAAGACTATCCTTCTTTTTCTTAAAAAGGGGATCAATCATAGGGTTGAATTTATAGACTATGCTGCCACCCTTTCCATGAGCAAGGATAACAGCACCGCTTTCTGCGATGACAGCATCAACAGGCCATTGCCTTATATACACATCACTCCAGCCAGCGGAACCTCCGGTGAGAAGGATGATCATCTTCCCCATCCTCTTCAGCTTCCAAAGGCTCTGCAGTGCATTCGGATAGAGCTTCCCATTCTTCGTGATGGTATCATCGACATCGGAAACAACGATTTCGATACTCTCCTTCTCCTCTTCAGAAAGCCCTGAAAAGAGAAGCCCTCTCTCCCCTTCCATCATCTAGTCATACCACTAAGTGCCCCTGACTTCAGCACCGAGTGAAGATATGTAATGAAACTCAGAAGCGATGCGATAGCTGAAAGCGAGAAGAACACATATAGGACAGTCTCGTAAACACCATTCCAGCTTCCCGGCGCAACAAATGCGGCAAGCACTACATAGACAATTGAGAAAATAGATGTGATTGCATAAAGCACAGTCTTACTCTTTCCCCAGATATTTGCAGGCATAGCTTTTCCGACGCGCATCATAAGCATACGCATGAAAAGTATCGAGAACTCGCGCCACATTATTATGATGAAAGCCCAGACAGGCATGATGCCATAGGACATGAAGCAGACAAAGAATGTCAGATGGGAAAGGGTATCAGCAAATGGATCCATAACCTTGCCGAGATCAGTAACAAGATTATACTTCCTCGCGATCTTTCCATCGAGCAGATCAGAAAGCTCAGCAACAGCGTAGCAGATGAACATCATCACCGCAGACACGACGCGGGCTGACGGAAAAGACATAAGCGAAACAAGGAAAGATATAAAGAACACCGGCACCATCACCAGGCGAAGAACAGTCAATTTATTAGGTACGTTCATAACAACCTCATCAAAAAGAAAGAGATAGACGTGCTTTTATTATATCAGCTACATCTACCTCTGTCATGTTAATGGCAATCAGAGGAAAAGACCACGATACTTAGCTTCAAGATACTTTATGAATGAAACCACATCGAGCCCTTTCCCGTTTACCTTCCACACAAGATCCACAGGTTCATATATAGCACCCTGGGACCAGATTTTCTCATTCTGCCACTCAGTTATAACCGAATAGCTCCGGCTCCTCAAAGCCTCGGAAAGCTTATCCTCCCCAACATCCCTCTTCATAGTCTCGTAGAATTCAGAAGCATAAATGTTCCCGAGAGCATATGAAGGGAAGTAACCGAAGTCACCTCCTGCCCAATGACAATCCTGCAGTATTCCCTCCCTATCATTTTCAGGAGTGTAGAAAAGGATCTTTTTTGAAAGCTCATTCCACATAGCAGGAAGCTCGCCGAAGGAGACAGAACCATTTATCATAGCCTTCTCCATCTCATAACGCAGGATTATATGAAGGTTATAAGTAAGCTCATCTGCATCAACTCTTATCGGGGAAGGACGCACGGCATTGATACCCTGGACGAAGGCATCAAGAGAGACATCACTAAGCTCCGGAATATATTTTAAAAGAACAGGATACATCCCCTCCCAGAAATCATGGCTGCGTCCAATCATATTTTCCCAGAATCTGGACTGTGACTCATGGACACCCATCGAAGCACCCTCTCCAACAGATGTCCCCCTCAAAGAGGCGGGAAGAGATGCATGCTGACAGTAAAGAGCATGACCGCATTCATGAATAGCTGTACTGATCGGGGCGAATAGATTTCCTTCATTGAAGCGATTCGTTATACCAACATCATCACTACCGAGCGTCGTGGTGAAAGGATGAGCGGAAACCCCGACCCTTCCCCTCTTCCAGTCGAATCCCATCTCAGTGACAACCTCGCGGCAGAAAGCTTTCATTCTCTCTGTGTCATAGCTTCTTGAAAGGAAAGAATCATCGACCTGCATCTCCGAGACCTCAAGGACAAGATCCTGGATAGCCTCTCCTACCATCTTGAAAGCAGGATCAAGAATCTCAGTAGAAGCACCCTTCTCATACTGATCAAGCATGGTATCATAGGGATCTTTATTCCCTTCCATCAGCTTCGCCTTCTCTATGGAAAGCGAAACAAGCCTTTCAAGAGAAGGACGGAAAATCGACCAGTCATCCTCTTCCCTCGCCTTGAGCCATGCCCTATGCGCAAAGCTTCTAGCGGAGGAAATCTCAGCCTCCAGAGAGGAAGGAACCCTGCTGCTATAATAGAATTTCCTATCCCATATACGGACAAGCGCCTTATCTTCATCGCTCTTAGCTTCATTTTCAGCAAAACCCAGCGCTTCTTCTGCCTCATAGGATGAGGAAATCTCATTGATTATCTGCGAAATAAGGGAGAGCTGCTCAGACCTCTCCTCAACTGCCGCTTCCGGCATTTCAGTCTCAAGGTCCCACTCAAGCATTGCCTGGATCTGAGATAATCTCATCACCTTCTCGTCTATATGCCTGAGAGCTTCGATTGCACTCTCCCCCTCCTTCATATCTGCTCCTTGCTGTCTATTGTCTTATGTACCTCACTGATGAAATCTGAAGTCTTTACGCCATTCACCTGCTTTCCGCCACGATAACGGACAGAAACAAGATCCTCTGCCATTTCCTTCTCTCCGATGATGAGCATATAAGGTGTCTTCATCTTCTGAGCGTTGCGGATCTTTGCATTCATTCTGTCTGCTGAAAGATCTGTCACTACCCTGAATCCCTCACCCTTCAATCTCTTCTCGAGATTCTTGGAATACTCATATGCAGACTCCCCAACTGGAATGATAGCAATCTGATCAGGAGAAAGCCATGGTGGGAATGCTCCAGCATAATGTTCGATGAGAACACCGAAGAAACGCTCAAGAGAACCAAGAAGCGCACGATGAATCATATATGGCCTCTTCTCTGTTCCGTCTTTATCGACAAAAGTGAGATCGAAGCGCTCTGGAAGGTTGAAATCGAACTGGACAGTCGAAAGTTGCCATTCACGTCCGATAGCATCCTTTACCTTGAGGTCAATCTTCGGACCATAGAAAGCTCCACCACCCTCATCGATATCATACTTGAGACCTTCCTTCTCAACAGCCTTCTTCAAAGCAGCTGTAGCAGCCTCCCATTTCTCAGGATCTCCTACCGAGTGCTCTGGACGTGTAGAGATATATGCATGGATATCCTCGAAGCCGAATGAATGAAGCATGAACATAGAGAAACGAAGAACCTCGATGATCTCATCATCCATCTGATCAGGTGTTACAAAGAGATGAGCATCATCCTGAGTGAATCCACGGACTCTCATCAGACCATGAAGAGCACCAGCCTTCTCATATCTGTAAACAGTTCCGAGCTCAGCCCAGCGGAACGGGAATTCGCGGTAACTGTGCTTTGTGTTCTTATAGATCATGATATGGAACGGACAGTTCATTGGCTTCACATAATAATCCGACTTATCCATTTCCATCGGTGGATACATAGACTCCTTATAGAAACCAAGGTGACCGGATGTCTCCCAGAGCCAGCTGCGTCCTACATGAGGCGTGTAGACAAGCTCATAGCCATTCTTGTAATGCTCAGATCTCCAGAAATCCTCTATAGCCTGACGGATCCTAGCTCCCCTCGGGTGCCAATAAACAAGACCAGGACCAGCCTCTTCATGGAGAGAGAAAAGATCAAGCTCCTTACCAAGCTTTCTATGGTCTCTCTTCTCGATATCCGCAAGGTAATCCATATATACCCTGAGCTCTTTCGGATTAGTCCATGCTGTTCCGTAAATACGTGTAAGCATAGGATTCTTTTCACTGCCACGCCAATATGCGCCAGCTATGTTGAGAAGCTTGAAAGCATCTGCATGGAGCTCTTTTGTGCTCTTAACGTGAGGTCCACGGCAAAGATCCGTGAAGCTTCCCTGTGTATAAAGCGAGATTGTCTCACCCTCTGGAATTGCCTCGATAAGCTCAAGCTTATAAGGCTGATCAGCAAAGAGCTTTCTTGCCTCATCACGAGAGATTTCCTTTCTCTCGAATGGCACTCCGGATGCGATGATTTCCTTCATCTTTGCTGTAATCGTCTCAAGATCCGCATCAGTCAGCGGTCTTGGAAGGTCGAAATCGTAATAGAAACCATTCTCGATAGCAGGCCCTATTGCAATCTTTGTCCCAGGAAAGAGCTCAAGAACAGCCTGAGCCATGACATGGGCCATTGAATGACGGATCATTGATAGCTTTTCATTATCTGCCATAATCCACTCCTTATAGAAAAAGCCTTTCCAGTCTCATCCTCGCAATATTGCAAGGACGAAGCTGCAAAGGCTCCGCGGTTCCACCTTGCTTCCCCCATTACAGGGACGCTCATTATCCAATAACGCTGGGTACGGCATGGAATACTCGTTTCCTTTCCTCCATGCAGCTCTGGAGTGGTTTTCATATCGTAGCCCCAGGTGTCTCTCACCCGCCGAAGCGGACACCCTCTCAGAGGCGGCATCCGATATTACTCGTCTCCGTCATTGCCGTTGTGTAGAGCATACTGCAAATAAAGAAAGAGAATCAAGCTCAGATTGCTTCGAAGATTCCCTTCTCCTTATTCTTTCTCACAGCATCCGCTTTATATATACGCCCACCCATTGTCACATACACCCCTGGAGAAAGAAGCTGGACAGCTGTAATTGCACAGCCGAGATTGAACACCGCATCGCTATCTTCAAGCGCGTATGGGATCATAGCACCTGTGAAGACATACACATGCTTATCATTCTCTGGAAGCTTGGTCTCTAGAAGCTTGGCTGTCTTAACCATCGTATCCGTGCCATGAATGATGACTACAAGCTCCTCGATTGATGAAATGGCATTATCCGCAACCAGCTCTCGCTGTTCCTCTGTCATTACAAGGCTATCAACAGCAAACAGGGCATCCAGATGTATAGGAAGCGTGACCCTGGATTGATTGAGAATGCGTGGAAGATGGCTCTCCCTGAAAGTAAGCTCCCCTTTCACAGCATCGTAATGCTTATCGAAAGTACCGCCTGTCGTTATGATTCTTATTGTTTTGTCAGCCATATCACAATGATAGCATCATCAAACATAACACAAAAGCAACCTTTCGCATCTTGCCCACTTAGCTTCATATCCTAGATAATACCCAGAGTAAGGGATTCTTTTACGGGAGGATTATTGTGAAAAGGAAGCTTCTTTCCCTTCTTGTGTTGCTAGTAATTTCGGCTATGACAATCGGAGCCTTTGACATCACAGATGACTGGACTTTGACAGGAACGATTGATCAGCATCCAGAGATTCTCATCGGCTTCATTCCTACATATGGTGAACTGACTGTTGGATATAAAGGACTAGAGCTCATGCCAGGAGACAGAACCGAATTTCAGCTCTCTGCAGGTGGTGGATATGTTGAAAGACGCTTCTGGATAAACAAAGAAGGAAATGAGGACAAGACAATGACTCAGCCTCTTACTTTCGACGCTCTCCAGATTACATGGGCACTTAGGTTCAATCAGGGATTCCTTGAGTCGCCTGTTGGGGGAAAGGATTTCATAACTCTATCCCTCGGATATGAAGGACGATATGAAAAAGCATTCAATGCAATTGCTGATGAGAAAAAATCATGGGGTTCTCTTCATGCTGTACAGACGATCGATGAGTTCTTCTCAGCGGGTATGCCTGATAGACTCTTTGAAGATATAAGAGGAGCCAGGCATGATTATCTTGGAACAAACTTCAATTTCCAATTCAAGCTAGATTCAATGGTAGACACACTTACGACAAATGATGGCTACCTTGTCACCTTTGATATCGACTGGTCCCCGCTTGCCCTTAATTCCGGCCTTAGCGGAAAAGCTGATTATTACCAGTTTACGCTTCAGGGAGTTGGTGCAAAGACACTTTATGAATACAAAACTGAAAAGATGAGCTGGTTCAGCATAGTCCTTGCAAATAGACTTAGGGTGAATTGGCTTTCCGGAGAGTATGTTCCTACCTATGTGCAGAAACTTGGCTCACTTGGCCGCCAGGTAAGAGGCTACAGCAACTACACCTATGGAACAGAGTTCTATATCGTGAATAACTTCGATATAAGGCTGACAGGACCGGATATGGGTGTCGATGGATTGGCATTGAGAATAAACCTCTTCTTTGATATGGGCTATGGCTGCGGCAAATACTTCAATACTGATAATCATGGATCAAACTTCCTTGCCTCAACAGGAGCTCAATTCACAATATAAATATTTGATTTTATCGATTTAGGGTATCAGGTGGCATACCTTATACCAAACAATACTTATAATTTTGCAAATGGAGACACAAGGTTCTCTAGTTCCTTTACGTTCTTCCTTGATTTTTAACAGAAGCGGCTTCAAGGCCGCTTTTCTTTTCCCAGTTGCTCAATCCCCTGTTAATGGTAATAATTCCAAGCCGTGGGTGTACTTTTGATAAACATCAGAAAACAGGGAGAGAACGAAAGGCTTTCAGAGCTCAGAGAAGATGAGACAAGAAGCCTTCTCAGAACCTTATCTCTGGAAATCTCATTTTCTGTCACATATACAGTCAAAGAAATAAACACATCGACATACATAGGCACAGGACAGGCGGAGAATGCAGCGGAATGCATCAAAGCTTTCGATGCGGAAGAAGCTGTGATAAACACTTTCATATCTCCTCGACAGGAGAAAAATCTTGAGACTATCCTAGGTGTACCTGTTTCCGATAGAGAAGCTGTAATCCTCTCGATATTCTTCCAGAACGCACACTCAAGGGAAGCACGTCTGCAGATTGAGAAAGCTGAAGCTGAATATCTGAGGCCAAGGCTGCAGAACAGGGAAGCGAATCTCTCACAGCAGAGAGGTGGCGTCAGAGGAGCAAAGGGAGAAGGAGAAAGGAAGATAGAGCTTGAAAGGCGGCTTATCGATCAGAGAATACGTTCTCTTGAGAGGGAAATAAGCGAAGTTCAGGCAATAAGGGAGACAAAGAGAAAGGAAAGAGGAAGAAATGGCATCTTCTCATTTGCCCTCACAGGCTATACCAATGCTGGAAAATCCACGATACTCAACACTCTCACTAAAGCCGGGGTGCTTGCGGAGGACAAGCTTTTTGCAACCCTCGATACAACAACAAGAGCCTTGAAGCTTCCAAATAGTCAGAAAGTGCTGCTTTCAGATACAGTAGGTTTCATTTCTGATCTCCCAGAAGTGCTTATCGAGGCATTCTCATCAACGCTCGAGGAGGCGCTGTCTGCAGATGCCTTGATCATAGTTGCAGATGCCTCTCACCCAGATGCATATGGCTGTCTGAAAAAGACAAAGGAAACGCTTTCAGAACTTGGAGCTCTCGATAAAGTCAAAATCCTTGTAATAAACAAAACTGATGATGTCTACGATGAAATCGCTTATGCGGCACTGAAAACAGAACCATATACCATCGTGGAAACAAGCATGAAGGAAGGAGAAGGAATAAAGGAACTTCTCAATGCAATGGCAGCTGTAACAGATGAAAGCTTTATGGATATAACAGTAACAGAGGCAATAGGTTCGGATATCATAAACCGACTCTCAAGGGATGGTGCTATCAGAACGATATCCTATAGCGAGGATTCAGTAACTGTAACAGCTAGAATAAGGAAAGAGCTTGCTGCTAAATATAAAAGGGACCAGCAACTAGTCCCTTTCGATTGATTATAGAAATCCTTAGCCGAACATCCAGAGAGCGCCGATAGCACCTGTAAAGAGAGGCCCAAGCTGCCACTGATTTGTAACCTGAAGATCGATACCACCACCAAGGCGGAGATAGAATGCAAGAGGTACATCTGGAATCTCATACTCAAGACCTGCAGTAATAGCAACACCAAGATTCATTGCGAAGTTATCTCCGAAGAAGAATCCCATTGGAACTACAAGACCAAGTGTAACTGGCATGTGATGAGGTCCCTTGATATCAATATCGTAGACTTCATAATTAACACCAACATCACCACCAAGACCGATTCCATTAGAACCAATATGGAAAGCATCAAGACCAACATTAGCGATAATGTCGAACTTGCCCATGCCGAACTTCATACCAACACCAGTGTTTGTTCCGAGGTTAAGACCGATACCAAAGTCGCCATCATTAGATGTACCACTTGTACGAGCTGCCATAGCTGGAGCTACTGCAAGGATTGCGACTACAAGGAGAATAAATACCTTCTTCTTCATTAAAAGCACCTCCAAAATACTTTCAATATGTATCGTAAGGTAAGGAAAAGAAAAAGTACAGCTGAAAACCATAAAATACACATTTGATGGTACAGATCCTCTTCTTTTGTTCAAATTTCACTTCAAGCATAGCCAACTGTGGTAACGGAAATATGTCCAACTGCGGTAATGAAAACATAGCCAACTATGGTAATATGATAGTCCCATTCTTGATTTTATACTTACAATATAATAAATTAATAACATGGATAGAAAAAATGAATCTTATATTCCAAGACTTATTGATGATATGCTTAAATTGTATCTTGAAAGTAGTGGAGCTGTTCTTATCCAGGGACCAAAGTGGTGCGGCAAGACAACTACTGCGAAGCAGGTTGCTGGAAGCGTCGCAGAACTAGGAGACCCTGATAAAGCAGATGAGTATCTTGCGCTTGCAAGTATTGCCCCATCAAGACTACTTGAAGGACCGGAACCTAGGCTGATAGATGAATGGCAACTTATTCCAAAGCTTTGGGATTCCGTCCGTACAATGGTAGATCGGAGAGGTGGATTCGGACATTTTATCCTTACAGGATCTGCCACACCGCTGAAAAAGAAAGAAGACAAGAGACATCATAGTGGAACAGGCAGAATTTCAAGATTGACAATGAGATCTTTCACATTACAAGAATCTGAGGATTCGAATGGTTCGGTCAGTTTGTCTTCCCTTTTCAATTCATGCCCTAATCTGAGTAGTAGCAATCCAATGGATATTGAAAGACTTGCTTATCTTTGTTCCAGAGGTGGATGGCCAGAGGTTTGTATAAATAAGAATCTGAGCCTTAAAGCCTCACTTAGAGTGTCTCATTCATATGTTGAATCAATCTGTTCCAATGAGTTCGAAACTGAGGACGAAATAATTCATGACAAAGATAAAATGGCACTGTTTCTTCGATCATATGCAAGAAATATAGGAACACAGATATCAATACCTGAAATAATAAATGATCTTACAAATGGATCTTTCTCATTCTCTGAAAAAACTGCTTATAACTATCACAAGACATTGCGCAGCATATTCGCTATCGAAGATATGCCTGCATGGAATGTTAATCTCCGATCGAAAACAGCTATCAGAACCTCTGATACCAGATACTTCTCGGATCCATCAATTGCTGTCGCAAGTTTAGGTATAGGACCAGGAGATTTGCTCAATGATTTAAGAACGTTTGGCTTCATATTCGAAAATCTCTGTATCAGAGACCTTAGGGTATACAGTTCCCTAATTGATGGAAATGTTTACCACTATCGAGATAAGACAAATCTAGAGTGTGATGCGGTTATTCATCTTTTAAATGGAAAATTTGGTCTTATTGAAATCAAGCTTGGTGGTAAAGAGGCAATTGAGCATGGAGCTACATCACTGAAGAAACTTGCAGCTCGCATTGATGTTGAGAAAATGGGAGAACCATCCTTTTTAATGGTTTTAATAGGAGTTGGAACATATGCCTACAAAAGAGAAGATGGTGTATATGTGGTTCCAATCAGCATGTTAGGTGCATAGATAGCAACTTACTGCACGAAGAGTTCCAAAGCTTATCACCCTACTGCTTCTTTGAGGATTTTCCTCTTGTCGATGGAGTTATATTTGCTGATTGTGCTAAACTCCACACCATGGACAGAGAGCGAATGCCTTTAACAGCAAGAGGACTTGCTGTCGGTATAATCGGACTGATTATAATAACAGCCTCAAGCATGTATGTTGCGCTGAGAATGGGAGCACTGCCATGGCCAACAGTATTTGTCACAGTGCTTTCAATGGCTATTCTTGGAAAAGCAAAGAACGCAACTCTGGAAGAAATAAACTGCACGCATACCCTGATGAGTGCTGGTGCGATGGTTGCTGGAGGGCTTGCATTCACCCTTCCAGGGCTTTGGATGACTGATCCTTCAGCTTCTCTTTCAACTATAACAATCCTTGCAATTTCCATAACAGGAGCAGTGCTCGGGACTGTTTTCACCGTTATATTCCGAAGGACATTTATAGAAAAGGAAAAGCTTCCCTACCCAATGGGAGAAGCTGCTTATAATACCTTGATAGCAGGCAAGGAAGGAAAAGGCGCCCCTATTCTATTCACCTCCCTCGGAGCCTCTGCCCTGTTTACTTTCATAAGGGATGGACTAGGAAAGATTCCTTCTGTTCTTGGCTTGTATGGTGGTTCATCACTCTTTCCTTCCCTATCTATATGGGTTTCCCCAATGGCTCTTGGAATTGGAGCGATAATAGGCCCTGTCCTTGCCCTGATGTGGTTCGGAGGAGCTGTTCTCGGATACTTCATCATCACTCCGATAGGAATAGCGACAGGATTTTTTGAATCAATGGCAGATGCAGATGCATTCAGAAGCAACCTTGGCATTGGTCTCATGATAGGAACTGGACTTGGCGTTGCCGTGAAAGCTGTCATTTCCCTGATAAAAAGAAAGAAAAGCGAGAAAGCATCCCCCATTCCAAAAAACGTTATAACCGCGATAGTACTTGTTTGTATTCTTGCTGTGATAATTCTTGCCCTTACCACTGAGATAACAATACTTGAAGGCATTCTCCTTATTGTAGGGGTGTATCTCACAACATATCTTTCTGGAATGCTTACTGGTCAGACAGGTGTCAAT
>CASDRY010000061.1 GCA_949283235.1 uncultured Spirochaetales bacterium | reverse complement strand
GAGAATCTTGAAAGGAAATCCTTTGTCCTCGGGCTCTTTGGAGCTGAGAAGATTTCAGATGGAGAACCTTCCTCCTCGATCTTTCCATCAGCCATATAGATCACACGATTGGAAACATCCCTGGCAAAAGCCATCTCATGAGTTACGACAAGCATTGTCATACCTGTCTCAGCAAGGGCTTTCATTACATCAAGAACTTCCCCTACCATCTCAGGATCAAGCGCAGAAGTAGGCTCATCGAAGAGAAGCACCTCCGGATCCATTGCAAGGGCGCGTGCAATAGCAACTCTCTGCTTCTGTCCTCCTGAAAGCTGTCTTGGCTTAGCCTTTATGTACTGAGCCATACCGACTTTCGCAAGATACTCCATGGCCTTTTCCTTAGCCTCTTCCTTGCTTCTCTTGAGAACATGGGTCTGCCCTATAATACAATTCTCCAGAACATCATAATTGCTGAAGAGATTGAAAGACTGGAAAACCATACCGACTTTTGTCCTGTACTGATCCTCGTTTATCTCTCCTGCAAGAATATTCTTCCCATGGTAAAGAATCTTGCCGCCTGTAGCTTCTTCCAGCATATTGATACATCTAAGAAGAGTGGACTTTCCAGAACCCGATGCCCCGATAATACTAATTACATCGCCCTTGAAAACATCAAAATCTATATCTTTCAGAACCTCATTTGTTCCAAACGTCTTAACAAGGTGTTCAATTCTCAGAATCTCTTCCATCAGAATGTACCTCCCTTCTTTGCATCATAGCGTGTAAGCCCACTTGTGAAAGCAAGGGTATCTGTAGTTGCAAGATCAAAATTGGAAGGGCCATCCATCCTGCTTTCAACATAACGAAGGATTCTGGAACATACGAAGGTAAGAACAAAGTAGATGATCATCGTGACTGTAGCTGCTTCAAAATATGTATAGAGTGCACCGGAGATACTTCTGAATGTAAAGAAAAGCTCTACTGTTCCGATGATAGAAAGAACACAGGTATCCTTTATGTTAATGATGAGGTTGTTACCAATCTGAGGCATTATGTTTCTAAGTGCCTGCGGGAGCACTACAAGAAGCATTGTCTGGAAATGAGACATACCGATTGCCCTTGCACCCTCCATCTGGCCTGGATCCACAGAGAGAATACCACCTCTGACTGTTTCAGCCATATAAGCACCTGTATTGATTGAAACGATTATGATTGCAGCACTCCACATACCGAGATTGATTCCGAAAAGCTGGCTCATTCCGTAGTAGATGAATGCAGCCTGAAGCATCATCGGAGTGCCTCTGAAAACTTCTACATAAGCTGTGAGGATTAATTTCACGAATTTAAGGATGCCTCTTTTTATAATTCCATCCTTCTTATGTGGTTCTGTCGTCTGTATAAGACCTACTGCAAAGCCAATAACGCACCCTAGAAGGGTACAGATTATGGCTATCGCCATCGTAGTAGCAGCTCCCTCGAGAAGGGAGCCACCATAACGCTGGAGGATGTAAAGCATCCTCTGGAAAAAATTCATTTCCGCTATTGTCATTTCTTCACCAATCACTGAGCAAGAGGCTGAACAGAGATAGCTTCATCCATCATTCTATTGAAGTCATCTACTGTAAGAGTCTCAAGGACGCTATTCAAAGCATCGAGAAGCTCTGTGTTTCCTTTTCTAACTGATATTCCTATATTAATCTCTTCCTGGCTTACCTGGAAATCATCATCTGTACCAGAGAAATCGAGAAGCCTCATCTGAGGATAAGCAACAAGTGCTGCCTGTCCTGTAGGCATATCTGTACAGACAAGATCTACTCTACCGCTTGAAAGTGCTACAAGCATTGCAGGTGCGCTTTCCTGAGCAGGAAGGATGTTTGCATCTGGAATCTGTGGAAGACATACATCATACCAGACTGTAGACATCTGGCTTGTACATGTAGCTCCTGCAAGGTCATGAACACCCTTTGCATTCTCATACTTGCTGCCTTCATTAACAAGACAGATGATGGATGCATAGTAATAAGGCTCTGTGAAATCTACCATCTGGAGCCTGTCGGATGTGATTGACTGACCCGCGATAGCGCAATCAACTGTTCCGGAAAGAACTGCAGGAACGAGAGAATCCCAGTCAAGCTTAACAATCTGGAGATCATAACCAAGTCTCTCGCAGATGAGCTTAGCCATCATGACATCATAGCCATATGCGTAGTCATTGGAGTCTGCAATTGGCACAGCTCCATTTGCATCTGTTGTCTGTGTCCAGTTATATGGTGCATAACCACATTCCATGGCAACACGAAGGACAGGACGTCCTGATTCAGATACCGTACTCTTCTCTTCCGAGCTTCCACCAGCAAAGACTGCTGAAAGAGAAAGAGCTATCATTATCGCTACTGCTGCAATTCTTCTAAGTCTCATTGAAGTTCCTCCATGCCTGAGCATGGTTGGATAATATGCAATGGTTAAAATAGTGTCAAGATGTTATGATAAAAACTTTAATGTTATTATAATAACAAATCATAATAGAGAGATAGGCATTATTAGCAAATCGGAAGCTAGAATCGTCTTTTTGTCATTCAAATAGATTATCATACCCATTCCTCTTTCATTATTGTTCAGTCTGGAGAAATATCCAGCCATTGATACTTTGGGTGTTGAGTTAAGTTTGATTTCTATGGGATACAACTTATCATTGGATTCTTTGATTGAATCAATCTCAGCATTTCCGTTCTCCTCTTTATAAAAATAAAATGATGAGAAGTCACCATTATTGAGAGCATTGCGTATCAATTCGGAAACAGCAAACGATTCGAAAATCTCTCCTCGCAGTTTATGAGAAAAAACTTTCTACACTTTTACAGTTGAATTTTATGTTTTTAAAATTCATCCATATTCAGAAAGGAATCCAAACTTCAGCATCCATTAAATGTGAATATAGCCTTTATTTCCCCTTTAGTGATATCCTCACTCGTATGAGCAGGTATCCATTCAATGAAATAGAGACAAAATGGCAGAAGTACTGGGAAGAGCACAAGACGTTCCGTGCTGTTGAAGATCCGTTAATTCCTAAAGAAAAGAGGAAATATGTTCTGGATATGTTCCCTTATCCATCAGGAGCTGGCCTTCATGTAGGACACCCTGAGGGATATACAGCAACTGATATCTATTCAAGATATCTAAGGATGAAAGGCTACAATGTTCTTCATCCAATGGGATTTGACTCATTCGGTCTACCTGCAGAGAACTACGCAATCAAAACCGGAACCCATCCATGGGAGACTACAAAGAAGAATATCGATACATTCCGTCGCCAGATCAAGAGCCTTGGCTTCTCTTATGACTGGGACAGAGAAGTTTCAACTTGTGAACCTGATTACTATCATTGGACACAGTGGATTTTCGAGAAGCTCTACGAGAAGGAACTGGCATACGAAGCTGTAACTCCTATCAACTGGTGTCCTAGCTGCAAAACAGGACTTGCTAATGAGGAAGTCAAGGAAGGCAGATGCGAGCGCTGCGGAGAGAAGGTCGAGAAGAAGAACATCAGGCAGTGGATGCTCCGCATAACAGCTTATGCTGATAAACTCCTTGAAGGACTTGATGAGCTTGACTGGCCTGAATCAGTAAAAGCAATGCAGCGTAACTGGATTGGCAAGTCTGAAGGAGCTGCGGTATTCTTCACAGTCGAGAAGACTGGAGACAAACTCGAGGTCTATACAACCCGCTGTGATACTCTCTTCGGTGCAACATACATGGTAATTGCCCCTGAGCATCCACTTGTCGCTAAACTGACAACACCGGAGCAGAAGGAAGCTGTCGAGAAGTATCTTGACGAGGTCAAGCACAAATCAGATCTCGAAAGAACAGATCTAGCAAAGGAGAAGACAGGTGTATTCTCCGGTTCATATGCGATAAATCCTGTAAATGGAAAGAGAATACCTATCTGGATTGCAGACTATGTTCTCATCAGCTATGGAACAGGGGCTATCATGGCTGTTCCTGCTCATGATACAAGGGACTGGGAATTCGCGAAGAAATTCAACCTTCCTATCATTGAAGTTCTCAAAGGCAAAGTCGATGTACAGAAAGAGGCATGGACAGAGGATGGTATCCATGTGAACTCTGAATGGCTCGATGGCCTCAACAAGGAAGATGCAATAGCGGAGATGCTGGAATTCCTTGAGAAGAACGGCTATGGTCATAAAGCTATAAACTACAAGCTCAGAGACTGGGTATTCTCACGCCAGAGATACTGGGGAGAGCCAATACCTCTCATTCATTGTCCTCATTGCGGTACTGTGCTTGTGCCAGAAGAGGAACTCCCTCTTACACTTCCAGAAGTAGACAAGTACGAACCAACAGGAACTGGGGAATCCCCTCTTGCAAATGTCGAGAGCTGGGTTAACTGCAAGTGTCCAAAGTGCGGAGGAGATGCAAAGAGAGAGACTAATACAATGCCTCAGTGGGCAGGATCCTGCTGGTATTACCTTAGGTATATCGATCCGCATAACGACAAGGCATTCATTGATCCGGAGAAAGAGAAATACTGGATGCCAGTAGATCTCTATGTAGGAGGTGCAGAACATGCTGTTCTCCATCTTCTCTATTCAAGATTCTGGCACAAGGTTCTCTATGATCTTGGACTTGTCTCCACATCAGAGCCATTCCATGCGCTTGTTAATCAGGGAATGATCACATCATTTGCATACCAGAAAGCAAACAAGAGCCTTGTTCCTACAGACCTTGTAGAGGAAAAAGATGGCAAATACTTCGACAAGGAAACAGGCGAAGAGCTGACACAGGTAATCGCAAAGATGTCAAAGTCCCTGAAGAATGTCATCAATCCAGATGACTTCATCAAGAACTATGGTGCTGATAGCGTCAGAATGTATGAGATGTTCATGGGACCTCTCAGGGAATCCAAGCCATGGGCTACAAATGGATTCATCGGAGTTTATCGTTTCCTCGACAGAATCTGGAGAATCTCGACAGAAAAGAAGATTGAGGATATCGAGCTCACACCAGATATTGATAAGCTTATGAACAAGACCATCAAGAAGGTAACAGAGGATACTGAAACTCTTGCTTTCAATACTGCAATAAGCCAGATGATGGTTTTCGTGAATGAGCTTAACAAGCTTGAGGTAATTCCAAAGAAGGCTCTGGAGAATCTTACCCTTCTTCTCTCACCATACACACCGCACCTTGCAGAAGAGCTCTGGGAGATGCTCGGACATGAGCCATCGGTAGCTCTTGTAAGCTGGCCGGAATATGATGAGACAAAGACTGTAGACGACGAGATTGAAATCGTAGTTCAGGTCAATGGCAAGGTAAGAGCAAAGATGATGATGCCACGTTCAGCTTCCAAGGAAGATATGCTTGAAGCTGCAAAGAACGATGAGAAGATAAAGAGCTGGACTGAGGGAAAGACGATAGTAAAAGAAATCGTTGTTCCAGGAAAGCTTGTGAATATCGTCGTAAAATAATCTGATTAAGAGGGTGCTTGATGGCACCCTCAATTATTATATCCAGGAATCTTTTCACTTACAGAAAGCAATTCCTTCCTACTAAGCTTATAGCGTCTGTTTCTGTTAGCTCCGATAGCTAAAACAGCTCTTCTCGATACGAGAATTCCTAAAAGCTGTCTTGTTCTTGAGGCACCGAGCCCTATAGCTTCAGAGATTTCAGCGGTATCTGCCACTTCATGAGCAGAGAGATATGAAAGAATGGAAGAGAGCCTTTCATTCTCTATCCTGGATTTATCGCTGATTTTTATCGCCGATTTTTCAGCGATAAACTTCTCCTTTGTTCTTTTCTCACTGAAAGGAAGATTAATTCTTGTACGGCAAGTTTCAAGCTTTTCTTCAAATTCTGGTTCATCAAAATCCAGTTCTTTCCAGATTTTCATGATTCTTGGAACACCGCTGCCAGCTCTTTCCCCTATCCCAAGAAGATTGAACATCTTCATTATTCCCTTATTTCTGGAATCTGAAACTCCACCTGCAAGCATCTCATCCAGCCCTACCCTTATATCTCCAGGATTCGAGAGAGACAGGCCAGATGGTTTACATAAAACGACAATTCCCGAGGAAATGGAAAAGTCAGCATTGCTTATGCAGTTCATGAGAGCTTCCCTCACAGCAATCCTTGCAGGTGTCTCCTCATCACGGATCAATACATTTCCAGCCTCTTTCAATTTGAAAGGAACTTCGAGAATTCGTTCCAGCTTAAAGAGAACCTCAAAATAGAAATCACAGAGATTTCCAGACCATGTACCTGTAGATGAACACAATCTATCTATCCAATCTGTTTCTGATTCATTCTCATAATATCTGTAATCCACAAAATACTCTGGAAACACATTTGTAATACACCAGTCATTTCCAAACATGAGAATACCAGCAACTGTTGGATACAGCTTTCCTTCCGCTTTTCCTGCGGCTCCAATCATAAGAAGATACTGCTCCAATGGAAGATTTATCCAGGGATGCTTTGGAGAGAAAATCTCATGACGGCGTCTATACTTTGCTATCGTCTCCTTGTTAAGACAATCAAAATCAAGATCCGTAAGGATAGAAGAATCAGAACTATCTGAAGCGTTATCGCGGATCATTGCATTAACTTCTTTCTTTGAGCAACGATAATCCCCTTCATAGTTTCTGCGATAAGTTCCTTTGTACGGATTATCATTCAGGAAAACAGGACGATCCTCTCTTCTTGCTCTAGGTATCTCGATAGCAAGCATTTCATATTCACCATCGTAAAAAGTCTTAACCGAACTATCTGAGACTAGATTTGCAGATACTTTGTCTGGATTATTTACAGTATTCCAGAAAGCTTTCTTTAATGGTGCGGTGTCCTTTACTCCAGAAGGAATGAAAGAACCATCCTCAGCTTCTTTGACACCCAACAAAATGACACCGCCATAGGTATTGGCAAATGCAGAGTACGTCTCCCATATTGAGCTGGGAAGTCCATGCAATGCACTCTTAGCTTCTATACGATAGCCTTCTCTATATTCCTTATACCTACTGAAATCCATTCCCATAGCCCTAGTCTAACACATGCGAAGGAAAAGAATATGAGCAGATAAGGACATTCACTCAAGACGCATAAAGGCAGAAAGAATATGTTTCACACTTAGTTCTATTTCCTTTTTTGTGATAACTCCCTTTTCCAGCGCATCAAGAAGCCTCTCAGGGTAACCAGTTCCCATCTTCAGATCATTTCCTGCTTTTATTTCAAGGTACTGTTCACCAAGAGTCCACCAATCTGTCGTGACAAACCCTTCAAAGCCCCATTCACCACGAAGGATATCTGTAAGAAGTTCCTTGTTCTCAGAAGCTCTGACCCCATTGATGATATTATACGATGACATGATAGCAACAGGACTTGCTTCCTTTATTATTATCTCAAACTGCCTTAGATAGATTTCCCTTATTGCGCGTTCGGAAGCGATTGAGTCAGAGCTCTTTCTATTAGTCTCCTTATTGTTCAATGCAAAATGTTTTACACATGCACCAACACCATTTGATTGAATTCCTCTTACAGCTGCAGCTCCTATCTGTCCTGCAAGGAGAGGATCCTCTGAATAGTATTCGAAGTTTCTTCCGCATAGAGGAGATCTATGAATATTAACAGCAGGAGCAAGATAGAGACCGAAGCCATTCTCCTTTACTTCCTCACCAACTGCTTTTCCAATCGCCTCAGCAAGCTTCATATCCCAGGAAGATGCAATTGCAGTAGCGCAAGGCCATGCTGTTGAGTAAACATCGTGTTCAGGAAGAATCCTTAACCCTGCAGGTCCATCTGCGGTCATTACAGAAGGTATTCCATACTCTCTCTGATTACCAAAACCGAAGGTATTTGCAAGGCCTTTATTAGGTTGCCCTCCCAGTAAATCAACAAGAATATCATCAGGAAGAGATGAGACGAAATCATCAAGTGTTAAGCTTCCTTCTAAAACCTTCTCAAATGATTTTTCCTTCAATGCAGAAGAGTCTTCAAATGAAAGCCTCTCATGTACCCTCTCCCCAGGAAGAATATACTCTTCCCCTGTCTGAAGTCTCGGATAGATTGAAACTGGTGCTGGTTTTTCCTCAAACCTAACCTCTCTTTCAGTTCCATCACTTCTTAATACAGAAAAGCTCTCCTTCGGAAGCAGATGATGTGAAAGTTTTTCGATTATGACATGATCTTCAAGTTCAACAGAGAGAACAGAATCATATCTTATAGCATCATCCGTCATCAGGATATTGTATCTACCCTTTTCCAATACCCATGATGCTTCTTCAATAACGCCTTCTTCATCATAGCTTGCTATATCATCAAGATAGAATCTTATAGACAGCAATTCGGATTCACATGGTTCAAGCTCCCTTGTCTTTCCAAATGCAGCAAGCACTGTTCGAGGTTTATCCAGAGAGGCAATCGGAAGTTCTGCATATATCTCAACAACATCCTTTCCTTTTGCTTTTCCGGTATTCCTCACCTCTATAAGCAACGAAATATCCCTGTTTTCAACAGAACTTTCTTTTACAGCAAGACTGAACGATGTATAGGAAAGGCCATACCCGAAAGGATAGATAACTTTCTCTTTTGCTCCGGGAATTGTCGAGAAATATCTATAGCCAACAAAAATATCCTCATTGTAATAAACATGCTCTAATGAGTCATGAAATCCCTTTGTGGATGGATAGGCGGCAAGTGTTCTTGCATATGTATCAGAAAGTCTTCCAGATGGGGATGTATCGCCAACGAGGATATCCGCAGCAGCCTCTCCTCCTGCCATTCCTCCTTGGAATATGTGAAGGGCAGCTTTTATACGATTATCATCTGCGATCCAGGAAACATCCATGACACCACCGACATTGAGAACAACTACAGCACTCCCAAATAGTGACAAGACCGTCTCTACCATCTTCTCTTCCTTCTCGCTTAGGTAGAAGTCACCACGAGAGAATATCTCAGCTTCTTTTTTCAGAAGCGCCAATGTACCTTCTTCTGTTGAGAAAATCGGATCCCCTTCACTTGCCCTATCCCAGTTCTCTCCTGAGAATCTGCTGATGATAATCAATGGTGTGGCATTCGCTTTCGAAGCTGCCACCGCATACTCAAAAGGAAAGACAGGCTCATCAATAAGGCCTGGAACACCTCCATTCTCATACTCACTCCTGACATATTCAGCGTAGTAATCAGAAAGAGGTTTAAAAATAGAAACTTTACCTTCCTTCTCCTTCTGCAAGAGACCATCTAGCACACTGCGAGAATAAAGTGTTGTGACATCACCGCTTCCACCACCACCCTTGACGTAATCAACTATGCCCTTACCAAAAGGAGCTATCGTTCCTTTTATCGGAAGTGCATTATCTGTATTCTTAAGGAGTACGGCACATTCGCTTGTTGCCCTTCTCGATAAAGCTATATGCTCACTGCTTGCAGTGACTCTTCTTCCATCCTTGCCAAGTGGCATCTGTGACATGCTATCAAGTCGGATCCAGCGTTTCATACTTACTCCTCTGAAAGAGAAAATCTCAAAGTTGCATCAATTGTACCAGAAAGAGCTCTTATCCAAGGACCTCTGTAATCTTCATTTCTGTACGTGTTGATAGTAAACGACGAATAGCCTTTTTCCAGATATATTTCAGTAATCGATTTATCTGCAAATACATCTACAGAGAACTCACCTTCTGCAAAACTTGTTTTGAATATCCTATCAACACTTCCATCTGAAAGCTCAACAAGATATGCGGTCAATGAATGAAAGTCTACAATAAGAGAAAGCTCCTTCGTGCTATCTTTATAAATTCCTATCTCAAGTTCTGGCACATCCCCAATTCCTGGATCCAGAGAAAGAGAAAGGTGAAAAACATCATTCCTTGGCAGAAATGTTCTCTCTGCTGTTAGTTTAAGTCTATCGTCAATCTCAATGATGTTATAACACTCCTCAGCTTCACTGACAGGGAACGCGGATAAATGACCTTCTTTCAGACTATAAATCCTTGGAAAAGCCATACAGCCTCTCCATCCTTCTTTCTCTGTTGGTCCAAAGCCTCTGAAATCATCCATCCATTCCCAGCCATTTGCCCAAGCAAAACCACATCGTTCACCTTTATTGGTAAGGAATGTCTGCAATGCGTAGAAGTCTGGACCTGAATCCGCAGATGAAACAGAGGAGGGAATAAATGAAAGACCATCCATTTTTCCCCTTATAACTGTAACAGGAGCCCCCACACAACCGAAATGCATTGGCGAGAATGTAAGGAAAGCCTCATCTCCAAGGAAGAATATACCAGGACATTCAACAAAACTTCCCATTTCAGGGGGAAGAGAATAAAAACAACCTTCATCATTCCATGAGAGAAGATCACAGGACGAATAAAGCTCTATTTTCCCAGGCATCCCAACAAGTGTAAGATATCTATCATGAAGTCTGAAGATATAAGGATCCCGCTCTTCATGAATGCCTTCTGGAGGCTCTATTATAGGATTCTTGTCATATTTAGTGAAATTCAGGCCATCATCTGAATAGGCTATACACTGACGCTGCTTACCACCAGCTGTAGCTGTATACATCAGATAAAGCCTATCTCCGATAACCATGGCAGAACCGGAGAAACACCCACCCCTTTCATCATCTTCATACCACTCATCAGGACTAAGTGCTATATCAAGATGCTCCCAGTTTACGAGATCAGAACTTATAGCATGTCCCCAATGCATCTTTCCCCATTCAGTAGAGTGAGGATTATATTGATAAAACAAGTGATACTTACCCTTGTAAAAGCAAAGCCCATTGGGATCATTTATCCATCCGCGTTCAGCTGTGAAATGAAAGAGTGGTCTGTAAGTCATCTGGGCCACCTCTCTTCAGGAGGAGGCAGAGGAGAGAAAGAAGCATGTGGTTCTGTCTGATACCAATATGCCACCGATGATAAATCATCCTGTCTCTCAAAAAGCCCCCCATATGATACCCCGATCTGCTGTACTGTCAGTCTAAGATCTGAGTGGAAATATATAGGATCCGAAAGATGCCACCTGTAGAAAGACCTCATAGGAGGACAATCATCGTTATGATACTTGTTATAGAGCGAAGAATCGTGATGGGAATAGAAAGGATATCCTAGATAAGGAGTACAGTAAGTTTGTTCTGCCGTTCTTCCTTTTTCGTCAGTTCTGGCAAAACTCCAGGATCCTCCGAAATAATCCTCCATGCCTGTCCCGCATATAGTAGGATACTCCCTGTCGCCATCAATATAGAATTTGAATTCTCCCTCTCCCCACCAATAGCGTTCAAGAGTAGAAAGCGCGATGAAAGTTCCTAAATATGCTCCATCTCCTCTTATTCCATCTGCAATTGTGTAATCATGGCCTTTCTCTGTAATCCTTTCTCTTCTCCACATTGCATGGAAACGGAAAACCGAATCATCAACCTCATCACCAAGCGTATAATCAATCTGGTAAAAGAAAGCAGGTATCGGATTCCTATGCTGGTTCTCCAGCGTTATTACAGCCTTTCTGAAAGGCATCTGGATGTAAGAATTCATCCCTCTGGATGGTATTACCGAAATAAGCGAAGACGTAACGGTATAGCTTTCTCCGAATCCAAGAAGGAAGAAATCTCCAAGTGGAACTTCAACTGATGGCTCTCTCTCCCCATCCCAGTACATTCTCAGTACCAGATCTCTTAAAACGAATCTATCGGAATCAGAAGTTCTATCATCAACAGTCATCCATATATGACGGATCATACCAGGACCATCTGATGAGAAAAGAGTAACTGTAGCTCCGCTAGGAATATCTTTAAGGCATGGGGAACCTTTTCTTGATGGACCAAGAACTGATGAAGCGGTTCCGCCCTTTCCTTTTGATCCATCAGGATTCTCTGCTGTTGCGGCTCTGCTTTCCAGCCTGCTTTTATGAAGAATATCCCACATCATCCCTTTGTAGCTCCTGCCGCCATACCAGCTGTAACATGCTTATTCAAGAGGAAATAAACAATCATTGGAGGAAGAATCGATACTGCAATTGCAGCAAACGTCAGGCCCCAATCCACATTACCGAAGGCTCCGACATAATCCTTCAGTCCCATTGCCACAGTCTTTGCACTGCTCTTGCTGATGAACGTATTCGCGAATATGAAATCATTCCAGATAAGAATACTGTACATCGAAGCAATGGTTATAAATGTATTCTTCGCCATTGGCATCATTATCCTGAAGAATATGCCATAAGGAGAACAGCCATCAATCGTAGCAGCTTCAAGTAGCTCGTTGGGAACAAACTGATAGAAGTTCACGAAAAGCATGACGGAAAGCGGAATTGCAAATCCAACCTGAGGAAGAACCAGTGAGAAAGTCGTATTCAGGATATCCATCTTGCTATAGAAGATGAATAATGGAATAAGGGTTATCTGCACTGGAATCATGATTCCAAGCGTGAGGAAAGAATAGAGAAGCTTGTTTATCTTTACCCTGAACTTGGAAAGAGCATAGCCCACTGTTGAGCTGAATGCCATGATAAGAACAAGGGACAGGAACGTGACTTTCACGCTGTTCCATATGTAAAGGAAGATATCCCCCTCATCGAATATCTTCTTATAGTTTTCAAATGTAGGGTTCTGCGGAAGCGAGAATGGCTGGGACGAAAGCTCAACTGTTGGCTTTATACTAGCCATGAAAACCCAGAACACAGGATATAGCTGTACAACAAGGAAGAGTATAATCACAACTGCGAATACAGCTTTCTTCATCTTCTTTATAAATGCATACTGTCTGTTTTCCATACTCAGTCCTTCTTTCTTCCTGATATAAGCCGAAGCACAACAACGGCAAGAATGCTTTCAATGATTATGAAAACCGCAATTGCACTTCCATATCCGAATTTATTGCTTGCAAATGCCTGCTTATACATATAAGTGCTCATAAGTTCGCTGGCATTTCCCGGGCCTCCATTGGTAAGAAGATAAGGGATATCAAAACCACGGAGAGCTCCTGTTATACACATCGTCAACGATAGCACAATAACTGGTTTGATCATCGGAATCTTGACCTTCCATAGTGTCTGCCAGGCATTAGCGCCATCAATTTCCGCAGCTTCACTCACCTCAGGATCTATCGAGATAAGAGCCGCATAATAAATTACCATGTACATACCTGTGAATCTCCAGCCCTCTGGTATCGAGACCGCAGCGAGAACTGTATTCACATCAGCAAGCCAGCTTCTGACAAGGCCCTCAAGACCAACTGCATTGAGCACTATATTGAATAATCCCATTGGCTCTGTCGCATACATGCTTCTGAACATCTGACCAACAGCTACTGTCGTTATAATGCATGGGACATAATACAGAGTCTTAACAAGCGAGACATTCTTATTCATGTAAGTAAGAAGAACAGCAAAAAGAAGTCCGATCAGAAGCTGCATAGCCACAACAATTACAAGATATATAATGTTGTTGAAGAAGGACTCATAGAAGACATGGTCTGTGAACATATCTATGTAATTATCAAGACCAACAAACTCCTCAGGCCCTATACCACCCCATTCGACAAAGCTTAAGCGAACAGAGTCGATTATCGGATAGAACACGGCAAAAAGATAAAACGCTATACCGGGAACAAGGAATACAAGATATGCTTTTTTATCTCTGAGTATGCCTCCCATAAGTTACCTCCTTCAGTTATATCCGGAGTGAGAACACCCCGGATATCAATCAATCAGTTCACATAATCCTGAATCGAATCATCTATGAGCTGTATAAATGTCTCTGCATCCATATCTCCAGATGCGAGGAGCAGGATATTATCCTGGATGATGGTATTTGTTGATGGGTCAAGATATGTATCCCATGGCTTCATGAAGTTTGTACCGAAGTTATCCATATCCTTCTGGATTCTCATATAGAGATCAGAATACTCAACATCAGCAGGAAGCTCGGTCTTTATCGGTGTCATCTGCTGCTTTGATGCATAGATCTTTCCATAGTTATCGATGACATAAAGAATGAAATCCTTTGTCTTCTCATCAAATGTCTCAGCATTGAATGCAAGACCTATTCCAGAGTTAGCACAATACTCATTCGGACCTGTAGTAGCCCCTTCTGTCATAGGAAGAAGGAAATAATCAATCGTTCCATTCTCATAACCTTCAAGCATTGCTCTCTGCTCCCAGTCTCCGATGTAGTACATAGCAGCCTTTCCATCGAGGAACATTGACTGTGCGGTAGCATAATCTGTTGCTGCAAATCCATCATTGAAATACTGTCCGATTTCCTGCACGAACTCGATAGCTTCACGTCCAAGTTCATCGCCCATGCTAGCTTTTCCGGAACGGAGGTCAAGAATATACTGGTTTCCTGTATATCTGAAAGGAATCATTGCCATATAGCGGAGAACTGGCCACCTATCAACACCATCAACAGCAATCGGTGTTATTCCATTCTCATCAAGCACACGGCAGACTTCCAGCCATTCATCCATTGTCTCTGGAACTTCAAGCCCATACTCTTCAAAGATTGCCTTATTGTACCAGATCATCTCGATATGATACTCAAGCGGAAGTGTATACATTGAGCCATCTTCGAATTCCTGATAGCGAAGAGCAACTTCCTGGAAAGCATCGTATTTGTTGTTATCAATAAGGAACTGCTTTACATCTACAAGCATTCCGGCATCGACAAGTTCCTGGCAATATGGATCAGCATCGATATCAATTATGTCAGGCATATTACCGCCAGCTATCAAAGTCTTCAGTCTCTGGAGATATGAAGGCCTATCAGCTGTAGTTTCCACTTCAAGCACCCACTTGCCACCATGCTCAGCACTATACTGCGCGGCAATCTCCCTCATTGTCGTATCAATTTCGCCACCAAGCGGTCTTGAAGCAAACCAGGTAACAGTAGTTACGTCGTCGCTCTCACTGCTTCCTCCTGCGAAAACCGAGGAGATAGCAAGAAGAATGGTCATGGCAAAAACTAAAGTCTTTTTCATTTTTCCTCCTTTTCCTAAGCCCTTTCAGGGTATCTCAGGGAATAACTTCCGATTTTTATAGAACCTCCAGCAACATATACACCGGCAAGTCCTTTCTTATGTCCGTAAATACGAGTCGATAAGACAATTGAGTCATTGAGATAAACTATGAGTATCTCATCATCACGAATAACTTTTATATTGAAGTTTCTGATTGCCTGATCGAAGTATCTCACTGTCTCGATAGCAAATGGGATATCTCCATCAATCTGCCATTGGTAGCGGCCCTGTTCTTTTCTAGGCCAGCGGTCGAGGGAAAGAATTCCATTCCTAAGCCTGATCTGATACCCCTCTTCAAGTTTTTCATCAGCACCTAGAAAAAGTCCGAATTCATGGCAATCTGCTTCAAGTTCGAAATCAATCATGAAAGGGCCTTCATTCACTTCATGCAGAATGGCACCCATTCCAGAAGAAGAGAGAACACTATCTGAGTAAGATGCATTCAATACAGATACCGCAGGAACAGCCTTTTTCGAGAAAAGCTTATCCACAGAAGGCAGCATGCTGACCTTCAGAAGACCTGTTTCGGTATCAGCTGTGAGACGATGAGCAATCATCGTTCCACCCCACTCATAAGGCCCTTCATCTCTTTTTCCAAGCTTTGTTGCAATCCATCCGAATGCAAGTCGCTCCTTATCATCTCCTGCCGTCTTTATCGCATAATCAGAGCGGCAATCAAGAGAATCCTCTGCAGGGATAATCCAAGGACCTGAAAGCGAATCGGAATATCTGTAGTGTGTAAGGAATCTATCAGAGAATGTGGAGAATACCAGATACCATCTTCCTCCCATTCTGAAAACTTCAGGGCATTCCATTGTTATATACATTCCAGGTTCATAAAATGGTTCAGCATACTCCCATGAAACAAGATCCTTTGACTTACAAAGACCGATACAGCCTCCCCTATGATAACCACTGCCTTTTCTTCTCGCACATAAAAGCATCAGATAGCACTGATCATCCTCTGAGTAGAAAACATAAGGGTCTCTCCAGTCATATACCTCATAGATATTGTCGTCACCCAAGAGCCTGAAATCATTGACTATCTCAAGCTTCTCAGGAGTATCACCAACAGCCATCATGACAGACTGAACAGCCTTGCCATTGACCTTATATGAGTCATTAAGCTCATTGAAAGCTGTAAAGAATGCATAATATCTGCCATCGCTATGCTTTATAACCGACCCGGTGTAATTATTAAGATAAGGAGTTGTCTCATCTCCAGTAGGAAGGATTCTTCCTTCATCCTTGAAAACAAGACCATCCTCTGTTGTAGCAAGGTGCCATGTAGTATCTTCTGCATAAATTCCTGCACCGCAGTTTCTGGGATCATGCAGATAATAAGCATAATACTTTCCATTCTCGAAATACGGGATTACATCACCGACATAAGCATCAGATGGTTTATATGATATGAACATCGTTACTCCTTATGTTTACATTTGCACCTTTTCAAATGCAAATTCAGGGTAAGTCCAGTATTGTTATCTGTCAACAAAATTTTTTATTTTCTTATTTTTCTGCCATATTAAGTGCACCAAATACATTTTTGTATGCAAATGCACACTTTTTCTTGCAAAGTTAAACCTGTGCAAATATAATCATGTAAAAAGAACAGGAGGTTATGTTTGAATTGTTCAATTAATGACATTGCAGCAAGCCTCGGATTATCCAGGAATACCATTTCAAAAGCACTCAATGGCAAGCCTGGTGTTTCAGAGAAAACACGAAAGAAGATAATAGAAACAGCTGTCGCTATGAAATACAGACAGTTTTTATCAGAAGCGGACTTGAGAAATGAACCTCACGATGGCTCCATAATCCTGCTTACGAAATCAACAGCCCAGACAGGATTCTGGCTGAGTGTGATGGAAGGCATAAAGAAAGCTATAGAGGGGACAGGACTAACTCTTGCAATGGCAATGATGAGTTCCGAGGAAATCCTGAACGCAAAAATCCCCCCACTTCTGAGGCAGGATAATATCCGAGGGATAATCCTAGTCGAAGTCTGCAACGCCGATGTATGCAGAAAGCTCCTTACACTAGGAGTACCTATAGTCTCCGTCGATGCTCCAAACAATGCAGAGGATGTTCTTGAAAAGATTGATGTTGTCACAATGGAGAACAGAAACAATATCTACAATCTTGTCATGAAGCTGATAAAGGCTGGCAGGAAGAGGTTCGCTTTTGCAGGAAACCTTGCTTCAAGCAATACAAGCCTTGGCTTTGCAGAGCGATACAAAGCCTTCACTGAAGCGCTCAGAGATGCTGGGCTTGAAGAAATCAGGGAATGCTCATTCACAGAGGAAGTGACGATTGATGGTGTTATTAACCCAACTGCAGCAGCTGCTAGAATCAAGCACTTCACACAATTGCCAGATGTATACATATGCGGAAATGACTGGACGGCAATTCAGATAATGAGAGCTTTATCTTCCGAAGGAATAAAGGTCCCAGAAACGGTTGCAGTAGCTGGATTTGATGATATTCCCGATTCACAGGACATGATTCCATCATTGACAACAATAGCGACACCTAAGGAACTGCTAGGAATGGAGACTATCCACTGCATTTTATCAAAGCTGAAGGATCCCAAAAGAGCAAGTCTATTCATCACCGCAGCAACAGAGCTTAAGATCAGAGAATCAACAGGAGGCATTTCATGAAGCTATACTCATTCGGAGAGATTCTTTTTGACACATTCGAGGATACACATACACTCGGGGGCGCGCCTCTTAATGTCGCGGCTCATTACAAGCAGCTCGGAGGAGAGAGCGCCATAATAAGCGCACTGGGGCATGACGTGCTTGGACAGGAAGCATTCCAGAGTATTGAGAAGCTTGGCGTAGATGCCTCTATGATATCCATACTGGAAAAGGTTCCGACAGGAATTGCAGAAATAACAATGAATGGCAAAGATGCCGACTATGAATTCAACTATCCTGCCGCATGGGATAGGATAGATTTTTCAGATGATGATATTGATGCAATTAATGAAAACCCCTTCATTCTATACTTTGGATCTCTTGCCCTAAGAAGTACTGAATCTTTCCTGACATTGGATAGCATTCTCGCTTCAACCTCCCCTGAGGAAGTATTCGTTGATATCAATCTCAGAAAGGATTTCTACAGTGATTCGATTCTTGGCTTCTGTCTGGATAATGCTACGATTCTCAAGATCAATGAGGATGAGATCAATGTTATCTGTGACATGGCTGGAATAGAAAACTGCGATGCAGAGGAACTTTTTGATTGGCTTCTTGAAAATACCGCAATACACACTCTTCTGATCACCAGAGGAAAACATGGCTCAGATTGTTTCACCACAGAAGGGAAAGTGCATGAAAACTGCTCGGATGTGAAGGTTGTAGATACAGTAGGTGCAGGAGATAGCCTATCTGCAGCTTATCTCTTCTACCGCTATGAAAAGGGCCTCAAAGCAGCGGAAGCACTTCATAAGGCGACAGCTGTTGCAGATTATGTGGTAGGGAACAAAGGAGCAATACCACTGTATTCACCTGAGATGTTCAGCTAGTTTGCAGAAATCATTACTTCTTCCAGTAGGATGCAATTGTAAATAAAATTGTGATATCCTGATTATGTATTACAATGTAGTTCTGGAGGCTTTATATGATAATCTCACTTCGTTTACCAGATGAGGATGCCACGCTTTTCAGGAAGTATGCGGAACTCAACAACATGAATCTCTCGGAGATGATCAGGCAGACGGTGCTTAAAAGGATAGAAGAAGATTTCGATCTTGAGACTTACAGAAAAGCTCTTGAAGAGTTCAAGGAGAATCCGGAAACAACAGCTCTGGAGGAAGAAGATGGTGAGAATTGAACTTTCCCGGAGAGCAGAACTTGAATTGTCCAGGATGGACAGCATAACCTCCTCCTTGATAAAAGGCTGGCTGATCAGAAACGTGAAGCCGCTCAGTGATCCGAAAAGTATCGGAACAAGCCTTGGAGGTAGAAAGAGATGGCAATACAGGATAGGAGACTATAGGGTACTTACAAGAATCACAGAAAAGAGAGCTGTGATTCTTGCCATAACCCATGGTCACGAGCTTCCATCTCAGAGTTCATGGATGCGGGCAAGACCACCCATTGAAGTTTCCCTGTAAAGGGAAGGAAGGGCATGCCCTGTCTCCATCATAACTTCGACAACATCATCGAATGAAATCTTATGCCTTCCATCTCCCATGATCGCATAGGTTGCATGATCAATTGCTCTCATGCATGCCATAGCATTTCTCTCTATACATGGAATCTGCACAAGTCCCATCAGAGGATCACAGGTAAGGCCAAGATGATGCTCAAGCCCCATCTCAGCAGCATACTCAACCTGTCTTATCGTTCCTCCTGTAAGCTGGGCAGCTGCGGCTCCTGCCATTGCACAGGCAACACCAATTTCACCCTGACAGCCAACCTCTGCCCCAGATATAGAACCATTTGTCTTTACGATATTACCAACCATACCAGCTGTAAGAAGAGCCCTGAGAACCCTTATCTCTGGAAGGTCATACTCTCTCACCAGATGATAAAGCACACCAGGAAGGACTCCGCAGCTTCCGCATGTAGGAGCTGTGACGATTTTTCCACCACCTGCATTCTCCTCTGAGACAGCTAAAGCATAAGCGAAAACATGGGCAGAACTTCCCATCGATCCCGTGAAATCCTTAGCCTTCGCATATGCCTGGCAAGCTTTCCTCTGCAGACGAAGACCCCCAGGGAGAACCCCTTCAGCTTCTAGGCCTCTCTTTATGGAATCCTTCATCACGCTCCAGACCTCGGAGATGTAATCAAGAATCTCCTCACCTTCGAATTCAAGCGCTGTCTCCCAGATCTGATAGCCGTTATCGTCACAATATCTGAGAAGCCTGGACATCGTTCCTACTTTTTCATCAGGATAAGGATGAGAAACAGAATCAGGGTTTTCCCCTTCCTGAACAACCTTTCCGCCACCTACTGAATAGTAAGACTCTTCCGCGCTTCCCGGTTCCATCTCGATTATCGTAAGTGCATTAGGATGAAAAGGCTTGAATTCATCGGGAAACCAGAATATTTCAGTCTCAATCCCCTTTTCCGAGAAAGCTTCCCTGATAGCCTTATCTGTCAGATGCCCCTTGCCTGTCGCAGCAAGCGAACCGAATAACTCAGCCTTAACTTTCCTTGCCTCTGGGTGAGCTGTCATGAAAAGTCTGGCAGCCTCTCTAGGCCCCATCGTATGCGAAGAAGATGGACCATATCCAATGCGGAATAATTCTCTCAGGGATTCCATGGCTGTGAGTCTACATTAATAAGCGCTTTTCTACCACAAGGGAATGCCGGACATCATGAAAGAACCCTCACCTTCTTCATCGACGATGACAGTCAGCAGCAATCCTCTTGACACCTCAGCATATCTGTAGACTCCAGGATATAGCATTAAAGAAACAGATTCTCCTGTGAAATCAATTTCAAATGAAGGGATATCAAAACGCTCAGAAATCCAGACGCCCTCTGGAATCGAATCATACCGCACAAGATATTTATCATTAAGCTTTATTCCATACCCCAATGTTCCATTGAAGATATCTCGGAGGAATTCAGTTTCATCTATAGCTTGTATATCATCAACAGCTGTCAGAACCTCCCTGACAGATAACCTTGAAACAGGTTCCGCACGATAAGAAGCCGCATTTAAAAGCATCTCCGCAAAGGCTCCATACTCAGGAAGAACATTTACCCTCCTTTCATCTCCGGGTTCATAGAATCCCCCGATTGCCCCTAACTCTCCAATAGGACGAAATGAAAATACAGCAAGTCCTCCTGATCTTACTTTAACGCTTACATTGCGGCTTCCTTTAGGAATATGCTCATCGACAATCCTCTCTCCATTGAAATAAGAGAGGGTAAACCACATACTCTCAGAGAAAGCATCTTCAAAAGGATGCTGCTCGGGAATGACAAGTTCCACATCAATCCATGGTTCATAGGAACATGAAGATAGAAATAATAAAAGCAGAGTAAGTATCATATATAGATATACTCTGCATCTCTCTTATTTTGACAGTTTTCTTAATGATAAGTAGCGCTTACGAAGCATCAAAAGCTCGTTTTGGACCGCTTCCGAACGATAATCTGCATACGTCCATGGAAAGGATTCAAAGCCATGGCTATGGTAAATAAGCGTCACTTCTGCATACAACGAACGCCCTATAGCAATCCGATGCGACCGATTCTTTGTCGTTGCGAGAATTACATTCCCTTCTGTAATAAGTCCTGGATCCAGATTTATATGCCTATTTCCATCAATAGCATAATCAAGCTCAAGCTCATCTGTAGCTGTTTTTATATCAGCAAGAGTATCAGGAGAGACAAGGTTATCAAAAGCTATGAAGAAGCGCTCTATTCCTTCACCCATCTCACTATTGTAATAATCGGTGAAATCAAAAGGTATCGAAGGCGTTATAACCGAGACAGGTCCGAAAAGTTTTTCAAGACGCGCTTTAAGATTCTCCGGGAATCCCCTCACTGAGAGGACTCCCATAAAAAGCATTGCTTTATCGTAAGGTCTTGGAATCATCCTATTACAGAAGTATATACACCAAGAACCCTGAAGGAGACAGCTTTTGCTTTAATATCCTCCGCAAGCTCATCAAACTTCTTCATTTCCTCTGGAAGATCAAGCTCCACGAAGAAAAGATACTCCCAAGGCTTTCCTGGAATAGGACGGGACTCAAGCTTTGTCATATTCACACCATAATCAGAGATCGTCTTCAGAACATCCATCAGAGAACCTGGTTCATCGGAGACAGAGAATGAGAGAGCCGCCTTATTGAGCTTCTCCTGCGAGCGATAAACCTCAGCATTCTCCTCCCTGGAGAGAATATAGAATCTAGTATAGTTGGAGGCATCTGTTTCTATACCCTGTCGAAGCACTTCCATACCATAATAATGAGCAGCTGGAGCACCTGCTATTGCGGCAACCGACTTGTCCCCAAGCTTTGAAATGTACTCAACAGCTCCGGCTGTATCAAAGAATGGGATACGCTCCGCATCTGGAAGTTCGCTATCAAGGAATGCCTTGCACTGCTGGATTCCCTGAGGATGTGAATATACTTTCTTGATATCCTCCATCTTTGCACCAGGTGTAACTATAAGATTATGCATTACCCTTACCTGCTGCTCTCCGACAACTGTAAGCTCCGGATGCATTGCAAGGAGATCAAGAGTGTCATAAACAGTTCCACCTAGGGTATTCTCAACAGGGAGAACTCCATATTTAGCTTTTCCTGACGAGACAGCATCGAACGCATCCGCAAATGAATGGCAAGGAAGAAGTGTCACGCTCTCATCAAATGATCTTCTTGCTGCAAGTTCAGAGAATGCACCCCTCACACCCTGGAAGGAAACAACAACAGAAGAGAAATCCCCTGCTTCTTTCTTCTCTTCCTCCTGTGTCTTCATTCCAGCAGGAATAATGCGAGGTATCTTCTCAAGGCTCTTTCCCACAACAGGACAAAGCGCCTGGATATCATGAACAAGCTTCTTGAACTGTGAAGGATAAAGAGACTGAGGACCATCTGAAAAAGCTTTTTCAGGACAGTTATGAACCTCTACAATCACACCGGAAGCTCCGGATGCGATGATTGCAAGGCTCATAGGAGCTACCATGTCTCTTATACCTGTAGCATGGGAAGGATCCCCTATAACAGGAAGATGGGTAAGCTTCTGCACGACAGGAATTGCAGAGCAGTCGAGTGTATTTCTGGTAGCCTTCTCGAATGTTCTTATACCTCTTTCGCAAAGAACTACCTGATCGGTTCCGGATGCCATGAGATACTCTGCAGCCATCAACCACTCTTCAATAGTTGCAGCTAGTCCTCTCTTGAGAAGAACTGGCATACCTGTCTTCCCGACTTCCTTCAGAAGTTCGAAGTTCTGCATGTTCCTGGCTCCGATCTGGAACATATCAACATACTCAGCCATCATCTTAACATCGGAAGGAGAAACAACCTCTGATGTAATAGGCATATCAAAGGCATCTCCAGCTTTCCTGAGGATTTTAAGTCCTTCTTCTCCCAAACCCTGGAAAGCATACGGGCTTGTTCTTGGCTTAAAGGCTCCTCCTCGAAGCATTACAGCACCGGCCTCTCTTACAGATTCAGCAATTGCCATTACCTGGTCATAGCTCTCAACAGCACAAGGACCAGCTATCACAGCTACTCTGTTTCCTCCGATCTTGACCTTTCCTACCTGAACAATCGTGTCCTCTTTCTTCATCTCGCGGGATGCGAGCTTATAAGGTTTTGAAATAGGGACTACAGAACTTACCCCTGGCATGAGTTCTACAGTTCTCGGATCTATCGAAACCTTGCCAACAGCGCCAAGTACGGTATCCTGCTGTCCGACGATTTCCTTTACAATGAAACCCTTCTCTGAGAGAAAGGATCTTACTTTATCTTTTTCCTGGGGTGTAATACCCTGTTTTAGGATGACAATCATACGGAAAACGCTAGCTTTTCCAGATGATTTGGTCAACGTGGAAAAAATGCTTGACGAGAAATATGTTGATTCAATTTTCAATTCTTTCAGCGAGGAGCTAAGGAAAATAGGCTCTCCCCTTCCTTCTGTCAGTACTATCGCAGAGGAGGATAGCAATCCATACAAAGTGCTTGCCTCCACAATCATAAGTCTTAGAACAAAAGATGAGGTAACACTCGAAGCCTCGAAAAGGCTGTTCCAGATTGCTCCTGATATAAATACGCTAGCTGAACTTGATAGCGAAAGAATCGCAGAGGCTATAAAACCCGCAGGTTTCTACAAAAGAAAAGGCGAGCAGCTTAAAAAGATTGCAATAATTATCCGCGACAACTACAACAGCATTGTCCCTAATGATATGGATACGCTTCTTTCCCTTCCAGGAGTCGGAATAAAGACAGCCTCCCTCGTCCTTAACCTTGGATATGGTATCGATGCCGTATGCGTGGACTGTCATGTACATGAAATAGCAAATCGTCTTGGCTGGGTTGAGACAAAAACTCCTGAAGAAACAGAGAAAAGACTAAGAGAAATCCTGCCCAGACGGTTCTGGATACCACTCAATGAGCTCCTTGTCCGTTATGGGCAGAAAATCTGTACTCCTGTATCCCCTTTCTGCTCGCTCTGTCCTGAAAACGAACAGTGTCCTAAGAAGGGGGTTATAAGAAATCGCTGATTACTTGTTACCAAGCTTGCGTACTGCAGGAGTTGCTACACGATAGATGCAGTAAAGGATGAGAAGATGGTAGATCAGATCCTCGATCCACAGGAACCACTCATCTCCATTAAGACCACTAAGTCCATAGATAAAATCTTCAAGAAGAATGAAGATAATCCAAGCGACAAGGACAACAAGTGTTGAGATCTTCACGAAAGAAGCCTTGATTCCACCGATGAAAGAAGGAACTATCAGAAGAAGACCTGCTACAAGGAGAACCACACCGACAATGATGTTAAAAGGCTCATCGAGCTCATCATAGATGGCATTCCCTCCGAAATCGGCAATACCCTCGATACCGATAACAACAAAAAGAATACCGACAAGTATCTTGAGGATGAAATCCCCATTTACTTTTCCAGTTGCCATATTTCCACCTCCAAAGTGTATATTGCAGCTACATTCTAGCCCGATACCCCATTATTGGTTAAGCGGAAGAGAATACAACTTACTGATTAATTGTATCCAAATTTCCGTTTCAACTGAAAATCAACTGCAAATTGAAAAATTCAACTGATTATATTTCTTGTATTATAAATAATTAGCTATTTTTACCATCTGATTATCAACTGAAATTAATCCTTTTTACTAACAAGTTCTGTCAATCTATCCATCAGAAGCCTTATCTGACCAAGCCCTTCTGCCGTAGTAAAGTTAATAGAATATTTTATTGATCTCCCCCTTCCTGAAATTATCAAAATACCCCTATCAACAAGCTCTTTAAGGGCTTTCTTTATCTTATACTCCGTGTATTTATCATAAAGAATAGTTTCAATCTCCCCTTTTGAGAGAAAACTGGAACGAGTAAGTATCGATAGAATATCTTTCTCCACAGCAGGAAGATCAGGATAAGAACCAGGAAAATCCACAAGCCATAGCGTGAGAACAGTTTTCTCAAGGGATGTAAAGATTTCTGGGGTTCTGAACTTGTTGTTGATTACTGTTCTGAATATCTGGTAACCTCCATACCCCTGCCTTTCAGATAAACCAATTCTGCGGAATGATGACATTATCACATCATTGCGAGATTTAGTTGTTCCACCCCTGAAGAATTTCTCTGCAGGAATAAGCATCTTCCCGGGATTCTCGAATTTATAATATGTATCATAGACCTCAATTCTGACACAGCCGTTAGGAATGGAATAATCTGCGTGTGCTAAAGCATTCACAAGAGCTTCCCTGAGAGCTTCCTTTATATCGGTATTAACTCTCACCATATTCTCATCCAGCTTGAATCCTGATTTTGCCACTATTGCAAGTTTCTGGTACACAACGTTGTAGAAATTGAATATATTCATCTCCCCTGACCCGAGATCATCAGAGGACACTCTATCTATCCAGCGATTGGAAGCTCCCCTGTAATCAAAATAATCCAGCTGATATGAATTGAAGTATTTCTTTATTGTATTGTACTTTCCAAAAAGCAGCAAAGTTCCTGCATAAAGACAGATATTATCTTTATCGGAATCATCTAGAAGTCCTAAATGAAGCAGAAAATCCTGCATTTTCATATCTTCATAAGCCCCTTCTGGATATCTGTCCTCAATTATTGCTTTGAAATTACGGAGAGCTACTCTATCAAGATCGTCAATTGAAAGTTTTTCCAGTGTTTTTCGATCATTGCTTTTAGGACTGCTATTACGGATAAGCGCTTTAAGCTCTTCTGGATTCACCTGATAATCCCCTTCTCCCCGACGGATATAAGTCTCACTCATATTTCCATTCAGAAAAACAGGAAGCTCTGAGACATCAGCCTGGGGAATCGAAATACGGGCTATCTGCTTTCCATCTTCCGTCTCCAATATCTCAAAAGAATGTGAACCTATTGATAACTGACTTATCTTCTTTCTATTTCTGATAGTGTTCCAGAAATCAGCTTCCATCTTCTCTGCATTTGCGATACCTGAAACTGTGAATACATGGGATTTTTCCTTTACTCCAAGAATTATTACACCGCCATTTGTATTAGCAAAAGCTGATACAGTCTCCCACATTGATTGGGGAATGGAATAAGATGCTTCCTTGAATTCCACTTCCAGTCCTTCTTTGCTTAGGTTATCAAGAAGATTTGAGATCACTTTATACTTAGTTTCCGCAGTCATAATAACTCCTTCTATAAAGAATTCTAAATCCAAAATTATTATTATTCAACTGAAAATCAACTGCAAATTAAAAAATTCAACTGATTATATTTCTTGTATTATAAATAATTAGTTATTTTTACCACCTGATTATCAACTGAAAACCAACTGATTCCAACCCAATTCATTACTTTTCTGCCGTCCTTGCATCAGCTATATTCTCTATGAGGAAAAATTATGAAGAAGATTCTTTTCATAGTGGGTTCTCTCAGAAAGAACTCTTTCAATAAATCATTAGCTGAAAGTGCTGCCGCTATAATCGGAAACAGAGCGGAAGTTTCTTTTCTGGATTATTCAGACATCCCTTTCATGAATCAGGACATAGAGTATCCTGCCCCCGAAGCCGTGAAGCGGATAAGGGATGAGGTGATGAGCGCAGATGGTATCTGGATATTCTCACCTGAATACAACTTCAATATACCGGGAGTGCTGAAGAATCTTCTGGATTGGTTATCAAGACCGCTTGTCAAAGGAGATCCGGAAAGAATCTCTGCAGCTACAGGGCTTCCTGTCACACTTTCAGGAGCCGGAGGAAAGAGCGGGGCTGCTAATGCAAGAAAAAGGCTTTCAGAACTCTCTATTTTCATGAAGATGAAGCACATGGATGGAGAAGAGACTTCAATAAGCCTTACTCCTGAAGAGTTCTCATCGGATACACTATATCTGGATAACGACAGAAGGAGGAAGCTTGAGGATCAGGCCGAAAGATTCTTGAGTTTCATAGAAGCATGATCCGTCTGGTAGCTTTCCTTGGTAATCCAGGAAAAGAGTATAAAGAAACAAGGCACAATGCAGGCTTTCTCCTTTCAGATGAGCTTTATCCATATGCTTCCTGGAAAGTGAAGTTCCATTCAGCTTTCACAGAAGAAGGGGGAAGGAAGATTATAAAGCCAATGACCATGATGAATCTCTCAGGAACGGCAGTTTCGGAGGCTGCATCATTTTACAAACTGAAAGCAGATGAGATTCTGATTGTCCATGATGATCTAGAGCTTCCCCTTGGTAAAGCCAAAGTCCAGAAAGGAGGGGGACTACAAGGACATAACGGACTCAGGAATATAAAAGAACGTCTTGGCTCCGATGGCTTTTATCGTCTGAGAGTAGGAATAGGAAGACCAGTGCATGGAGATGTAAGGCTGTATGTAACCTCCCCTTTCAAAAAGGATGAAGCAATTATCCTTAAAACTTTATTTTCCAGGATAAGACCGCTTATTGACAGTCCAGAAGATGAGAGAGAAATATCTGTCTTATGAAAACAGGATACGTTGCTGCAACAATAACCGTTCTTATCTGGGGCATCACCTTTGTCTCCACGAAACTGCTTCTTAACACATTCACCCCTGTTGAGATTCTCTTCATCAGATTTGCAATAGGAACAATTGCCTTATTCGTTATATCCCCTCATATATTGAAAAGCAAAGGATGGAAAGAGGAGAAATATTTCATAGCCGCCGGCATATCTGGAATATTCCTGTACTATTTTCTTGAGAATATCTCATTAATCTGGACAAGTGCCTCAAACACAGGAGTAATCGTATCGACAGCTCCTTTCTTCACAGCACTCTTTTCAAAGGAAAAGAAGAATAAGTGGTTCTTCATCGGCTTCGTCTCTGCAATCATAGGAATACTTTTAATGAGCTTCTCAGCATTAGAAGTTTCCCAAAGCAGTCTTTTGGGAGATTTTCTCTCCCTTGGAGCTGCAGCAGTATGGGGCATTTACGCGATCCTGACAAAGAAAATAAGCACATTCGGCTACTCTGAAATACAGACAACAAGAAGATCCTTTCTGTATGGACTGGTGTTCATATCAATTGCGATGCTTTTCTGGCATGGTCATGGAGATGCAAGAAATATCTTCACTGCAAGCAATATACTTAATCTTGCGTTTCTAGGAATAATGGCCTCTGCACTTTGTTTTGTACTCTGGAACATAGCTGTAAGACAGATAGGGGCTATCAAAACAAGTGTATTTATATATCTTGTCCCTGTTGTTACGGTAATCTCCTCAGCTCTTTTCCTTGACGAACCTATAACTCTTTCCTCTGGAGCTGGAACTCTTCTTACTCTTCTGGGGCTTGTTATATCAACGAAATAGCCACATATGCGTTAAAACGTCTAAATCGTGCTTAAAAGAGCCCTCATTGCTATGCTATGATATAGTTAAATGCAAAGAGGGTTGGAATGGAAAAAAGGGATTTAAGAATCCCCTTGATCACAAGGGAGAAAATCAAAATTAACGGATCGGTCTTTCCAACTGATGAAAGTCTCGACCTGCTGTACAGGGAAGCTTCCCTTCTTGCGTACAGATATAACTCTGAATTAAAACGAACTGGAGCTGAAAGCGGATTTGTTTCCCCGGGAAAGCTTCATGCCTCTGCCGTACTGCATCTGATTTATCAGATTGTACTGACAGCGAGAATGGATGATGGCCAAGGTGATTTCTTCACAAGACGAATCGCTACAGTTGCATCAAACGAGGAGCTATCAAACGCATTAGGTTTCTACTCACGTACTTTCCCTTCTCCTGCTCTTGAAGAGAAGAAACCAGATGCCGCAAAGAGAATGACAGAAGATATGAGAGGCTTCTTCATTCATCAGGTTATGCTCCAGAACCCAGCTTTGTTAGCAGCTTCAAAGCCTTTCGTCTCACCTGACCAGATAATCTATCCACCGGAGTACAAAGCTCTGTCGAGTATTCTCTCATCTTATGTGAAAGATGATCTGAGAAATGGAAAGCCTAATACTGATGATATCTTCACAATGCTTCAGCTTCCTGCGCGTCTCTATCCGAATTCCCTCGAGGAACAGATCAGATACATTCTCAGAGAATGGAGCGCGCTGCTTCCTTCCTATCTGATAAGACTCTTGGAGACTTCCCTCGATTACATTCATGAAGAGGAAAAAGACAGAGGCGGAGTCGGTGGAGGCGGAGGACCGACACAGGTTATCAACTACTCTGAAAGCGAACTCAATGAGTATGAGGCCTTCTCTGATGATTCAAACTGGATGCCTCGTGTCGTCATGATAGCGAAATGTACTCTTGTATGGCTTGACCAGCTTTCAAAACAATACAAGAGGTCAATAACAAGGCTTGACCAGATTCCAGATGAGGAATTGGATCTCTTGAAAGAAAGAGGCTTCACAGCTCTCTGGCTTATTGGTCTATGGGAGCGATCAGAGGCATCGAAGAAGATAAAGAATCTCTGCGGCAACCCTGATGCAGAAGCTTCGGCTTACTCCCTGAAAGATTATGAAATCTCATCGGCAATAGGAGGATGGGCATCTCTCGACAATCTAAGGGAGAGGTGCAAGGCAAGAGGAATCAGGCTTGCTTCTGATATGGTTCCAAACCATACAGGAATCGATGGGAACTGGGTATATGAGCATCCAGATTACTTCGTGCAGCAGGATTGGCCACCATATCCTTCTTATACATACAATGGCCCTGATCTATCTAATAATCCGGATTATGAGGTGAAGATTGAAGATCATTACTATGACAGGACAGATGCCGCTGTAACTTTCATGCTCCGTGATAAACGCACAGGACAGACAAGGTATATATTCCATGGAAATGATGGAACATCGATGCCCTGGAATGATACAGCTCAGCTTGATTATCTCAATCCGACTACCAGAGAAGCTGTCATTCAGAAAATTCTTCATGTAGCCAGGAACTTCCCTATAATACGTTTCGATGCAGCCATGACTCTCGCAAAGAGACATATACAGAGACTTTGGTATCCAAAGCCTGGACATGGCGGTGATATAGCGGGAAGAGCTCGTTATGCAATGAGTGACGAGGAATTCAATCGCCGTATTCCACAGGAGTTCTGGAGAGAAGTCGTTGACAGAGTCGCCCAGGAAGTCCCAGATACCCTTCTTCTCGCAGAAGCTTTCTGGATGATGGAAGGCTACTTCGTAAGAACACTTGGCATGCACAGAGTTTATAACTCTGCATTCATGAACATGCTGAAGAATCAGGAGAATCAGAAATACAGGCTTGGCATCAAGAACACGCTTGTATTTGAGCCCGAGATTCTTAAGCGCTATGTCAACTTCATGAACAACCCTGATGAGGAGACAGCAATAGCCCAGTTCGGAGATGGAGACAAATACTTTGCCGTCTGCACGCTCCTTGCAACTCTTCCAGGTCTTCCGATGGTAGGACATGGTCAGATTGAAGGCTACCATGAGAAGTATGGCATGGAGTATAAGAGAGCCTACTACAACGAACAGCCAAATGGATGGCTTGTCGGAGAGCACTATAGAAGGATCTTCCCCCTCTTCAGAAGAAGATACTTATTCTCTGGAGTAGATCATTTCCAGCTCTTTGACTGCTATAACCAGAACGGAGGCATCGAGGAATCGATTTATGCTTTCGTGAACGGAACAGATTCCGAACGCACTCTTATCCTTGTCAACAACCAGTATGAGGAATGCGGAGGAAACATAAGCGTATCTTCACCCAAGCTGAAGAAGGATCATGATACAAGAACAACAGTCACGACAAAGCTTGCAGATAGCCTGGGACTTTCATTCGGAGGCAGGAACTACGCACTTCTTGATTGCTTCTCCGATGGATTGACATACATCATTCCTTCAATGCAGCTCTACGATGAGGGATTCTCATTCTCACTCAAGGGCTATGAAGCGAGAGTGTACTGGAATATAAGGCAGGTTGAGGATACCGATGGAAGCTATGAAAGGCTTTGGAGAATGTACGGAAGGAAGGGAATCAGGAATATATCAAAGGCTGTGGCCCTTCTCCGCCTTGAACCGCTTTTCAAAGCAATGGAGATGCTACGCTCTCAGGAAACTCTGAAGCATATAACAGATATGGTGAATGGAAGGCTATCAAAAGAAGGGGAAAGAGAACTTCTTCTTTCGATTGCTGAATGCTACACCATGATTCCTGAGGTATATGAGACTCTGGAAGAACCTGCAAAGGGTCAGATTAGTGTAAAACCTGTTGAAATCGAGCCTAAACCGATGATCAAGCTCATAAGGACGCTGGCATCGCTTTTCACCGAGAAGAAAGGAAAGGCCTTCCCTGCATGGGCAGGAGCAGATAATGCATTGGTTCTAACCATTGCCTCATCTCTTGTGCTTTATCCATTCATCGAGAATCTCGATATAAGAGGCACGATGGAGGAGACAGACAGACTTCTCATAGATTCATTCTTCGAATATGAGTTCAACGAGCTCGCATATGGAGAGAACGAGAGAAGAGCTGTAATACATTCTGCCGCAATACTTACAACAGCTGGAAGAGATTATCAGAAAGGAATGTCCAGCCTGAAGCTCTTTACTCAGATAATGAGTGATGAAGGAGTACAGAACCTTACTCAATGCAATGAGTATCAGGGAGAGATCTGGTACAACAAGGAGCAGATGCAGAGGGTGATACTGCTATCAGCACTATCATTCGCACTTTCTCCGAAATCAAAGGATTTCAATCCTGATGAATACATCAAAACTCTCATGGAGAAGGAAATGGAAAGCGGTTACAAGCTGAAAGAACTTCTCAGGGATGATGAGGAAGAATAAGCACGGAGGAGCAGGAAACTGCTCCTTCTTTTTCATATAGCAGAAAGATTTGCATATATGAATAACACACATCTCCCAACATTGACTACAGCATGTAGGTGCTGTATCCTTTTCAATATGAAAACGTGGATTACCTACATTGCAGCAATGCTCATGGGACTTGCAACATCGCTGCTTTTTGGCACTTTTACACAAACAGCAGGGATTCTTTCCTCTGTTTCATCTTACATGATCAGCCTAGGTGTGTTCATTTCCATTCCTGTAATCTTCATTACATTAGCTTCAGGAACAGCTTCATTGATGAAGGACAAGAAGGGAAAGAAAGTCTTTGGCTTCTCTCTGTTATGGTCTGTTGTAACAGCTATAATCCTTGCCTTTGCTGCAGCTGTGGTATTCATAGCGAAACCTGAGGGATTCCCTGTTACAAGTTCAGCAGGAAGTGCCCCTGGAACACTTCTAAGCCACGTTTCATACATGATGGGCAGTGCAGGAAGCGCCTTGTATCCACTTAACGCATTCTGGACACTGGCCTCAACAACACGCTTCATTCTTCCATTGATTATCATATCCTGGATACTTGGCCTTGCCCTTAAGCCTTCTGCAGATATTATCCGTCCAGCATATACGACAATGAATTCATTCTCAGAAGTAATGTATAGAGTATCCAGGACATATACTGTTTATGGCTTCTTCCTCGTGTTCATAACATCTGCTTCTTTCTTTACAGATGTATATCAGGAGAAGACAATCTTTGCTGTTCCTGAATACGCAAAGCTTCTTACTATCGCGGCAATAGCAGCTGTCATTGTAGTTCTTCCTCTTCTCTACGCTATATTTACCGGTTTCAGGAAGAATCCTTACAAGGTGCTTTACAGATCGATTGCTTCGATGCTGATGGGATTCACGACATCGAATATCGTTGCTACTGTCCCTATCAATGAGAGTATCGCAAGGCAGAATCTTGGAGTGCAGAAGAGAATAGCTTCAACTGCGACTCCCCTGCTTTCTGTAATCGGAAAAGGAGGAAGTGCATTTGTTGCAGTTCTTACGATGCTGACACTCTTTACAGAGACAACCGAAAGCATGCCTTCAGCAAGTGTTATTGCAATAACAGCGATAACCGCAGCTGCAGTATCCTTCGCTTCCTCTGTCTCTGCAGGAACAGAGATAGCTATCATAACCGTAATTACGCTACAGCTTCTTGGAATCAATCTATATGGGGCAGAAAATGCTATAGTGGCATTCCTTCCAATACTCGGAGGTCTCGCTACCATGATAGATAGCCTCATAGTATCATTCGGCAATAGCGTGGTAGCTACCGCCGTAGGTACCGATGTAGAGATTCCATATAGGGATACTATCTGATGCCTGAGAAAAGAAAAAAGAAGCAATTTTCGTTTGCTCTGATTCTTCAGCTTTTCATTTCCATTCTATACAGTGCCATCCTTGTGCATATGACTATTGTGCTCCTGCAGCAGAGATCGCAGGGATGGTTCATGTATCTGATGATCTATCTTCCGCAGCTTGCGATAATAGTATCTTCTCTGATCTTCCTTTTCATTCTGCGCCTAAGACATAGAACACACAGCATAGATAGCACACTGTTACCAATGCTTTTCACATTCATAGCACTGGAAGCCACGATGATCATTCCACTCTACACAGAGGTAACAGGAATAACCCTCCTTGCTCCGAATGCTGTTGTAATCATAGAAAGATTTGCAATGATTTCTGCTGCGATGGTTTTTGTATTCACTGCTGTACAGTATTTCGGAACAAATGCATCGCGTCTTAAACTCTATCTGTATCTGACTATCATGGCAGCATTGTTCCTTGCTGTTGCAATGCCTCTGAATACAGGAACGACAGATCTTGCAACATTGACTGTATTCTCATCTTCATATGATGCGCTTCTTCTAGCTGCTCTCATCTGTATCTATCTTGTCTCGATATGTACATACATAGCAGCTGTAGCAAAGGACAGATCCACTCATAGCATAAGCAGAGCAGCAGCTTTCATTCTGATGATGCTTGGTAATTTCTTCTCAATGAGCAATGTAGCCCTTCCATCAATCATCGCAGGAATACTATACATTGCAGGAATAGTAATGCTGACACTCTCTTCGAAGAATACGTTCTAAGTAAAGTCTTCTACTGCTTTTTTCATGAAGCATCTGGTAAGCAATCAAGAAGATCATAGAGAACTATGAATCAGAAGTGAATTACAGCGAGAATCTAAAAGCAGAGTTCTCCTCTGCTTATTCTCAGTTCGCAGTAATCCTTAAAAATCTGAACTATTGGAAATCCATTTAGAATCTGGTGATTGACTCAAAAACCAAGCTATTAAGTCTGAAAAGCCGGCTATTGAATCTGAAAAATCCGGCTATTGAGGCTACTACCAATAAACAGAAAGTTACGATTGCTCATGAAAAAGTTTCGTTTGGTCTCCAAAAAGTTGCGTTTGATGTTGTGATTACCATTACGATTGATATACTAAACGCAACTAAGAATATCAGAATAATAGCATATATTTCACAAAGAAACCGAGGATTTAGTCTCCTCGGCTTCTTGCGTCTTTTAGATTCTCTTAGTTCATCTCTACAACGCTCTTGTCGTAATCTGCAGGAGGAACAAATCCAAGCAGGTTCATACAAGTTGCTGCAATTGATGAGATTCCAAGACCTTCATTGAGTGTTGTTGAATACTCACCTTTATACTCTGGATCGTAGATGATACATGGCACAGGGTTGAGCGAATGAGAAGTCTTAGCCTTAGGCTCTCCATTCTCCTTCTTCTTCACATTACCGCTCTTATCATGCTCATACATATCATCAGCATTGCCATGATCTGCTGTAACTACCATGATACCGCCAGCTTTCTCAATAGCTTCCTTGAGTCTTCCAATCTGAAGATCCATTCCCTCCATGGAGCATACAACAGCCTCGAACACACCTGTATGTCCAACCATATCTCCGTTAGGGAAGTTAAGCTTGATGAAATCCCACTTACCGCTCTCGATTTCAACAATGACACGATCTGTGATCTCTGCACACTTCATCCATGGGCGCTGCTCAAATGGAACCTTATCTGAAGGAATCTCGACATACTCCTCAAGCTTCTCATCAAACTTACCAGAGCGGTTTCCATTGAAGAAGTATGTGACATGACCAAACTTCTGTGTCTCAGAGATTGAGAACTGCTTTACCCCTGATGCGCAAAGATACTCAGCCATTACTCTATCAATAGCTGGAGGAGATACAAGATACTGATGAGGAATGTGAAGATCGCCATCGTATTCCATCATTCCCGCATACTCAACCTTCGGCCATCTCTTTCTATCAAACTCTGTGAAGTTTTCCTCATCGAAAGCCCTTGACAGCTCGATAGCTCTATCCCCTCTGAAGTTAAAGAGAATGACAGAATCACCATCCTCGATTGTTCCTACAGGCTTTCCATCCTTTGCAATAACAAAAGGAGGAAGATCCTGATCGATAGCTCCTGTCTCTTTTCTGAGAGTCTCAATAGCCTCATGTGCAGAAGGGAACATTCTTCCTTCGCCAAGGACATGTGTCTCCCAGCCACGCTTTACCATATCCCAGTCAGCATTGTAGCGGTCCATTGTAATGACCATTCTTCCACCACCGGAAGCAATCTGCGCATCGAATGTACCATCAGCAGAAAGCTCAGCAAGATACTCTGCAAAAGGATCGAAGTAATCGAGAGCAGACATCTCTCCTACATCACGACCATCAAGAAGTGCATGTACACGGACTTTCTTCACACCTTCTTTCTTGGCTTCCGCTACCATAGCCTTAAGATGATCGATATGAGAATGAACATTACCATCGGAAAGAAGTCCGATGAAATGAAGAGTTGAATTATTCTTCTTTACATTCTCAATAAGCTTCTGCCATGTAGCTCCTTTGAACATATCACCAGATGTGATTGCATTGGAAACAAGCTTTGCACCCTGTGCGAATACTCTTCCGCAACCCATAGCATTGTGACCAACCTCACTATTTCCCATATCGGCATCGGAAGGAAGACCAACTGCTGTTCCATGTGCCTTGAGCTTTGTCCAAGGGCATGTTGCATAAAGTGCATCAAGATTCTTTGTCATGGAGCATGCTACAGCATCTCCATCCTTATACTTTCCGAATCCTACGCCATCCATAATAACAAGCATTACTGGTCCACGGCGCTGGATCTTTCCGTTTTTTACGAGTGGTTCAACCATTTGAATCTCCTTCTCTATCATCATGGAATATATCGGAATAGCTCAAAGCGGGGAAGTGGCATCAGATAGCCATTTCAGAACATCTTTATCTACAAGCTCATGAAGTTCCGTATATATCCTCTTATGATACTCATCAATCTGCTTTCTTTCCTCATCAGTAATAAGTGAAAGATCTATAAGTTTCTTCTCATAAGGAACAAGAGTAAGAACATCGAATGAATAGAATGCACCGAATTCAGTCTCCATATCCTCCTTTACTGCGAGAAGGTTCTCAATCCTTATTCCGTAGCGTCCTTCCTTATAAAGCCCGGGTTCATCGGATGTAACCATACCTGGTTCAAGAGGTACATCTATCAAAGCTGAAGAAATTCTAAGAGGTCCTTCATGTACATTCAGACGACACCCTACTCCATGGCCTGTTCCATGGAAGAAGCTCTCCCCGTACTGCCATAGAAACTGCTTAGCAAGCACATCAAGCTGCACACCTCTTGTTCCCTTGATGAATTTCTGCCTTGAAAGAGCAAGATGGCCCTTCAGAACAAGGGTATAATCCCTCTTCTCCTCTTCCGTAGCTTCATCACCAAAGAGAAGCGTCCTTGTTATATCTGTAGTTCCGAATTCGAACTGAGAGCCAGTATCAAGGACAAGAAGACCATGGCCATTAACTTCAGCGGAACTTTCCTTGGTAGCACTATAGTGGCACATAGCCCCATGCTCCCTATATCCAGATATAGGATTGAATGATGGTCCAAGATAACCAGGAATCTTCTTTCTCTCATTCTCAAGCAGTGTAGATATCTCTATTTCATCATACTTTTCATTTCTATCCAGTCTTGCAAGGAAGGAAACATAAGCGGCTGCATCGTAGATATGAGCAAGCTTCATGCCTTTTATCTCAGCTTTGTTCTTCCTTGTCTTCATATCTGTTGTGATATCTCTTCCTGTTATATTGTTCTTCCCTGAAAGTGCTTTATGGAATACTTCTGAAACTTTCTCTGGAGAGTAGTACCCTGCACCCTTTGCAAGGTTCTTCAGATCTTTTACAGCATTCTCATATGGCCTAAGCTCAAACACTGCTTTCACACTCTGAAGCAAAGCTTTATCTGCAAAACGCGCTTTATCTATGAAAAGAACAGCCTTTGAAAGCGATATAAATGCATATGAAACGAAAACTGGATTGCATGGGATATCATCGGCTCTGAGATTAGTAAGCCAAGCTATATCATCAAGAGAGGCAATGAACGTCCATCTGAGATCTCTTGAACGAAGGAATGAACGAACATCCTCAACCTTCTCCTTCGCACTCTTTCCTGCATATTCCGCATCCATTGCTTCACATTCAGAGAATGGAATAGAAGGACGCTTCTGCCATATCGGATCTAACAAATCATCAGTCGCCTCAATGATTATTCCCCTAGCTTTCAATCTAGACGAAAGCATCGAGAAAAGAGAAATGGAGACTGAAGAGGAATCAACTCCTACACAGCTTCCTTCTTCCATATTCTCTTCAAGCCACCTATAAGGATCAGGGGTGTTATCAGTATCAAGCTTCATCATCTGAAACTCTGTCCCCTGAATCTCTTTCTCAGCCTGGATGAAGTAACGGCTATCAACCCAGAGAAGTGCATTATCGAGAGTTACTATCACAGTTCCCGCAGATCCTGTGAAACCCGATATAAACTCCCTCGTTCTCCATCTCGGAGCTACATATTCACTCTGATGGGGATCGGTTCCTATTATAAGATAGCCATCAAGATTTCTTTCCCTTAGGCTTTTTCGCAGGTTTTCCAGCTTCTTCTCTATATCCATTTCTGTACCTCCATAGAAGTATTGCAAGGAGCAAGGCTCCGGCAGCTATCATTATCAGGCAGAAAATCTGTCCTTTTGAAATATTCAGGAAAGACTGGAAGAGCGCTATATTATCACTATGCTCTCCAAGCGCTATCACATACCCGATATCACTATCTGGCTGTCTGCAGTATTCAATCATGAACCTGAAGAAACCATAGCCCATCAGATAGAAAGCGAATACTGTTCCATCAGGAAGTCTCTTCTTAAGCTTCCATGGTCTTATTACAAACCATAGAATCAGAAACAGCACGACACCTTCAAACAATGCTTCATAAAGCTGGGAGGGATGACGAGGAAGGTTAATCACATCACCAAGCACATACTCAATACCTACTTTGTCAGCAATATTCCTGACCCACTCCTCATTCGTGGAGAAACCGGGAGCTGTAGGGAACACCATTCCCCAAGGCACTGTGGTAACTCTTCCATAAAGCTCAGCATTGATGAAATTGCCAAGGCGTCCGAATGTGTATCCAAGAGGAATACCAGCAACGACTGTATCAGTTATTCTCAGAAGCTTCTGCTTATGGAAATGGCAGAAGATTATTCCTCCTACAAGAGCACCTACAACTCCCCCATGATAGCTCATTCCTGGAAGACCAACGAACTCTCCATTCCTGAAAGGCCAGAAGATAAGCCATGGATGAGTCAGATAATAAAGACCATCACTATAGAAGAAGACCGAGAAAAGACGCGCGAATATAAGAAGAAAGAGTATCCCATAGAAGAAGAAAGTCTGGCTTTCATCGCTTGAAAGCAGAAGATACCTATCTTTCTTGCACTGATACCTGAAAAGCGCATATGCGATACCGAACGCGACTAGATACATCACAGCATACCATCTTATCGGTAAGCCATTTATTACATATGGATCAATCCATCTGGGGAATTCCACAAACTGGGCAAGCATAGGCTAAGTTTATCCATCAGACTTCTTACATTCAATGCCTTTCTGTTTCTTCTTCTTTGGTGGTATATTTCAAATATGAAAAAAACAATAGCAGCCATTTCCGTAGCATTATCATTATCGATACTGAGTGCGGGGGCTATTCCCGAATATACTCCTATAATCACGACAACCCCATCTAATCTGGAAAGCAGTGAAGCGGTTGAAAACTCCAGAAGCATCTCCCAGATTCTATACTCGCTTGGTAATCTCTATGCCTATCTAAGCAATAATTTTCTCTATGACATTGATTCTGACACAATGGAAGAAGAGCTTATCAGCGCAATGATAGACTCTCTTGGTGATCAATATTCCTATTACATACCACCTGATGTCGCTGAAGACTTCGAGGAAAGCACTGAAGGGGAATATGTCGGTATCGGAACATATCTAACGAAGATGAACCCTGCATATGCGGATCCTGACGATCCTGAAAGCTACATGGTGATAATCGCATCTCCATTTCCTGGAGGCCCTGCGGACAGAGCAGGACTAAGACCAAGGGATATGATCAGTGCTATAAACGGAGAGGATGTCTCATCACTTACAGCAACTGAGGCATCCAATCTGATGAAAGGAAGAATAGGAGAAGCTGTGACTCTTACAGTGCATAGAGGTTCCGCAGTCTTCGATATCTCCCTGATGCCGGAAGTTGTCGCAACTCCATCCACTGTCTCTGGAATGCTTACTGATGATATAGGCTACATAGCTATCTATACATTCTCACTAACAACAGGCAGTTCGGTTGCAGAAGATCTCTCCTCGCTTCTATCCCAAGGGGCTAAGAAGCTTATAATCGATTTAAGAAACAATGGAGGTGGAACTGTACAGAGTGCGCTTGAAACTGCTGATATGTTCCTCTCAGATGGTATGCTTCTCGAAACAAAGTACAAACCATCATCTGGAAGATCAGAAGCTATTGTCTATGCAGATCCAGGTGTATCTGTGCCTGAAGACATACCTCTTCTTCTCATAGTTAATGGCGGTACCGCTTCTTCGAGCGAAATCCTTACAGGCGCTTTAATGGATAACGGAAGGGCAACTGTTCTTGGAAGCCAGACATTCGGGAAAGGTATATCACAGGAAATAAGACCTTTCAGAGGTGGATACATACAGATAACTACAGGTCATTTCTATACCCCATCCGGAAAGGATATCCATGAAGTTGGAATCACTCCTGAAATTCTTATCGAGGAACCGGAGTATACAGATGAGGAGATGAAAGCTTTCGAAACATTCATGGAAGAAGATAAGTTCACTCCATATATAGAAGAACACCCTGAATACACAAAAGAAAATGTCGAGGACTTTGCCTCTGAATATAGAGACAGTGGTGTTCCAGAGGATCTTCTCAAACTTCTCATAAGAAATGAATATATCTACTCAATGGACTATGAGGATCGTCCTGTAGCGGATATCTGGTTCGATCAGTACATAGCAAAAGCACTGGAGGTATTAGGAGAATGAGAGTATTCCTCCTTAGGCGAGATGCAGATAATGGTATTTATAACCTTTCCGAGAAGGAGAAGAACTATCTTTTCCGTGTTCTGAGGCTGAATGTGAACGATGTATTCACAGCTAAAGACAGCAAGGAAAGATACTACAAGGCATTTCTTTTCGATGAGGGCTCAATAACTCTAGAAAGAACCGATAATCCTGAAGCAACCCTTCTTGATAACCTCTCATCCTATAAAGGACCTTTCATTCCGATGATAGCTTTCATATCTGTCCTGAAAGGCAAGAAGAATGAAATGGAGGTAAGGGCATTAACTGAAATCGGTGTGAAAAAGATAGTGTTGATGAATACCGAATTTGTCCAATCTCCGCTATCAAAACATCAGAATGAAAGACTGGAAACAATTATAAGGGAAGCTGTGCAGCAATCTGGAAGCAAGGAACCTGAGCTTATAGGACCTGTATCTTTCGAGGAGGCCCTTAATATTGCTGAAGGAAGGATTCTCATCCTCCATCAAAGTACGATCGAAAGGACCAGAAAGCTTTCTGAGGCACTTGAAGATACTAAAGAGGATGAATCCATCTCCTTCATGATAGGTCCTGAGGGAGGCTTTTCAGATAGGGAATGCAATATAGCTGTAGAAAAGAATGCAATACCGGTTCTTCTCAGCACGAACATACTCCGTGCTGAAACTGCTGCCATATACACAGCGTCAGCGATACAGGCTCTTCTTCAGAATTAGGGCTCAGAAAAGCAGAGGAATGATTCCGCACATAAAAGATAATTGTTTATTGATTACTCTCCTAACCTATTGCATTCAAATGAAATGAAGTAGCTGTAATACCCTATTCTTTTCTATCAGATGCATTATTACACAAAACATAGACACCTTCTTATTGATAACTCCCCTATCTAAGTCCATTGTTTATAACAAGAAGGAGGGTATTTTGAGGTTTCTCATATTTTCACTTGGCAGGGCTCTGTCGGAAAGGGTCGTGCCACTATTAGGACAGGCTAACTGTGTCAGCTGTCCGACTTTTCAGCGTCTCATAACAGCAGGTGGCGATAAAGAGGATGTCATAATCACAAGGCTATCCATACTTACAGCAACTCTTAGTGAAAGCTTAAGAAACTTTCCAGGAAAGATCATTGTGATAACAGATTCTGAAGGACAGCGAAGAGATCCGAAATTCTGCTATCTCAATGAGAACTTTTCAGATCTGGAACTGGAGAATGCGGTAAATGGGGATTTGGTATCACTAAATCTGAAGAGTTTTCTTGCAGGAAGCTCTGATGTGATGGTAAAAACCAGAAAGTCTATTCTCCATGCTATAAAATCTTCTCTTCCGGTACATCTCGTGGGAGATACGGGAACAGGGAAGACTCTTGCCGCCAAACTGATACACATGTCCTCTCGTCATGACAGGGATATCGTTATGGAAAGCTGTGGCTGTCTTTCAACAGATATAGCAGACAGTGAACTTTTCGGACATACAAAAGGAGCATTCTCAGGAGCAACAGATAACAGAGAAGGACTCCTTGCCGAAGCAGATGGATCAATACTGTTTCTGGATGAAATACAGGATCTGCCTATGAATCTTCAGACAAAGCTTCTCAGAGTTCTTGATACAGGAGAATACAGAAAGCTTGGTTCAGGAAAGACTCTGAAGACTTCTTTCAGACTTATTACCGCTTCAAACATGTCACTGAAGGAGCTTGTAAGGACAAAGACAATAAGAAAGGACTTCTATTACAGGATATATGGACATGAGATAAGAATGCCAAGTCTCCTGGAACATATGGAAGATATACCTGAGATACTTCAGGCATATGAAAGGAGGATGGGATACGGAAGAATCATCAATGATTACGCCTCCTTCATGCATAACTTTCCAGGAAATGTAAGGGAACTCCTAAAAGAGGCAGAACTCTATATAGAGTCTTCAAAGCACTAGAAGCATAAGTCCTGATATTTTTAATTTAACCTATCTAATTACAGTAATTACTGTCAGTTAAGAGGTTGTGGATAACTAAACGCTTACCTGTGGAAAACCTGTGGAAAACTCTGGGGAAAACTCGTTTTCCACAAGCTTAAAATAGCATGTTTTTTCAATTAATCTTATATAAATTTTATGTTATCCACACTTTAAATTGTTTTGTTAATTATTTATATAACAAGTAATTAAATCACAAATTACAATATTGAACGAATTATTGCAAAACCGCCTTTTCTTCCTTATTTTTCCACTTTTCCACATCATTTCCACCGAGCTGTGGAAAACCTGTGGAAAACCTACATATAGCGTTACTTTCAGAATACTCTTATACTCATGGTATGGCTATTTACGGAATCGGTAATCCACTTATAGATTTTCTCTGTTATGCAGATGATGAAGACCTTGAATACCTCTCCCTGAACAAAGGGACAATGCTTCTTGTAGATGAGAAAAAACGCACTGAGATAATAACCAGGATGAACAACAAGAAGAAAACCATATCATGCGGAGGATCCTGTCCAAATACTATGGTCACACTCAGAATGCTTGGAGCCGAAACGACTCTGGCAGGAGGAGTCGGAGATGATGAATTTGGGGAGATGTACAAGAAAAGGCTCCGTGATAATGGTGTGAAAGATGAAACAGTTGTATTCCATGCTGCAACAGGTACTTCGATAATTCTCCTGACAAATGATAGGGAAAGAACGATGAATACATTCCTTGGAGCTAATAGGATGTATGATGAGGACAAGGTGAATGAGGAGAGCGTGAGAAAAGCCGAGCTGTTCTACTTCACTGGATATATGTGGGATACAGAAGCACAGCGTGGAGCTGTAAGAAAAGCGCTCAAGATAGCAAAGGAAAATGGTACTAAGATAGCCTTTGATCTGGCAGATCCTTTTGCAGTAGGCCGCTATAGATCAGATTTTCTGGATCTTCTCGAAAACTATTGCGATATCGTATTCGCAAATAGCGAGGAAGCCAGATTCCTTTTCAATAACTATGATCCTTATGAATGCTGCCGATCAATGGGAAAGCTTACCAAGATAGCTATAGTGAAGAATGGAAAGAAAGGCTCTTATATCTCTGATAACGGCAGGATGATTGAAATACCTCTATATGGAAAATCCGATCCTGTAGATACAACAGGAGCTGGAGATACATATGCTGCTGGATTCCTTTTCGGGTACACAAAAGGCTACTCGACAGAGGATTCCGGTCGAATAGCCTCATTCCTTGCCGGAGAGATAATCTCCCAGCTTGGAGCTCAGTTTAGCCCAGAGAAGGCAAAAGAGCTCTCAGATAGAATCATCAATGGAATATGATTTTTCCTTGTCTACAATCTTTCTGTATCTTGTGAGGATAATCAGGGCAAGAAGCGCTGTCAGGAATGCCGTTCCCGGAAGATTCATCCATATACCATCAAGACCTATAGGAGAGAGTGTGAATATGAGAATAAGAGGGAATATAAAAGCTGCAGATACTGATATAGCAGCTGCATATGCAGGCTTTCCTATAGCTGACATAAAGCATTGAGTACAGATTGATATCCATCTGACAAGATAGGCAAATGCTGAGATTTTAAGAGCAGCTATTCCAAATGTATGGATTCCTGTACTTTCACCTTCAACGAAAAGGCTTACAGCAAAATCCGGGAAGAGGAACAGGAAGACACCGAATAAAAGTGAAATAGTAGCACCTGTTCCGAAGCAGTATTTCTCCAAGGTCTCTACTCTGTCATACCTTCTGGCTCCCCAGTTATAGCCAACTGAAGGCTGGAGGGAATCACATGTACCATATAAAAGCGGCATAACTAGACCATCTGCAGACATGATTATCCCATAAACGCTTACAGCATCAGCACCTCCAAGGGATAGAAGCATAACATTCATTATGATTGATATTATTCTTCCAGATACATTTGATAAAAACGTAGGAAGACCACATGAAACGATAGTCTTTATAAGGGAAAAGTGAAATCTGGGACGATTGAACTTAAGTTCCATCTTTCCACTTAAGAATATCGAAAGAACTACCAGAACAGCAGAGGACATTCCTATACATGTACCAATTGCGGCTGTAGCGATTCCCCCTTTGAGAACAAATAGGAAGAACATCTCGAAAATGACACAGGATGCAGCCATGAAGATGTTCATCATCAGGGAACCTTTGATCTTTCCGCAGATTCTAAGGTAGTTATCCATAGCAAAGACAAGTGTTGTCAGTGGCGAAAAGCATGCATAGGCCCTCAGATAATCCACGGCATATGGAATGAGGTACTCATCAGCTCCCATCAACCTGAACAAAGCAGGAGCTGAAGCAAAAAGAAGACCTCCTGTCACGAATCCAGCAATGATAATCATAACAATGGCAGCAGAGAATATACCATTTGCTTCTTCCTTCTCTCCACGTCCAAGTTTGATTGCTATAGGGACAGATGAACCAACACCAATCATATCTGAGATAGCAAAATTGATGATGACAAATGGCATGGCAAGATTTAGACCTGCGAATGCTTCTGCACCAAGCACCCTGCCTACAAGAATTCCTTCGAGAAGATAATAAAGAGACGAAGCAAGCATTCCCATTGCTCCAGGAATCGCTGCTTTGAAAAATAGATGTCCCGGTTTTGTATTTAAAAATAGCCTTTCTGTATTATCTGAAGGCATAGTATCCTCCAACCCACTATGAAAAACCATAGAGTCACTCTATAGTCAAGATATGAACAGAGAATATGTAAAAAGGTACTCTACAAAGGAATTTGCTGAGCTTTTCAGCATAAGCAAGCATACGCTCTTCTATTATGACAAGATTGGGTTATTCTCCCCCGCAGGAAGGGACAGTAATGGGTATCGTTATTACACATCTGATCAGATAAACGATCTTGATACAATTCTAACATTGAGAAACGTCGGACTTCCGATAGAATCTATAATGGCTTATATCAAAGCAGAGAATCCTGATAGCCTTCTCTCAATATTCCAGATTGAGAAGAATCAGATAGATAAAAGAATTTCCGAGCTGCAGCATATACGAACCTCGATTTCAAAGCAGACTGAGCTCCTTGAAGATTTCAGAGGAAGAAAAGAAGGTGAAATTGATATCCGATACTTCAATGAAGAGAGAATAAAGGAATCTGTTAATAAAGATGATATAGACGATGAGGAGGAATGGAGCCTTACATTCTCAGCCATGATTGATGATAGCTCAAAGTCAGATCTTCTTAATCAGGGTTCTACTGTGTCCCTTGCAGATGCAATAAATGGACAATCATCAAAGGTGAATAGCATTTTCATAAAAAGAAATGATGGAAACAGGACAATACCAGAGGGTCTTTATGGTGTTATTTATACAAAGAGACCATATGATGACTTCGATAGCCTCTACTCAAAGCTTCTTGATAAAATAGACGCTGAAGGCTATGAAGCAATCTCAGATTCATATGAGGAATATGCTCTTACAGATATTCCAGGATCCACAGCAACAAGAATAAGAATAAAAGTGAAAGAAAAAGGATCAGAGAACAATCCCTGATCCCTTGTAATAGACAAGCTATTAGTAGTTCTGTCCAACAAGCTCGAAATATGCCTGTGGATGGTTACATACTGGGCATACACCTGGAGCCTTCTTTCCGATTACGATGTGACCGCAGTTTCTGCACTTCCAGATCATCTCGCCATCGCGTGAGAATACAAGGCCTTCCTCAACATTCTTAAGAAGTGCAAGGTATCTCTCCTCATGATGCTTCTCGATAGCTGCAACACCTCTGAACTTTGCTGCGATTTCCTTGAATCCTTCCTCTTCAGCTACCTTAGCGAACTCTGCATACATATCTGTCCACTCATAGTTCTCACCAGCTGCTGCTGCCTTGAGGTTCTCTGGAGTTGACTTGATATCTCCACCTTCGAGATACTTGAACCAAAGCTTTGCATGCTCCTTTTCATTCTCTGCTGTTTCGAGGAAGATAGCTGCAATCTGCTCATATCCTTCCTTCTTTGCCTTTGATGCAAAGTAGGTATACTTGTTTCTTGCCTGGCTCTCACCTGCAAATGCCGCCTGAAGATTCTGTTCAGTTCTTGATCCCTTCAGTTCCATTTTCTTTCTCCTTCTCTCTGCATTCCTTGCAGATTCCTACGAATATAAGCTCGTGCGAGGTGATGGAAAAACCATCCTCCATCGGAAAAGCTTTCTCTAAGATTTTACCATCATATGATAAATCGATATCGACAACCTTGCCACACTTCTTGCAATAACCATGGTAATGCTTATCAGTTCTGTGATCGTAGTGTGTCTCACCGCTTGCAAAGGATTCAACCTTTCCTATCTTCCCATCTTCAGAAAGCTGGGAAAGATTGCGGTATACAGTTGCTTTAGATATCGTACTGTGCTTTGAAGAAATAACACGATAGATATCATCAGCACTTGGATGCCCTGGATACGATATAACAGCATCATATGTCAATTCCTTCTGTACCGTATTCCTTCTATCCATCGATTTATCCTTATTGATAATAATTACTAATAAATTATCATTACTATAAGATGAAGTCAAGAAGAAAGCTGGCCTTTTACAGCCAGCTTAAACTTCTCATTTCTTAGGAAGAATCCTTACCTGCTTGTAAAGTCCTTCTCCCTCACTCTTGGTCTCGACACCATCGAAATCATTAAGAGCTGTATGAACAAGTCTTCTCTCGAAAGGATTCATAGGATCGAGAAGCTTGGAGCGTCCTGTCCTTCTTACATCAGAAGCAACACGATATGCTGTGCGGATTATCTGCTCCTCATGTCTCATCCTGTAATTCTCGCTATCAATCACAACCTTGATATCAGGATCAAGATTTCCAGCATATACATTAGTAATAAGCTGGATAGCATCAAGATTCTTACCCTTGCGTCCGATTATTATAGAGGAATCATCACTTTCGATATTTATACCTATCTTTGACTCACGACGGAATGAAATGGAAGCTTTTCCTGTGTAGCCCATCTTCATGATAAGCGTATCAAGGAATTCCAGGATCTTTCTTTCATTATCATTCTGAGGTTCAGGATTGCGATCTTCTGCTACTTCCGCAGTCTTTTCCTCATCAGAAACTTCCTCTGAAGAATCATCTTCTCCATAGTAAACCCTGATCTTCACATTTCCCTTTCTGAAGAATGACTTCTTCTCTTTCTCTATAATCTCAACATCAAACTGGTCACGATCCAGACCAAGTTCCCTTATTGCTTTATCGATAGCTTCCTGTTCAGTTCTACCTTCATATTCCTTCTGCATTATTTTCTCCTGTTCTTTCTCTTAGCTTCCTTCTTGGCAAGCTTCTCAGCATCACGCTCTGCGATTTCCTCTGCATAGACATTCTTCTTCTTTTTATTCACAAACACCTGCTGACCAATGGAAATCACGTTAACAGTGGACCAGTAAAGAAGAAGTCCAGAAGGTGCGTTGTACATTACGAAGAAGAAAATCAAAGGCATACCATATGTCATGAACTTCATCATTCCAGCCTGGGACCCTGCATTAGCCTGAGAACCCATCTGAGTTATCTTCATTGAGAAGATCATGGAGATGGTATAGAGGATAGGAAGAAGATGTATTCTGCTTCCAAGCAGCGGAATCGAGAATGGAAGTGTATAGATCGTATCTGGAATTGAAAGATCTGGAATCCATCCTGGAATGAACATAGATCCACGAAGATCGAAGTTGGTATTCAGAAGTCCATAGAGAGCTATGAATATAGGGAACTGTACAAGCATTGGAATACATGATCCCATAGGATTGATCTTCTCTTCCTTATAAAGCTTAGCCATAGCAGCATTCTGTGCTTCTGGATCGTCTGGATACTTCTCCTTGATTTCATTGATTTTAGGTGTAAGAGCACTCATCTTAGCTGTTGAATCCATACCTCTCTTTGCAATTGGCTGGAGAAGCAGCTTGATAAGAATAGTAAGAAGAATGATAGCAACACCATAATTAGGAATGAATCTATAGAAAAGCTGAAGAATCCAGTTAAGGATGCTTTCAAGCCATGAAAGCCAGCTTCCATCTATGATTTCAGTAAGCTCATGTCCTTCAATTCTGAAGATATTCTCATCTGCGTTATCATAAATGGAAAGATTGCTCTTGACTTTTGGTCCTGCATAGAAGGAGTAGATATCTGTAACAGAAGACTCTGCAGAAGCACTTCTAGACATGTAGATCGTATCTTCCTGTGTTACTCCTGTTTCATTAGATGTCTGGATAGCACTTGAAGAAGCTATCGCAACATTATCATTCGGAATGAGAATGAATGCGAAATACTTTCCAGCAATAGACATCCAATCTACTGTTCTATCACTATCAGAAGTAAAGATTCCATCATCGAATCTGGCATCAGTTCTGCTTCTGCCATCGTATCTTACAGAAACTCTTCTATAGTCATAGTTGTTTGAAATAGACTCGAAAGCAGGTCCAATCTGAGGTCCGACTGAAAGCGTGTACATATCAGATGAGACATTAAGCGGAACGGAAGATCCATCCGGTGTGCTCAATCCGACTGCAAGCTGAATCATATATTCGCCATTATCTGGGATTGCAAACTGCTTTGTAATCGTGAATGGACTTCCATCACTAGTAACAAAATCCCTTGTAAAGGAAACTATATGAAGTCCATTTGAATTAACAGTCTCACTATGACTGAAAACAGCATCTATCGGCTGATTTATATCTCCTCCGACATAGAGAATGAAAGCATTCTCATCATCAGCATCCTTGAAAAGAAGCTCAACAGGCTCTTCTCCATCGAGATGCTCAAGAAGCTTTATTGACGAAACAGTAGCTCCTGTAGGATCAAAAGTTATCCTATACGCCCCTGAATCTACTGTAAAAGGTGTGGAATCAGGATTATCTCCTACCGCTTCTATCTCATTTCCGGAAGCTGCTGGAAGAGAAGCTTCGATAGCTTCAGCAACAACAGCTTCATCTGTTACAGGCATTTCCGGTGGGAAAAATGCTGTCTGTACACCCATTCCAACCGTAATAACGATCACGGATAGAACAATTGCAATGATGGTATTCCTATCCATCTCATCTCCTTAGATGATGGAAAGATTGTATCCGGAAGCTGGAATAGGAAATCTCTGCTGATGAGAATAGAATGGGAACTATTTCCGCCTAGACCTGTCCAGAAGTTCTAGCATACTGGACTCAAGCAAGGCAAAGGTGGAAACCTTACCAGGATACAGGACAAGAGCAAAATCCCGTCCTTCATCTTCCATTGGTTCATCTGAGCTTATTCTCATTTCGTAATTTCTGAATATTTCCTTTGCTCTGCGTCTGGCTTTATTCCGTTCAACTGCAGTTCCGAAATGTTTTGCAGGAATCACGATAATACGATCAAAACCCAGATTGTTGCTAAGACTGATTAATCGCATTCCCCTGCAGGAGATAGCTTTACCCTGCCTGAAAATGCGATTGATCTCTTCTTTCTTTCTGATAATCTCTGTCTTAGTAAGGCTTCTTCTCATCGCTGGCTGTGAGGCTATGTCTACCCTTAGCTCTGCGGCGAGCAAGTACGAGACGTCCACCCTTTGTGGCCATTCTTGCACGGAAACCAAACTTCCTTGTCCTCTTCATCTTGCTTGGATGATAGGTTCTCTTGCCTTTGTTACTCATCTGATATACTCCAAATCCATCGCATTAAAGCGTTAATATCATAAATGATTGTGCTTTTCAGCCCAATTATTGGATTCTAGCAAACACAGCATCACAGGTCAACCCATATTATTCCTATACTACTGAGAGAAAAGCATCTACATTCTGACTATTTTTATATCATCAGCGAATGCAGAAGGAAAGTTTTTATTGAAATCTGAAAGTATCCGACCCTTTTCAAGCATTATTCTGGCTTTGGCAGATGATCCCTTGGCAAAAATGCATATAGTATGACCATCCATTTTTGCAAAAGATGTTACCTTTCTGAGATTCGGTCCCGCTATCAAAGGCCATTTTCTATGATAATTTATTTCAGGAGAAACAGTTTTATTAACATACTCCCTTACAAGATCCTTTATATCCTTGACTTCAATCATAGAAAAGCTCCTTCAGAGACAGTATATGTCAGAGAATTTTCCTTTTTGTCAGAAAAATAGCTTTCATTAGGAAGAAATGTATAGAAAGCCTGTGAATACTCAGGTAGAGACTCAAGCACTAGACCTCTTTTAGCACTATCAAGCTCCAAGAGAACATCATCTATAAGTATCATAGGTCTATTACCAGTCTTCTCTGAAAAATAAGCTGCTTCAGCTATTCTAAAAAGGATGGATGCAAGTCTTATCTGTCCTGTGGAACCAACAGAGGAAAAAGGAATATCACCACACATTACTGTAAACCTATCCCTATGAGGACCGCTTGTAGTTGTTGAAAGCACTATGTCTCTATCAACATTGGCTTCCAGATATAGAGAGATTTCATCGCTTGTTTCCATCCCCTGCCATGATGGTTGGTATTTAACTGTTATATCCATTTCAGTTGATGATATTCTCTTAAAAAGCTCTGGAAAGATTGAATTAAAGCCATATACCGCTTCAGCTCTTTCCTTCATTAATTCAAGTCCATATATAGATAATCTTTTATTATATAATGAAATAATTTCTTTATTACCCTGCTTTATAGCAGCATTACGCTGCATAAGTATAGCTCTATATGAACGAAGAGAATCAAAGAAAAGGGGTGAATAAAGACTCATCATCTGATCGAAGAATTTTCTTCTATGTTCAGGTTCTCCTTTCACGAAAAGAATATCATCATGTGAGAAAACTATGCATGGAAAGCTATATATTAGACTTCGTCTGTCAGTTATCTCCTTTCCATCTATCATTATCTTTCTTTTGTTATCAGAAAATGAAATCGATATTCTTTCATTAAGACCATTATTCTCTGAAATAGCGGAGAGCATAAAACCGCTACTGCCATGCTTAATGCACTCTTTTATATGATTTGTCCTGAAAGAAGAACCATAACAGAGAAGATATAAAGCTTCTAGAAAATTGGTCTTTCCCTGACCATTTATGCCAGTTAGAACAATATCCTCTGCATTTATATCTACATCTGCAGAGGATATATTCCTGAAATTTCTGATTGAAAGAGATGTAAACCTCATGAAATCTGCATCGGCATCAGAACAAAGAGATAATCTTTCTCAGGTTCAGATGTGAAAATCATAGCAGAAGTCGGTTTACTGAACATGATTTTCATGTAATCAGAATCAATCTTCTTTATAGGTGCAACAAGAAGCTGAGAGTTGAAAGACATTCTTACATCTGGTCCGGAATAAGATGCAGGAACAGTCTGCTCGCCTTCTCCAAACTCAGTATTCTCACTTGAGAGTACTACTTTATTCTCTGTAAGATCTGCAAATATTCTCTTAGATTTACTTTCAACAAGAATAGAGATAAGGGATATAGCTTTCTCTATATCATCCTTCTTTATTACACAGACATTATCAAGATTCTTTGGAATTACCTTCTCATAAGCAGGATAAGGTCCCTGAATAAGAGTCGAATATATAGTTCTGTTTCCAATCTCTGAGAATATATAGCCTTCTTTGACTCCAATAGAGAGAAGTCCTTCTCCAGTACCTATAGATTTCATAAGAGAAAGAAACTTAGGAGGTATGATAGCTGGCATGAATTCAGGGATATTCTGTTCAAAATGACGACATACATATCCCATTCTCTTACCATCTGTAGCTACCATAACAAGATCATCTTCTTTTTTCTCCATATAGACACCAGTAAGGAAATGTCTTGAATCATTTTCAGCTACAGCAAAAGATGTCTTGTCTATCATATCGAAGAAATCTCTTTGAGTTGCAGAGAAATAGAGTGATTCATCTATTTCGGCAATTCCAGGGAATTTAGCTGCATCTATTGTTTTTATGTTTATGACAAAACTATTGCTGTTATCAGATGGTTTTATTGTCATATTACCATTTTCTTCAGAAACTTCGATTTCAGTATCTGGAATATTCTTAAGAAGCTGGGAAAGTTTATCGCAATAGACAGTAGTAGAACCTGGTACAAGAACAGAGATAGGGACAGTAGATGAAAATCCCATGTTCTGATCAGTTGCTTTTACTTTAAGAGCATCATTTGTTGCTTCAAGAAGTACGTTACTGAATATCGATAGTGAATTTTTCGAGCTAGAAAAACTATTAGCAATTTCAATCTCAGCTCTTAAAACGCTTGATTGGCATAAGAATTTCACAGTTCTCTCCTTCTATGTTTATTAATATATCATAAAATCAGGTATAGTAATAATAGTAAGAGCTGTGAAATTGTGGAAAACTATATTTATCTCTTTTTATGAGAATTATTTAAAATGTGGATAAATCTGTGGAAAAACAGCGCTTTAAAATGAAGTTTTCCACCGAAAATCAAGATGCATCAAAAAAGCTGTGGAAAACTAATTTTTCTTCCACAGCTTTTCCAGATGCTTTCTACATGTTTTTAACAAGTTTTCCACAGGGTTTTTCCACAATCGGTGGAAAACTCAGTTCCCCATTAAATCTGCTTTTATATCATTTACCGCCTGGCGCACAGATTCATCTGTATCAAGAATAGATTTGATTTTCTCAACAGAATACATAATTGTTGTGTGATCTTTTCCATTCATCATCTTTCCGATTTCTGAAAGCGAATATGAAGTTAATTCAGAAGCAAGATATATGGAAATATGACGAGCAAGAGTTATATTCTTATTCCTGCTTTTTCCTCTTATATCATAATCTTTTACATTGAAATAAGATGCAGTGCTATGGATTATCATATCTATAGTTATGTCACTGTTTTTGATAGCTGGAGAGACAATGAAATTCTTAAGCTGCTCTTTGGCTATATCCAGGGTTACTGGCTTTCCTACCAATGTTGCGAAGGAACTTAAAGTTGTCAGAGCTCCTTCAAGATCCCTTACATTTGTGTTTACATTCTGACAAATGTATTCAAGTACTTTATGATCTATTTCATATCCTCTTTCCCTGCATTTCTGCATTGCGATTGCCATTCTTGTCTCATATGCAGGTGGCTGTAGATCTACATTGAGTCCTTTTCTGAATCTTGTTTTAAGTCTATCTGTGATATCAGTAAGTTCTGTTATAGGTCTATCGCAGGTAAGAACTATCTGCTTATGATTATCATAAAGCTCATTGAATGTATGGAATAGCTCTTCCTGTGTGGAGTCCTTCTTCTGTAGGAAGTGGATATCATCGATGAGAAGAACATCAACACTTCTGTATTTAGCTTTGAATGATGATATTTTCTCCTTTGAAAGAAGAGAATCTATGAATTCATTTGTAAAGCTTTCAGCTGTAGTGTAGATGATTTTCATCTTTGGATTATGCTCATCGATGTAATTTCCGATTGATTCTAGAAGATGGGTTTTACCAAGTCCTACCCCACCATAGATAAGGCATGGGTTAAAAGATGTTCCAGGATTCTGGGCAATTACCTTGCATGCATTGAATGCGAAACTGCTATTGTCTCCAGAGATGAAGTTATCAAAGGAATATTGCTTATTTAATGTCGTATTCTTTGAAACTGGTTCAGTTTTTTCCTTCTTCTGGGGCTTAGAGGCTACTTTTGCAGTTGCTTTCCTTGCTGTGTTGACTATGAATTCTACAGGTATTTCCTTTCCTGATATCTCTGCAACTGTGTTCTCGATATCAGCTTTACAGTTTTTTTCAGTTGTTTCCTTGTAGAAAGCTGAAGAAAGAGAAAGAATCATTTTTCCATTCTCTTCTTTTTCAAATGATATTTTTCTTATCCATTGCTTTTTTGATTCAGGTAGTGTGTCCTCAAGATGTGACGCAGCTTCCTGCCAGATATTTGAGAGATTTTCCATACTGCCGGAGATTATATCAAAGGGAGTTGCAGCCGTAAAGCAAGAAGAGAATATGAAGTATTTGAATTATATATAAGTTAATTTCTTATAAAGAAATATTAATAGTATTGATTTTAATTGGCTACTTGAAACGAAATACCTCTACAATGTATACTAACATATGCTGAAAAATCCGAATACGGCTATGACTATCCACCTGCTCGATACGGTCTCAGCCTCCGGATATTGGAATCAGACTGGAGATCATAATGGACAATGAAGAACTGAAGATCGCGGGCCATGATAAAGCTGAACTTGAAGCTGAAATCAAAGCCAGCGAGGATTACAATTCCAGCGGCATTACAGTCCTGAAAGGCCTCGAAGCAGTCCGTCTTAGACCTGGTATGTATATCGGATCTACTGGTATAGATGGTCTGCATCATCTTGTCTACGAAGTCGTGGATAACTCCATAGATGAGGCAATGGCTGGTTACTGTAATGATATCAAAGTATTTCTTGAAAATGGGGAGAATGGAGAAATCTGCACAGTAGAGGATAATGGTAGAGGTATCCCTGTAGATATTCATCCAGAAGAAGGAAAGAGTTCTCTTGAGGTTGTTCTTACACAGCTTCACGCAGGAGGAAAATTCGACCACAACGCATATAAGGTTTCTGGTGGTCTTCATGGTGTTGGTGTTTCCTGTGTAAATGCTCTCTCTTCATGGATGGAAGTAACTGTACATCGTGCTCCTCATGTATATAGACAGACTTATCATAGAGGCATTCCAGAGGGAGATGTTGCTATAATCGGTGATACAGATAGAACCGGAACAATAGTCAAATTCACTCCTGATTTTGAAATAATGGAGCCTAATTCCTTTAATTATGATACCTTAGCTGCTCGTTTTAAGGAGCTTTCCTATCTTAATAAAGGAATAACAATAACAATCACTGATAAAAGAACAGAGCCTGAAAAATCGGAAGTTTTCCATGCGGAGGGAGGACTTTCATCATTTGTTAAGTACCTTAACGAATACAAGACAGTGCTTTTTGATCCTATTTCATTTGATTGTCAGAAAGATGATGTATCTGTTGAAGTATCGCTGCAGTACAACGATAAGTACGATGAGAAAATCTATACATTCGTAAATAACATCAATACAAGGGAAGGTGGTACTCACCTTTCAGGATTCAGGGCTGCTCTTTCAAGATGTCTTAATAATCAGCTCAAAAAGAGCGTTAAGTACATGAAGAAGTATCCTGATAGCCTTGAAGCTTCAGATATCTCTGAAGGTCTTACTGCTGTTATTTCTGTAAAGATTCCTAACCCTCAGTTTGAGGGACAGACCAAGATGAAGCTTGGAAACTCCAATGTCAAAGGTATTGTGGATTCTCTTGTTTATGAGAACCTTACAAATTACTTTGATGAGTTCCCTGATTCGATCGATAAGCTTCTTGATAAGGTTACAAGCGCAGCTCTTGGTCGTGTAGCAGCTAGAAAAGCCAGAGAGAACATAAGGAAAAAATCCGAAGGTGGTGGACTTCCAGGAAAGCTTGCTGATTGCACTGAGCGTGATCCTGCTAGATGTGAGGTTTTCATTGTTGAGGGTGATAGCGCTGGTGGATCTGCAAAGCAGGGAAGAGATAGCCGTTTTCAGGCAATTCTTCCTCTCTGGGGAAAGATGCTCAATGTTGAGAAAGCTCAGGAAGCCAAGGTCCTCAATAATGACAAGCTTGAGCCTGTTATCCAGACAATCGGAGCTGGTATAACAAGGTACAATAATACAGGTAAGGATTTCGATGAAGAGGATGGAAGTGAGAAGAAAGATGGCGAGAAGACCTTCGATATCTCCAAAGCCAGATATCATAAGATAATAATCATGGCTGATGCTGATGTTGATGGTTCTCATATCAGAACACTTCTTCTGACATTCTTCTTCCGTTACATGAGACCTTTGATTGAGGCAGGATATATCTATTTTGCTATGCCTCCTCTATATAAGATCACTATCAATAAGAAAGATTTCTATGCATATGATGAAGTTGATAAGAAAAAGATTCTTGATGAATATGCACCTGGAATCGATGAGTCCAAGATAGCGATTCAGCGTTACAAAGGTCTTGGAGAGATGAATCCTGAACAGCTCTGGGAAACAACAATGAATCCAGAGACCAGAATGATTGGAAAGGTTCATCTTTCAGATGCAGAGCAGGCAGACAGAGTATTCTCTATGCTCATGGGCGAAGATGTAGAGCCTAGAAGAGAATTTATCGAACAGAATGCGACCTTCGTCAGGACGCTTGATATCTGAGGTGCTGTATGGAAGATAATCAGGAACTCAATCCGCGTATTGTACAGGCGGACATCTCTGAGGAGATGAAAACAAGTTATATCAACTATGCTATGTCGGTTATCATAAGTCGTGCACTTCCAGATGCAAGAGACGGATTAAAGCCGGTACATAGAAGAATCCTCTATGATATGTGGGAGCTTGGAATCAGATACAACTCCCCCAACAAGAAGTGTGCTCGTATAGTAGGAGATGTTCTCGGTAAGTATCATCCACATGGAGATGCTTCCGTTTATGATGCTCTTGTACGACTTGGACAGGACTTCTCTCTTCGTTATCCAGTAGTTGCACCACAGGGTAACTTCGGTTCAATCGATGGTGACCCACCAGCAGCTATGAGATACACAGAGGCTCGTATGAGCAGAATCGGTGAGGAGATGCTCACTGATATCCAGAAAGAGACTGTCGATTTCACACCAAACTATGATGGTTCGACAGAAGAGCCTTCTGTTCTTCCTGCAGCTCTCCCCTTCCTTCTTGTAAATGGTTCATCGGGTATTGCTGTAGGTATGGCAACAAATCTCGCTCCTCATAATCTTACTGAAGTTGTTGATGGTATATGTGCTTATATAGATAATCCTGAAATTACTTCTCTTGAGCTTATGAACTATGTTAAAGGCCCTGATTTCCCTTCATATGGAATCATATGCGGAAAGAAAGGAATAATGGATGCCTACACGACAGGTAAAGGCAAGATAGTTATAAGATCACGCTATGAGATTGAGGAGAATGATAAGGGTCACGATGCGATAATCTTCACTGAGCTGCCGTATCAGGTGAATAAAGCTGAGCTTGTAAAGAAGATTGATGATTTTCGAAAAGATGGAGCTATTCCTAATATTGCTTCGGTAAGGGATGAGTCCGGTCGTGATGGTATTAGGGTTGTTGTAGAGCTTAAGCAGGGAGCTGTTCCTAAGATTGTTCTTAATATGCTTTTCAGCAGAACAGCACTTCAGAGCAATTTCAATGCCTATAACCTGGCTATTTATCAGGGAAGACCTAAGCTAATGACTCTCAGAGACATGATTCAGATTTATGTGGATCATCGTGAAGAGGTCATTGAAAGACGCACAAGGTACGATCTCAAGAAAGCAGAAGAGAGAGCCCATATTCTTCTTGGTCTTAAGATAGGTCTTGAGAATATCGATGAGGTTATAAGGATAATAAAGGAAAGCGAAGATAATAATGTTGCTTCCCTTGAGCTCCAGAAAGCATTTGGTCTTGATAAAATCCAGGCTGATGCGATCATTGATATGAGACTTGGAAGACTTTCCCATCTTGAAACTGAGAAGATTCTTGATGAGCTTTCCGATCTTGAATCAAAGATTGCTTACTATAAGGATCTCCTTTCTGATAGAAACAAGATACTTGGTGTTGTAAAAGATGAAATCAGGGCTCTTGGTGCTTCCTATGGTGACAGAAGAAGAACAGAGATTATTGAGCAGGAGCTTAATGATGCATCCCCTGAAGACTTCATCAAGAAGGAAGATGTGGTAATAAGCATCTCCCGTAAGGGTTTTGCAAAGCGTCTCAGTACAACTGAGTATAAAGCTCAGGGAAGAGGTGGCAAGGGAACTATCGGAGCTAAACTCGTCGATGGAGATTATGTAGATCATCTCTTTGTCTGCTCCTCTCACGATATAATCATGTTCGTGACGAATTTCGGTAAGGCTTATTATATAAAGGCTTTCGAGATTCCAGAGGGAGCAAAAGCTACAAAGGGTTCTAATATCAAGAATTTCCTTCAGATTGAGAATAATGAGAAGGTAACATCCATTGTGACTTTCCCATCATTCCAGGATGATACTTACCTCTTGATGGTTACTAAGCTAGGAGTAGCTAAGAAAGTTAAACTCAATGATTTCATCAATGCGAAAGCGAGAGGAGTTAAGGCTATAATCCTTGATGAAGGTGATGAGCTTGTTCAGTCTATCTTTATTAAAGATGGCGAGGATGCAATGATCATCACCAGAAATGGAAAGGGACTCAGAATCCATGCAGATGATGTAAGGACAATGGGTAGAGCAACTCATGGTGTAAGAGGCATAAGACTTCTCGGAGATGATGAGGTTGTTGGAGTTGTAGCTGTTGATGATTCGAAGCGTATCCTGATGGTTACTGAAAAAGGCAAGGGTAAACAGGTAAGATTCGACCAGTTCAAAGCACATGGACGCGGAACAATGGGGCAGAAGATTTATACTGTTGAAGAATCCGGCCTAGTTGGTGCCGTTGCTGTAAGCGATGATGACGACGTGGTATTCGTAACAATGCGTGGTCAGACAATCAGAGTACATGCAAAGGATATTTCAATCCAGGGAAGAGCTGCTATGGGTGTTCGTGTAGCTTCATTCAAGAAGAAAGATGATACAGTTAATGCTATTGCAGTGACTGTTTATCAGGAAGTTGAGGATGAAGGCGAAGAAATCCAGACCCCGGAAACAGCTTCAGCAGAAGATACTGAGAACCCTCCAACTGAAGAGTAATTAATCTGATAAAGAAATAG
>CASDRY010000060.1 GCA_949283235.1 uncultured Spirochaetales bacterium | reverse complement strand
TTCGCTCTGGATGTACTTGCACTTCCTGAAATCCTTGGAACAGTCGCGGGCGATGATACTATTTTCGTTATCCTGAGAGAGGGAATGACAAAGGAGGATCTCCTGGAAAGCTTCAATGCAAGAATCCCGGAGATAAAGGAGTGATTATGAAATATGTGAATCTCGACAAGACAGATGGCTACAAGGCTCTTCTTGAGGGAAAGAAGAGCACTGTAAAGGAGCTGCTGACTCCAGAAAGAGTCAAAAGCCATGATATCAAACTGGGCGGGGGGCTAAGATACAACTGGGCTGCAATGCCTCTATCTGATGAGACAGTGGAAAAACTCCAGGCTCTTTCAGATGAGATGGATCTTGTCGGGAAATACAAGGAAATACTCTCCGGCGCCATGATGAACACAGGCGAGAAGCGCCTTGTTCTCCATCATCTTACAAGGGGAAATGTTCTTGGAAAGAAGATAATGGCTGACGGAGAAGACAAGGATGAATTCTATCAGGAAGAGCTCAGGAGAATAAAGGAATTTTCAGAAGCTGTCAGAAGCGGAAAGATTACAGGTTCCACAGGAAAGCCTTTCCAGACTGTCTGCCAGATTGGTATTGGAGGTTCTGATCTCGGACCAAGAGCTCTCTATCTTGCATTGAAGGGCTGGGCAGATGGAAAGGGCATCAAGCAGCTCAAGGGAGAGTTCATCTCCAATGTTGACCCAGATGATGCTGCAGCTGTGATCAAGCGTCTTGATTTCGAGACAACACTATTTGTTCTTGTATCAAAGAGCGGCACGACACAGGAGACGCTCACAAACAGGGATCTTGTTCTTGAAACACTTAAGAGCTCCCCTGTGAAGGGTCTCAATCCTTCAAAGCACATGGTTGCTGTAACAAGCAAGACATCGCCACTAGCGAAAGACGAATCAATGCTCTCAGCATTCTTCATGGATGATTATATCGGAGGCCGTTATTCATCCACATCTGCTGTCGGCGGAGTCGTTCTCTCACTTGCCTATGGCTTTGATACATTCAAGGCACTTCTTGATGGTGCCCATGAAGAGGATGTCCTCTCAACAGAGACCGATATAACAAAGAATGGCGCTCTCATGGATGCCCTCGCTGGTTTCTATCTCAGAAACATCATGGGATACCCTGCAACAGCAATCCTTCCATATTCACAGGCTCTTTCACGCTTCCCCGCTCATCTCCAGCAGCTTGATATGGAATCAAATGGAAAGCATGTTAATAGAGATGGAGAGAAGATCTCCTACCCTACAGGACCAGTAATCTTCGGAGAACCTGGAACAAACGGACAGCATTCTTTCTATCAGCTTCTGCATCAGGGAACGGATATCATTCCTCTCCAGTTCATTGGCTTCAGAAAATGCCAGTATGGTCAGGATATAATTACAGCAGGATCTTACAGCCAGACAAAACTCAACGCAAATCTCTCTGCTCAGATAGCAGCATTTGCAAGAGGAAAGGATGATGAGAATCCGAACAAGGAATTCGATGGAAACAGACCATCTTCACTCATCTATGGAGATGAGCTGACACCAGCTTCCCTTGGAGCGCTCCTTGCACATTACGAGAACAAGGTTATGTTCCAGGGCTTCATCTGGAATCTCAACTCATTCGACCAGGAAGGCGTACAGCTAGGAAAGGTACTTGCAAAGAAAGTTCTCGCAGGATGCGAGGGAGATGAACTCCTGAAAGCTTATGCGGATCTTCTGATCTGAACCTTGTGCCGCTCTCAATAAGGGAGCGGCATTTTTACAGCAAATCAAGAAGCCTTGGCGCGAGATAAAGAGGCAAATTTGTTATTGATCTATCTTTCCTTATAATTTCGGAGTGAAAATTTTATAGCTGTATCTGGGAGTACTTTTTTTCCTCAGAAAATAGAACCAAAGGCAAGAAGTTACTGCATTTCATAAATAGTGCTGAATCAAAGTAACAAAAATACAAATAAAATGTATTTTTAATACCATCAAATTACACTTTTTATGATTTAAAGGGATTCTGTTACTTTTCAAAGCTATTTTTCTGCTTCCTTATAATCTCTCCATTCCAGAGACGCTCTAGGAAATCCTTCCAAGGGAATATGAGAATTCCATCTTCAACCATTCTCAGGCTATCTTCCCTTGATACAAAATATAACTTGTGAAGATTCCTTCTTCCTTAAGTTCTCTCAGTAGCAAGATGCCTATCCGTAATTGCAAAAAATGAATTTTACAAAGTCAATATTTGATACTAATCAAACATGGCAGAATCAAATAATACACAAAGTAAAATTACGATTACCTATTTTTCCAAGCTGCTATTTGCTTTTACAAATGCCTTCTTCTTCCAGAAAGCCACTCCATATACGATGGTATCGTATCCAATGATATCATCTCCATATTCCTGATTCTTAGCCTGCTCAAGCGCAATAGAAGCTTCCTCCTCTAGGCTAGCGAAATCAGGGGCTATCTTGAATTCAAATACAGCAGCTCTGCTATTTGCATTGTCAATTACAACCACATCAGGTCTTCCCATTCCTGACTCTCTGTTTGATCTGACATCATATTGTTCAGGACTAGCGAGAAAGCCAAGAAGGAAAGCATGGTAGAATGACTCGCCATAGTCAAAATAGCTTATAGCTTGTCCAAGATAACGTGTAATGATTCTGGAAAGCTCATTATCATCACCTCTCCACATAGCCTCAAATAACGGCAACCGATTGCTATTCCTGACATTTTCACGGAACCATCTAGAGGCAGCAGCTGCAAAAATATTCCTTATCTCTTCATTGGGCAGACGCAGAGGTGTAAGCCCATTTTCATCATACTCTCCTGCCAAAGTCAGATAGCCTGTCTCAAACAAGAGACTCCATATATTATCTGCACTTGAATAAATGGTATTGTAAGTGAGGTTCTCGTTTATCTTTTTCGTAATACAGCCGCCATTGACAAGTGCAGTATATTCATCAGAAATTGTTGCTTTAGTCTTCTCGATAAGGGTGATGATATCATCATCATTCCCAGAGTTTGCCCAATAATTCAGAGGCTTTTTCTCTGGGGAATTCTGAAGAGCAGAAACATACTGAAGAACATCCCAGGAAGAATATATTTCCTCATCTCCTATAGAATAGCCATCATACCAGTTCTTGATCATAGCAGAATATTCAAGAAGATTCGCATCCGTTAGAAGCTTTCTGACCTCAAGCTCTGTAAATCCAAATGCACCCGCATATTCAGAGCGGGTAAGCGTATATGAAGCAAGGTTGTTGATTCCAGTAAAAATACTCTCCTTTGATATCCTAAGGCACCCTGTGAGAACTGTGCGAACAATATCTGGATTATCTTTCATGACGGCAAACATCGCACGCACTACAGATAACATCTCATCGTAATATCCATTCCTGTTGGCTTGTGAGAGCGGAACATCATATTCATCAAGAAGTATTACACCTTTCTTGTAATATGCATGCAATGCACGCGCAAGGACTTTCAAAGATAAACATATATCTGAAATGGTAGCTTCTCCGATAATAATCCTCTCAGAGAGCAATCTGTCTTTATCCCCGATGCAATCCAACAAAAAGACATATCTATAATCGCTATAAAGCACAGACAGAGAATCCCTGACCATATCCAGCGCAGTATCAAAAGCCCTGCCTTCTACATCTTTCAGTGTCAGATATATTACTGGATACTGCCCCATCCAGCATTCAACAGCTTCCTTATCTTGCATGATGGATAAACCCGAAAACAGCTTGCTGTTATCAGATCTTATATCAAAGAAAGCAGAAAGCATGGTCTGGAATGTTGTCTTACCAAAACGACGTGGTCTGGTGAAAAGAATCGCATAGGCATCATCCCTGATGATATTTCCTATGAAGCCAGTCTTATCAATATAATACTGGCCATTATTCCTTATATTTCTGAAGTCAGATAAGCCTATGGGAAAACTGATTCTTTTCCTCACCCCATCCATACAGCATATCCTAACACAGCAATTTTCATGCACCAAGGAAACCAGCTCTGATCATAATTCTCAGAGCTTTATAGCAGTCACCCCTTCTCGCGAACTGCTGAAGGGATGATTGCTTTTCAGAGATAAGCCTTGCCGTTTCTGTATAGCTCCAGGAACTTCTCCTGTGAGTCTATATGCTCTCCGCTTTCTGGGACTGTCGCATAGCGTCCATCTCCCAAGAGAATTCTTGCTTTGACATTGTCTCTGAACATGATATCGAGCATCTTGAGGATAGTGTGCTTGATCTTAGGATCCAAGACAGGAGTTGCTATCTCGACTCTCCTATCGATGTTCCTTGTCATGAGATCTGCTGATGATATATACATCTCCCCAGAACCGAAGCTATAGATTCTTGAATGCTCGAGAAAGCGTCCGACTATGCTCATGATCATGATATTATCTGTAAGCTCGGGAACGCCAGGAAGCAGACAAGCAATACCTCTTATAAGGAGCTTGACCTTAACTCCAGCTTTCGAGGCCTCGACAAGCTTATCAATCATGTCCTTGTCGGAAAGGGAATTCATCTTGCATGTGATGGAACCTTCATTCCCCTTCGCAATCTCCTTGTCCATAGCAGCAAGTATTCCAGTCTTGAAAGTCGCGGGAGAGACAAGCAGACGGCGATACTTGGTATCCATATTGAGAGTCGCAAGATTCCTGAAGAATGCGACACCATCAAGACCGATATCCCTATCAGATGTGATGATATTGAGATCTGTATACTGCTTTGCCGTGCTCTCGTTGTAGTTTCCTGTTCCAAGATGGGTTATATACCTTACCCCGCCATTATCCTGGAGAACAATCGAGATGATCTTCGAATGCACCTTATAATTCTCCATTCCATAGAAAACAGTGCATCCTGCCTCCTGAAGCTGCTCCGCATAGCTCAGGTTCGACTCCTCATCGAAGCGGGCACAAAGCTCCATCACTACAGAGACATCCTTTCCATTCTCCGCAGCACGAACAAGAGCCGCGACTATCCTTGAGTTCTTAGCGAGACGATAAATCGTGATCTTTATGTTGGAAACCCTTGGATCGTCAGCGCATTCCTCCAGAAGCCACAGAAGCGGATCCATCGTCTGAAATGGATAAGCAAGGAAGACATCCTTCTTCAGCACTGTATCTATCATGCTGCCACGCTGGATTCCAGCAGGAACGCTTCCCTTGAATGCTGGATACCGCAGCTGATGACGAGCCTCGAGAGGGAAATACTCATCAAGCTGATACATATACTTGTATGAGAAACAGCCATCAACGAGGAACACCTGATTCTTCTTTATTCCAAGATGCTTTATAAGGAACTGCCTAAGGTCCTCTGATGGGGTATTCATCTCCAGACGAACTGCAGCAAGGGATCCCCTGCTCTCGACCTTGTTTCTTATAAGCTTGGAGAAATCAAAATCATATTCGATATCCGCATCTTCCACAGAAGCTTCGAAATCCGCATTTCTTGTCACTCTCAGGAGTGATTTTTCCTTTACAGTCGAACCTGGGAAGAGAAGATCTCCAAAGAGGTAAAGAAGCGCTTCGGAAGGAATGAGCCGTACTTTCTTTCCTCCCCCAAGTTTTATCAGATCAGAGATTCTCCTGCCCATGGAGACAACACCGAACATTTCACGTCCATCACGCTCAAGACGAAGCACAAGATAAAGCCTCTGGTTCTCGAATCTGATCATAGGATGCTTGGCATCCAGGACTAGCGGAGAAAGAAATGGAGTCATATTCTCCTGGAAATACTTGAAAGCCTTGGTCTTCATCGACTCGGAGATGGTCTGAGGCATCAGTATATCTACCCCTGCGGTTTTCAGCTCCTTTCGAAGCTTCGAGAAAGTCTCATCCGCTTTCTTGTAAAGCCCTGGAAGAAGCGAGAGAATCATATCTATCTGATCTCGAGCTGTCATTCCGGTCTTGTTGTCTATATAAGTCGGAGAATGCAGTTCGAGGTTAAGGAGAGAACCCAGTCTGACTCTCACGAATTCATCGAGATTGGAGATGAAGATAGAGAGAAAACGACATCTTTCAAGCAGAGGGTTTGAGGGGTCTCTTGCCTGATCAAGAACTCTTTTATCGAACTGCAGCCACGAATACTCTCTGTTGATATAAGGCGGTCTGATTGCCGCATGTGTTTCCTTAGCCATTGAATTCCTCCACTAAAAGCCTCAGATAGCCATCCTTGACTCCTTTATCTGAAACAATCAATTCACTAGATGAATAATGCTTTGCTATCTCCTCTGCAAGAATTGCAGATGGTATCATCATATGAACCTTCTCAGGCACATTACGGATGAGAATGAGAGCCCTATCATCCGAGGATATAAGATATTTTATAAGTTTCTTCAGTTTTCTTCTGTCCATTCTCTTCATCGTTGAATCCTGGACAGAGAAGTAATCTGCATAGACACCATAAAGAGCCTCTGCATTGCTTCCTACAAGTATTATCCTTGCAAATGTACGCTCCGGGAAGACAAGATTCTTCTCAAGCATCTTATCTATCCTCTTCCGCATCTTCTTGGTGTCATCTTTGGTGGGATACATTCCATCGAATACCTGGAAAAGCGCAGCTGGCCCGATATCGAGAGCGAACATTGCAGCTTTATCGCTATCTGCCATATCGACAATTGATGATGAGTATCCCCCGATATCAAGGAGGAGGGAGTTTCCAAGTGTGGTATACTCCCTATTCGCTATATAGTCCGCATAAGCTTCCGATGGTCCATCAAGGTTCGTAATCGGAAGCCCTGTTCCAGCTTTTACAGCCTCAACGACCTCTCCATAGTTCTTTATCATCCTCATGGAAGCTGTTGAGATTATATGAACAGACTCAGCTCCTACCTTTGTCGCGGCCTCCATAAGGAATTTTATTGAATCGACAACCTTCTCTATCCCTCTTTCAGAAAGCTTACCTTTCTTTGAAAGATATCCGAGGATCGAGACAGATCTTCTGAGCCCTACGACAGGGGTCATCATCTCTCCGCTCACCTCTTCTACAAGAAGCGAAAGGGATGTACTGGAGAAATCAATAACAGCTATCTTCACGCCTCGTCTCCGAAATAGATTCCTATAGCCCTTGCCATCGCAACTCTCTGGTCATTCTCCGGTACAGACTTTGTCTTTCCCGCGATATCAGAGAGCTTATTGTATGTGACATGGTTATCCCTCATAGCTACAGTGACACCGAAGTTGCCTCTCTTCACAAGCTCTCCTGCGAATGAGCCCATCTCAGTTGAGAGGAATCTGTCATATGGAGAAGGTGCGCCGCCCCTCTGGAGATGTCCCGGAACCACGACCCTTGTCTCAACCTCCGCATTCTCCTCGATGTATTTAGCAAGCATCTCAGTTCCTGTAGCCCTTCCTCCTCTGTATTCAAGTCTTTCAGTCTTCTTCATCTTCGCTTCAGCCTTGCTCATTGCACCTTCTGCAATAGCTATGATATTGAAAGCCTTTCCTGAATCGAGGCGTCTCTTCACCATCTTCACGACAGTATCAGGGTTGTAAGGGATCTCAGGGATGAGGATTATATCAGCACCTCCTGCGACACCTGCATAAAGAGTGAGCCAGCCAACCTTATTTCCCATGAGTTCGATAAGCATGGTGCGTCCATGGCTTGCAGCAGTTGTATGAATGCGGTCAATACACTCTGTAGCGATATCTACAGCTGAATGGAAACCGAAGGTCACATCCGTTCCCCAGATATCATTATCGATTGTCTTCGGAATACCGACAACGTTAAGCCCTTCAGAGGAGAGAAGCGCTGCTGTCTTATGCGTTCCCGCTCCTCCGAGCGTAACAAGCACATCAAGCCCAAGCGCCTTGTAATTCTTCTTCATCAGATCAAGGCGGCTTCGTCCATTCTGGTCCTCTTCTGTCATCTTCTTGAAAGGAGTTCTCTTAGTTCCGAGGATTGTACCTCCGACATTGAGTATTCCAGAGAAATCTGAAGGTTGCATCTTCCTGGCTTCCTTCTCGATAAGCCCGAGATAACCTTCGGTGATACCTATCAGCTCCGCATCCTTGATATTATTGAACACATATTTGGCAAATCCCCTGATAACAGCATTGAGACCTGGGCAATCACCACCGCTTGTGAGTATTCCTATTTTCATTTCAGTCCTCCTCTTCTGAGTCTACCATATTATCAGGGGGCATGAGGGCTAATATATGACTCTTTTGTTAAGAATGCGGGAAATTCCTGTTAATTCTGCTAAAGCGAGAAAGTACTTCATTTGAGACTCATGACTCTTTTCCTTTACCCGCAATGTCTTTATCATTCACAAATGGAGGAAAAGCCATGCATGACGAAACACAACGTGTCTATGAGCACGTTCTCAAGACTGATCCTGACCAGAAAGAATTCCAGCAGGCAGTCTACACATTTCTTGTTTCAATAGATAAGATCATCGAAGATCTTCCAGAAGTTAGCTATCACAAGATTCTCGAAAGGATGACAGAGCCTGAGAGAGTCGTGATGTTCCGTGTCCCTTGGATTGATGATGAGGGCAAGGTGCAGATCAACAGAGGCTTCAGAGTGGAGATGTCCTCCGCTATCGGTCCTTATAAAGGTGGTCTTAGATTCCATCCATCTGTAAATCTCTCAATCATGAAATTCCTCGCATTCGAGCAGGTATTCAAGAACAGCCTTACAGGTCTTCCTATGGGAGGTGGAAAGGGCGGTTCTGATTTCAACCCGAAAGGAAAGTCAGAGGCTGAGGTAATGCGCTTCTGCCAGTCCTTCATGACAGAGCTGTATAGGCATATCGGGGCAGATACAGATGTTCCTGCTGGTGATATCGGTGTAGGCGGTCGTGAAATCGGCTATCTCTTCGGACAGTACAAGAGAATAACAAACCAGTTCACAGGAGTCCTTACAGGCAAGGGAATGGATTTCGGTGGATCGAACATCAGACCTGAAGCAACAGGTTATGGCCTTGTATATCTTTCCGAAGCAATACTTGGTGGGAATAACATGGGCTTCGAGGGAAAGACATGTCTTGTCTCTGGTTCTGGTAACGTTGCTCAGTACACAGTAGAGAAGCTCACAGAGCTTGGAGCTAAGGTTGTAACCCTCTCCGACTCCTCTGGAATGATCTACGATGAGAGCGGTATCACACCTGAAAAGCTTAGATGGATCATGAACCTCAAGAATGTAAGACGTGGTCGTATCCGCGAGTACGCAGAAGCATTCAAGGGTGTTGAGTACATTGAGAGAAATCCCGCAGAGCCTAATCCTCTATGGGATGTCAAAGCTGATTACGCATTCCCATGTGCAACTCAGAATGAGATTCTCGAAGCAGATGCAAAGAATCTCGTAAAGAATGGAATCAAGCTTGTTGGAGAAGGTGCTAACATGCCTTGCTCCGTAGAGGCTGAGAAGACTCTCATGGGAAGCGGTGTGCTTCTCGCTCCAGCTAAGGCTGCTAATGCAGGTGGTGTTGCTGTATCCGGCCTTGAAATGGCTCAGAACTCCGCTCGCATGCAGTGGACAAGGGAAAGAGTCGATTCAGAGCTCAGGACAATCATGCAGAACATCTACAAGAACATCAGCGATGCCGCAGAGAAGTATTCAGAGAAGAATAACTTCGTAGATGGCGCTAATATCGCAGGCTTCATGAAGGTAAGCCGTGCAATGCTCGCTGAGGGTTATGTTTGATGCATGATATAGGCTTCGATAGCAATAAATACGTCGAAGAGCAGACAAAATACATTCTTGAAAGGGTCCGGGAGTCTTCTTCCGGACACCTTTATATTGAATGTGGAGGAAAGCTGCTTCATGACAAGCATGCCTCCAGAGTTCTGCCAGGCTTCGACGAGAACAACAAGATGAAGGTCTTCCAGGCTCTGGGAGATAGGCTTGATATCATAATCTGCATCTACGCGGGAGACATCGAGAGGAGAAAAATCCGCTCTGATTTCGGGATCAGCTACGATGCAGACGTTCTGAAGATGATTGATGATTTCGCATCCTATGGACTCAAATGCGATAAAGTAGTCATCACACGTTTTGAGAATCAGGTAGCAGCTACAGTTTTCAAGAACAAGCTTGAGAGAATGGGAATACATGTCTACACCCATCCAGCAACACCAGGCTACCCTGCAGATATCGATGTAGTTGTCTCTGACCAGGGATATGGCAGGAATGAGTATATTCCGGTATCAGCACCTGTTGTCATAGTCACAGCCCCCGGTCCTGGTTCTGGAAAGCTGGCAACCTGCCTTTCACAGATGTATCATGAAGCGAAGATGGGAATGAAACCAGCTTACTCAAAGCTCGAGACCTTCCCTGTATGGAATCTTCCGCTCGATCATCCTGTTAATATCGCATATGAAGCGGCGACTGCTGATATCGGGGATGTGAACCTTATCGACCACTTCCATCTTTCTGCATATGGAAAGATAGCAGTCAACTATTCGAGGGATCTCGAGGCATTCCCGCTTCTTGCAAGAATTCTTACCAAGATTACCGGAGAATGTGTCTACAAATCCCCTACCGACATGGGAGTGAACAGGGTCGGATTCGGAATCACAGATGACAATGTATGCCGTGAAGCAGGAAAGCAGGAGATAATCCGTCGCTACTTCCAGATCAAGACAGATTATGTCTCCGGAAGAGCTGACAAGGAAACTGTTAACAGGATTTCCGCAATCATGGATAAAGCTGGACTGAGCCCTGAGGACAGAAATGTTGTGCTTCCTGCGCGTGAGGCACTTGAGAAGGCAATACAGGAAGGAAAGGGAAAGAACGGAACTGTATGTGCAGCTGCAATAGAGCTTCCTGACGGAAGAATCATAACAGCTCACAACTCCATAACCCTCCACGCCTGCTCTGCTCTTCTTCTCAATGCGCTGAAAGCAATGACAGATATTCCGAAGGAGAAAGATCTCATCTCAGCATCTGTCATAAGCAGTATCACAGCTATGAAGAGGGATATCCTGAGCGGAAAGGGTGTAAGCATGAACCTCGATGAGATTCTCATTGCGCTTGCCATGAGTGCCTCAGAGGATGCGAATGCAAGGAAAGCACTTGAAGCATTACCACTATTAAAGAACGCTGAAGTGCATCTGACTCATGTCCCCTCCAATGGTGATATCTCAGGACTAAGGAAACTTGGTTTGATCTATACTAGTGACCCTGTATATCCAGAAAGGAATACAGGCAAAAAGGATTGATATGGCTAGAGAAAGACTTTCATCCCGTCTTGGATTCATTCTCCTATCGGCTGGATGTGCAATCGGACTTGGGAATGTCTGGCGCTTCCCATATATAACCGGAAGATATGGCGGAGCTGCATTCGTTCTTCTTTACCTTCTCTTCCTCGTGTTCATGGGCGTTCCTGTAATGATCATGGAATTCGCTATCGGAAGAGCAGGAAGAATGAATATAGTAGGAGCTCTGAAGAAGCTGGAGCCTGAAGGATCGAAATGGCATGGTGTCGGGTATCTTGCGATTGCAGGAAATTACCTGCTCCTGATGTACTACTCGGTCATAACAGGATGGCTGCTTTACTACTTCTTCTCCTTCTTATCAGGAGGACTGAACGCTTCATTCACACCCGCGGATGTCGGCACATACTTCTCAGACCTGACAGCAAATCCTTCCCTCCAGATTGCTCTTACCGCTCTAGCTCTTCTCCTTACAGCAGGGACTGTCATCATCGGGCTCAAGAATGGTGTCGAGAAGATAACAAAAGTGATGATGGTTATCCTCTTCATCCTGATGTTTGTTCTGGCTATCCACTCATGTCTCCTTCCTGAAGCTGGGGAAGGCATAAGATTCTATATGCGCCCTGATTTCGGGAACCTTATCCATGAGTATGGATTCTCAGAGTCAGTCTTTGCCGCAATGGGCCAGGCTTTCTTCACACTCTCGCTTGGAATTGGTGCGATGGCTATCTTCGGCTCCTATTTTGATAACAAGCGCTCCCTCGGAGGAGAGTCCATCAGGATAATCTGTCTAGATACCACTGTCGCTCTCCTTTCCGGTTTCATCATCTTCCCAGCTTGTTCTGCGTTCGGTGTAGAAGCAGGATCCGGTCCTTCCCTCCTCTTTATCTCACTCCCGAATGTCTTTACACAGATGGGTGGTGGCGGAGTATGGGGAGCAATCTTCTTCCTTGCCATGATCTTCGCGGCGCTCTCAACGCTCATTGCCGTATTTGAAAACATCTGTGCTTACTGGATGGATATGAAGGGATGGCCAAGAAAGAAAGCAGCTATCGTTAATTTCATCCTGCTCTTCGTGCTCTCTCTTCCTGCAGTTCTTGGCTACAACCTGCTTTCAGGAATACAGCCAATCGGCGCGGGCTCGACGATTCTCGATGGAGAGGACTTCTTGGTATCAAACATCATCCTTCCTCTCGGAAGCCTCGCATACGTCATATTCTGTACGCATCGCTATGGCTGGGGATGGGATAAGTTCCGTACAGAAGCCAATCTCGGAAAGGGTCTGCAGATTCCTAACGCGCTTAGGATTTACTGCGCATGGATTCTTCCTATCATCATCGCGATAATCTCAATCAACGGAATCTATAGCGTTTTTGCATGAATTTCAGGGATTTTGAAAAACTGGCTCTCGTTTTCATTGACGGGAGCCGTTTCTTTTAGGATATTCCCAGTATGAGCATCAAAAGTTTGGCTGATAAAATCGGCATGGACTATGAATCGGTATTGGAAGACTTCTGCGGAGATGTTTCCGCGCTGAAGGAAGCACTCAGATCCTTTTCCTCTTCACATGATGAAGACGCACTCAAGAATAGTGTGGAAAAGATGGATAAAGAAGGGGTAAAGAAAGAGGCGCACAGAATCAGGAAGAGCGCTGAGAAGCTCGGACTTGAGAACCTCAAGGTAGCTGCTGCAAGACTCGAGGAAGTGAATGAGGAGAAAGTCCCAAGCGACTACAAGCATCTGAAGGAAATCTACGATGCGACGCTGAAAGCTATAAAAGAGGAAAAACTCTAAGCTTTCTCCGCTGCGACTTCTTCGTTCATCTTCTTTATTACGCTCATTGTCATTGGAACAGACATCAGGAATGTGATGAGGTCAGCCAATGGCTGTGCAATCTGTATACCCCATATCCCGATAATAGGAGGGAGTATCCAGACAATAGGGATGAGTATGATTCCCTGCCTTGCAAAGCCCAGAATAGAAGCTCTCCACATCTTTCCTGTTGTCTGCAAAAGCATATTGCTGATAACAATCCAGGCAGACAAGACAAGGGTAAAGCACCTCAGACGCAGTGCGATATCCCCGATTTCTATTACATCGGGGTCTCCTTTCCTGAAGAATCCTATGATAGGAGTTGCCCAGATGAATTCAACGATGGCAAGAATGATAAGAAGCACCGCCATTGATTTAACGCAGAACCAGAACCCCTCTTTCACCCTGCTGTAGCGACCAGCTCCGAAATTATAGCCACATACAGGCTGGAAACCCTGTCCCACTCCTAGAAGCACAGAATTCGTGAAATTTCCTATCTTGTTGACTATAGCCATAGCAGCTATTGCCGCATCCCCATATGGAAGGGCTGCATTATTGAGGCAGATCATAGCAACGCTTGTAACACTCTGTCTGCAAAGCGAAGGAAGACCTCCATTTGTGATCATTCCAAACATCTTCAGAGATGGACGGAACGTCTTTATCCTTATCTTCACAGTTCCGATTCTCTCGGAAAGGATAAAGAGGATAACAAAGCTGACAATCTGGCTTATAGCGGTAGCAATCGCAGCTCCAGCTATCCCCATATCAAAACCGAATATGAGAAGCGGATCCAAAAAGAGATTCAGTATTCCGCCTATTGTAAGTCCTATCATTGAATAGAATGAGTTTCCTTCAAATCTCAACTGGTTGTTCAGCACAAGGGATGAGGCCATGAAAGGAGATGCAAGGAGTATCCAGAACATGTAATCCATCGCATAAGGAAGTATTGTCTCTGAAGAGCCCAGGAAGATGGAAATAGGCTCAAGGAATATAAGGCAGGGAATAGCAACAAGAGCAGAGAGAATGAAAGATGTGAAGAATCCTGTAGAGGCAAGGACTGCAGCTGTATCCTCATGATGTGATCCAAGCTGCCTGGACATGTTGTTTCCGCTCCCCTGTCCGAAGAAGAATCCGATAGCCTGAATAACAGCCTGCATGGAGAGAGCTACTCCGACCGCTGCCGATGCAGATGTGGATATCTGACCGACAAAGAAGGTATCTGCCGCATTATAAAGCGTTGAGATAAGATTGCTTATGACAGTAGGTACGGCTAATTTCACAATAAGGCTTTTAACGGGAGTTTCCGTCATCTCCCGGAATTTCTCTTCTGCTGATAATGTCCTCATACCTCGATATTAGCCCTTACCTCTTTTGAATGGAAGTTGGAATTTCAAACTACCACGCCTCCATTGCAGAGAAAGAGATGACAATTCAGAAAGAAAGTCTTAATGTTTTCCTATGAAAGCTTACGAAAGATTCCTTGAATATATCAAATATGACACGCAGTCGGACTCTGATTCAGAGACATTCCCTTCTACAAAGAAACAGCTGAAGCTCGCAGAGCATCTCAGGGATGAACTGAAGGCTATGGGAATAGAAGCAACCCTTGATGATAACGGCTATGTCTATGGAAAGATTCCCCCATCAGAAGGCTCTGAGGATAAGAAAGGATTTGCTCTTATCGCTCACATGGATACAGCTCTTGAGGTATCCGGGAAAGATGTAAAGGCCAGGATTGTTGACTATGAAGGCGGTGACATAGTCCTCAATGAAGAACTTGGTATCGTTACAAGGTTATCAGACTTTCCAGAACTTAAGGAGAGTATCGGGGAGCATCTTATTGTCACAGATGGCACTACCCTTCTCGGTGCTGATGATAAAGCTGGTATTGCTGAAATAATGACAATGGCTGAAATGCTTATCGCAGATAAGTCTCTCCATCACCCTGAGATCATAATAGTATTCACCCCTGATGAGGAAATCGGTCGAGGTGTTGATAAAATCGACATGTCAAGAATAACAGTACCTTTCGGATACACTGTAGATGGAGGAGCTGTAGGAAATCTCGAGTATGAGACATTCAATGCATCCGAAGCTACTGTAAAAATACATGGCGTTTCTGTTCATCCAGGGTCTGCGAAGAACAAGATGAAGAATGCTATTCTTATCGCAATGGAGTACGCATCGCTTCTTCCACAGCATGAAATCCCATTCTGCACAGAGAAAAGAGAGGGATTCTATCATCTGGGAGAGTTCACGGGGAATGTTGAGGAAGCAACACTAAGCTACATTCTCAGAGATCACGATGCTGAAAAGCTCAAGGAAAGGGAGAACATGATGCAGAGAGCCGCTTCCTTTATAAAGAGCAAGTATGGAGAAGCTTCCATAGAAGTTGAAATCAAAGAGATGTACAGGAATATGGGAGAGATCGTCTCAAAACATCCAGAGCTTATAGAAGCTGCATCGGATGCGATGAAGGAGGCAGGTGTCCAGCCTGTCATAGAACCAATAAGAGGCGGTACAGATGGAAGCAGGCTCTCATTCATGGGACTTCCATGCCCTAACCTATGCACTGGAGGGTACAACGGACATAGCAGACACGAATATGTATCAGTTGAATCACTAGATAAGTGCACTGAGATACTTATAAATCTTGCAAGAAAATTTGCCTGAACAATGAGGGAGACCAAACATCTCCCTCTTATCATAGGTCAATCAGAGAATCATCAATATTCGGAAATTGGCAAAAATGGGGACTTATTGAGTATATACCTTTAGGAGTAACTAACAGCTCCTAAAGGAGAGAATATGCTCGGCATGATTACCACAGACGAGACAAGAAAGCTCCTCCAGGATCTGACGCTGGAGGATGACAACTTCTTTACGGCGTGCCTCAGCGGAGACAATGAATGCACTTCCCTTATACTCAGAATCATCCTAAACAGGGATGACCTGACAGTGATTAAATCCAGCACGCAGGAATGGTACCAGAATCTGATAGAGCATTCCGTCAAGCTGGATGTGGCCGCAGTGGATGAAGAGGGAGCTATTTATGACCTGGAAATACAGAAGCTCACAAGAAGAGCAAGCAGCAGGCGTGCCCGCTTTTACAGTGCCTCCATGGATACCAGCAGCCTCAAAAAGGGAGATAGCTATGATGCTCTTCCTGAAAGCTATGTCATTTTTATCACTCCTGAGGATGCTATCGGAGACGGACAGGCTATCTATGAGATAGAAAGATATGTGAATGGAACAGGTAAGAAATACGGAGATGGCACACATATCATACATGTGAGTGCTGATCTTACAGAGAAAGGAACGCCTCTTGGGAATCTCATGCATGATCTGAGGTGTGCGGATCCAGATGAGATGCATTATACTGAATTGAGAGATAAGGTAACCTATTACAAAAGAACAGAAAAAGGAGTGGCGGAAATGAGTGCAGTATTTGATGAAATGATGGAAAAAGTAAGAGAAATGAGTTTCAAGGAAGGAGAACTTGAAGGTAGAAAAGAAGGAGAAGCTAGAAGCGTTAACAATATTGTAAGCAATATGCTCAAGAAAAACTTCTCTATTGATGATATTGCTGCAGCTACAAACCTTCCTATCTCCGATATTAAGAAAATGGCCTCAACCCTTCATTGAGGATAATAAACTCAGCTATTACAAAAAAAGAATAGAAAAAGAAGTGGCAGAGATGAGTGCAGTATTTGAAGAAATAGTTGAACAGGAAAGGGCAAGAAGTTTCACCGAAGGCGAACTTAAAGGAAGAAAAGAAGGCAGAAGTGAAGGACTTGAACAGGGTCTTAAAGAAGGAGAAGCTGATGGTCGAAAGGATGTAGCGAAAAGTCTCATAGCCTCAGGAATGTCACCATCTGAAGTTGCAAAACATACAAAACTTTCGGTTAATGAGGTGGATTATCTCAGAAAATCAATGGCTCTCTGAGAGATGATTAGAAGGGGCAATGTCTATGCTTGGCTGGCAGTGCCTTTGATTATCAGAAGCAATTAGTTCTTAACAATGCAACCAGCGCATGCTTGAGGCCATGGAGGAAGCTGGCATACTAACACTAACGCTTATTGATACAGAAACCCATTCAGATATTTTCAGACTTTAACCAATAACCACTTTCATACAGGGATGACTTCAATTTCAAAACCATCAGCTTGGATGCAATTCTCTTCTTCATATGAAAGAATGACAAATCGCGAAGCCACAGAGATAAGTCTGTGTGCTTTAACCAGTCCTGCTATCTCACGCGATCTGGAAGAAATGTCCAAAGTCCAAGTTACTTGATAAATCGCACCAGTTGAGGGAATGAAGAAATCAAGATCAAGGCCAGTACGAGAACTTTTGATGTAATGAACATTATCAAGGCCATACCGATTCACAAGCATGATAGCAACAAGATTTCCCAACAAGAGAGGATTCTTATCGATAAGGAAAAGTGATAATAGCCCATTATCTGAAAAATAGCGTTTCTGAATACCTTCCCTTTCCGCAAAAGCAGCATAATGATTTGCTATAGGGAAACATAGATACGCATCCTGAATATTTCTAAGATACCCAAGCACAGAATCTGCATTTGTCTTGCACCCTGTTGCAGTCACAAGGCCTGCAAGCCTGGTTGCGGAAAGTTCATCTTTTACACTTTCCGCCAGTTTTTTGATTAACAGCCTGACATCCTGCCCATTCCGGATTTTATAAGATATGCCGCCAGAAAACCTGCCAGGCTTGTCCTGCAGGATGAAGGCGGCATAATCACTTCGCATCGTAGATTGCAAAGACTCTGTTGCATGATTCGCAGTAATACGCTTTGGCATTCTTCTCAAGGATGATATGCGGTGGACGG
>CASDRY010000059.1 GCA_949283235.1 uncultured Spirochaetales bacterium | reverse complement strand
TGATTGCAAGCTCTAATAAGATTTCTTATCATGCGCGTATGAAGCTCGATAAATATTATGAAGATCTTTCTGTGCAGCATGTAGGCACTGAAAAAACGAGGGCATATTACATGCCTCTTGATAGAAATGGGAAAGCGACATCTCTCTTGCTCTCTGGAGAAGATTGGTTCGTCCATGTTTATCCATCCCCCGAAGATGCTGAAGATTCCTTTATCTCCCCGGATTTCGATAAAACCCAGTTTGATCAGATTCCAGTCCCATCCACTCTGGAGACACTTGGTTATGTAAGGAAGATGTACACGAATGTGGATTATCCAATGCCGTATGATCCACCTTACACCCCTGTTGATAACCCTACAGGTGCATACATCAAGGATTTCACAAAGGAAAAGAAAGAGGGCAGACGATATTATCTCTACTTTGAAGGTGTAGATTCAGCTTATTATGTCTATCTCAATGGAAGCTTTGTTGGATACAGCGAGGTTCCTCACAGTCCTAGTGAGTTCGATGTGACTGACAAGCTTCAGAATGGAGAGAACAGGCTTTCTGTCCTTGTTTTGAAGTATTCCGATGGCTCATATCTTGAAGATCAGGATAAATTCAGATGGTCAGGTATATTCAGAGATGTTCATTTTCTTGATAGACCAGAAGAGCATATCGTTGATTATACTGTTACCGCGGACATGGCAGGACAGGTCAATCTTTCCATCGATTCTGTTGTCGGAAAGCCATCTATCACAGTAGAGCTTTCAGATGCGGATGGCAATCTCCTTTGCAATGAAACTGTGGATTCTTCATTCTCTTTCAGAATTGAAAATCCCCATCTCTGGAGCGCTGAAGATCCTTATCTTTACACTTTGAGAATCTCATCATCTGACGAGACTATCGTGCAGAAGGTAGGTTGCCGCTCTGTATGGATTGAGAACGGGGTTGTGCTTTTCAATGGAAAAACTGTCAAATTCCTTGGAGCTAACCGTCATGAGAGCAATCCAAAGACTGGGGCAGTCGTAACAAAGGAAGATGCCCTTGAAGATCTGAGGATGATGAAGGCTTACAATTTCAACACCATAAGGACAAGCCATTATCCAGATTATCCATGGTTCTATGAGATGTGTTCTGAATATGGCTTCTATGTCGTAGCTGAAGCTGATGTGGAGTGCCATGGTGTATCTCATCTTATGGGAGGTTCCCATCAGTGGAATTTCGATACCATCGCACGCGATCCAGCGTTCTTCGATATGATTCTCGACAGGAATGAGAGAAATGTGGAGGTGCTGAAGAATGAAGCTTGTATCTTCATGTGGTCTCTTGGAAACGAATCCGGCTATGGTATCAACTTCGTGAAGACAGCGGAGTGGGTAAAGAATAGAGATAACACACGTCTTGTGCATTATGAAGGTTATAACCACTCTGTCCTCAGAGGTGTTGAAGGCGATGATAGATTCCTCGATGTTGATAGCTTCATGTATAACGATGTCACATTCATGGATAACTACTTCCCTGATGCAAGGCATAGAAAACCAGCTTTCCTCTGCGAGTTCATCCATTCTATGGGTAATGGACCAGGGGATTCGGAAGATTATATCGAGGTTATAAGAAAGCATCCTGAGATTATGGGAGGCTGTGCATGGGAGTGGTGTGATCATGCAACTTACGAAGGAGAGGATCCTGTTCATGGGCCTATCTATCATTATGGAGGGGACGCTGGCGAGTATCCGAATTTCGGAAGCTTCTGCCTTGATGGATTGGTCTATCCAGATAGAAGACCTCATACAGGCCTCATTGAGTATGGAAATGTTCTCCGTCCGGTAAGAGCTAAGCTTCTTAAGATTGTGGATGGAAAAGCTGTTGTATCCTTCCATAACCATCTTTCATTCCGTGCTTTAACAGCTATTGAAGGTAGTTATGAGATAAAAGAACATGGAAAAACTCTTATGGAAGGTAAGCTTAAATTCTCTGCGGAGCCTGAAAAAGAGGAAATCCACGAGATACAGCTTCCACAGCTTGGAAATGGCGATGCATACATCAATATCTACTATAGGTATGTGTCTGATGAGCCTCTTGTAGCTTCCTCTGTCATACTTGGTTTCGATCAGCTGAAGCTAAAGGATGGGGAATGCAGAAGTGAATTCGGTAATGCTGGTAGCGTGAGCATAAAGGAAACTGAAAAGCACTTCATTATATCTGGCAAGGGCTTTGAGTACAGAATCGACAGGAGAAGGGCTGTATTTGATTCCGTCTCTATAGATGGAGAAGAAAGACTTTCATCTCCTATGGAATGGACACTCTGGCGTGCTCCTACTGATAATGACAGAAAGCTTGCACCTAAGTGGAGAGAAGCTAATTTTGATAGGGCGCTATCAAGGGCTGTGACAGCTGAGTTGAGCTGCGATGGCTCTCTTGCTGTGGCTTCTTTTGACTTCCATCTTGCATCTGTCTCCCTTCAGCCATTCATGAAAGGCAGCGTAGAGATGCGTATTAATGGGAATGGAGAGGTTCAGTTAGTACTCTCAGCTGTACGCGATATGTCATTCCCGTTCTTCCCGAGATTCGGAGCTCTTTTCCACTTCATCACTTCAGGTTCAGATAGCTGTTCTTACTATGGCTTTGGACCGCATGAGAGCTATCTTGATAAACATCGCTCATCACGTATCGATCATTTCGAATGCAGGGTAAGTGAGATGCATGAGGATTATATCGTGCCTCAGGAGAATGGAAGCCACTGCGGTGTGACAGAGCTTGCTGTCGGTCCTCTTCTTGCTCATTCTGAAAAGCCTTTCTCGTTCAATGCTTCGTATTACAGTGCAAAGGAGCTGGACAGGGCAAAACATAATTATGAGCTGAAGCAGTCCGGAGCTCTCGAAGTGCATCTTGATTATAAGCAGAGCGGTGTTGGTTCTGGTTCCTGCGGACCTGAGCTGATGGCTAAGTACCAGCTGAATGAGAAGTATATAGATTGGAATATCGTTTTCTCTTTCAGATGACAGGCACCTCGATGGTTATTGTTGAGAGGTAATAGGGGATGGAGGAGACAGCGACAGCTACATTCTCCTCCCCATAGAACTTTAGCAGGCGGAGGTATGTATTCCTTATCCCTATATGGCCTTCGCTTCCTTCGCCATGCATTATCGAGAGGAATTCTCCCTCATCAAAGCCTTTTCCGTTATCTGAAATTTCAATCCTGAGCCGCTCATCAATAACCATGAATTTCACTGAAATCTCAGGTTGCTGGACCCATATGCTTTCATCCCCGATACCGAATCCATGCTTTATGGAATTCTCTATGAAAGGTTGCAACACCATCTTGAGAAGCACTTCATTCTGTATTTCCGGTGCTACTGCATAATGATACGCGATATCCTTCCTGAATCTTCCGTTCATTATCCTTATATATGACATTTCATGCTGTATCTCATTCTTTATTGATATAGTCTCGCTGCCATATGAGAGTACTGTCCTTAGATACATCGACAATGCCCTTGTCATCTCGGAAGATGCCTTGTTATTCCCTGTCTGGATCTCCTGCTGTATGCATTCAAGGGTATTATACAGAAAGTGAGGTGTAAGCTGCTCTGTCAGAAGCCTCATCTCAGTCTTTGTCTGCTTATCCTTTTCTTCTTTTATCGCTTCAATCTGCTTTTCTATTGTTATTCCCATCCTGCTTATGGCATCCCTTAGCTCTCCAAGCTCATCGTAGCCTTGGAAATCAGCTTTGGCAGAGTAGTTTCCTTTTTCTATCTCTCTGACTGCTACTTTCAGTTTCCCTATTGGCTGAGTTACATATCGTCTGAGCATTACTGAATAGATAGCGACAAGAATCAGAAGGGCGGCTATTGCTGCAAGGATTGAGATTGTAGCTGTTCCTAGGATATCTAAGAGCACTGATCGGAGGCTGACATATGAAATAAGCTTCAGCCCGGAAAAGGGCAGGGTGTATGAATAACTGAAGATACCTTTCTCTGTATGGCGACCATCTCCTGCATCTTTTCTCTCGGGAAGAGCAGTCCATCCCGAAATCGTATCTCCATTGCTGTTTTTGAGAATGCTGTCAGCAGGAAGCAGTCCTCTGATCCTCTCCTCAGATAGAAGCGCTATCACTATAAGATCAGGATTGCTGTCTGTTATTACAGCTCCTCCATAATTGAATCTGATAGGAAAGACCATCGGAACAATCTCATCCTGGCCTCTTATCGGGCTCGGGCGGGGTGGCAGTATTGAAAGTCCTTTCAGATTGTTGATTTCAGAATCCCAGATTACTCTCGATCTTGATTGGATTATCGAATCCTGGAAGAGGGTATAGACTTCTCCTTTTCCGACATCTAGCACAAGTGCGGTATTTATCATTGGGGAGGATGATGCAAGCCTCATTATCTCGTTCTGCAGTATTACCCTGTTTCTTGTTATATCTGAGTTTTCGCTCAGGATATCTGTAAGCTCCAGAGCAAAATCGTCAGTTCCGAATATCGAGACAAAGTTTGTTGTAATCAGCTCAATATCCGAATCGATGGAGGAAGCTGACTGAATTGTATTCCTTTCAGTCTGTTCTTCAAGCGACCTTCTTGATCCTAGAAGCCAGTATGTTCCGAAAGAGATTGCAAGAGCGAGAATGAATGCAACTATAATAACCGCTGTCATTAGCCTTGTCTTTGTTATTATCGGCTGGTCCCTGAATGGCTTCATCTGCTATGTTCTTCCTGGAATTCTGACGGAGTCATACCTGTTATGTTCTTGAAAGCTCTGGAGAATGATCTGTAGTCATGATAGCCAAGGATATATGCTATATCAGTAACTGAGGCATCTTTCTCTAACAGCTTCTTCCTCGCATCTTCCATCTTGCTTTTCAGGATGTAATCCCTGACTGTGATTCCGGTCTTCTTCCTGAAATAGATAGCTGCATAGGATGGACTGAGATTGACAAGATCGGCAATATCCTCAAGCCTTATCTGCTCTTCTGAGTGATTGTCTATATATTCACTCATCTTCCTTATAATCTCATCGTCCTCTTCGGTCGCATCAAGCTTCTTCTTGGCTTCCTTCTCTCCATAAACTGCGGCTATGTATCTTGAGATTGATATGAAGAGAGAGGATATTCCTTCCTCTATCATAGGTATTGTCTTGTATTTCGTGATATCAGGGGCTTCAGGAATGAGAGAGGCTCCAGCTATGAGCTTATCAAGGCGTTTTCCGATTTCCCGTACAAGCCAGTATGTGATGCTGTAGACATAGTTCGGAGGAGGAAGGGTCTTTCCTATAAGGCGTTTGATGAAATCCTCGCAGAATTTCCTTATTCCGTCTTCATCATCTGTGATTATAAGCTCCGCAAGTGGCTCCACATCCCTGTCCTCCGGTTTGTACCCCGGAGCTTCAGGGGTGATCATATCCGATGTGAAGATCCTTGAGTTCTCATCATAGAGCTGGTAGGTGAGGGCAACGGAAGCCCTGCTGAATGAAGATGCGATCATATTGGGTTTTGCTACTGTGTTCCCGATTGCAATCCTCGGCAATGATAAGCCTTTCTCCTCCAATGCTTTCAGACAGCTTTCAGCAATTTCAAATGGCATTTTCTCTGAGATGCTGAAGATGGCTCTTATTGTCTTCTGGTCTTTGGTCCATACTATGCGCTTAATGCCTTCTGTAGCTTCTTCTATTATCCTGATAGCTCCTTCCTTTATCTGCGAAGGAAAGGCGAAGATGATAGCAAAGCATGGCCTGTCTGGAAGGCCGTCTTTCCCCATTGTCAGCATGGAGGAGGCTAGTGTATCAAGAAGCTTCCCATCTGCAAGATCATTGAGTGTCGTCCTGCTCAGTTTTATCTCATTGCCGTCAGTGACCTTCTTCTTTTTCTTCATCAAGGAAAGGAGCGCTCCCTTCAGTTCTTCTGAATCGACAGGTTTTAAAAGGTATGCTTTTGCCTGGAAACGCATGGCTTTTCGTGCGTAATCGAAGTTCCCATAACCGCTGAGGATTATTATATCAGTTTCAGATGCGGCTTCTTCCAGCTTTTCCAGAACCTCCAGTCCCGTGAGACCCGGCATCATGATATCCATTACAGCAAAATCCGGCTTGAGCGTGAGAATCTTATCCATTGCTTCCTGTCCAGTTCTGGCCGTGGCTATCACGTTAATTCCAAGTTCATCCCAGACGCTGAGGGATGATAGACCTTCCGTGATAGCGGGCTCGTCGTCTGCAAGTATTGCTGTAAGATACCTGTCGCTCATGTCTCGATTATACTGCATATAAGATACGTTTTGGTACTTGCACGTTGTATTTTCTGCAGAAAGTGTCCTAAAGAAATTGGAAAATGTCCTTTAGGGATCGTTAATCTGCCCTTAATATTGAGTTGTTTGAATAAAATAAGGAGGAAATATGAGAAAAGCTAAAGTGCTTCTCCTTGCAGGTATTATCCTGTCACTTTTCATTGTTCCAGTAATCGCAGGCGGTTCTGGTGAGTCAGATTCCGCTGATGGAAAGATTGTTATAGAGGTCTGGTCTGAAGACAGACATGACATGGAATATGTCGAAGCTAAGGTTGCTGAGTATAACCAGACAAATACTGATAACATCCAGATTAACCTTACTATCATCTCTGATAACTTCCGCAACATGCTTCAGATGGCATTCAGCGGCGGAACAGCTCCAGATGTAGCTGGTATCAACGCTATTCCTATCAACATGATTGCTGATACAGGTATCGCAATGCCTCTTAATGATTTCATTGCTGATTCCCCTGAGTATCAGAAGGTCAATGATCCATATAACCAGATTTATGAGGGAACAAACGCTAAGAACGGCAATATCTACTGGATTCCTACAGGAATGAGATCTGGTGTTCGTGTTATCTATAACAAGGACCTCCTTGAGCAGTGTGGATACACAGAGATTCCTAAGACTCTCAGCGAGTATATCGACATGGCTAAGGACATCACAGAGCAGGGAAAGAGCAAGTTCTACGGAATCGGCTTCACAAGCTCTTCTCCATTCGAGAGACTTCTCGAGATGTCAGCACAGATGTCTGGTATCTACTACTATGACTATGTAAATGGCCGCTTCGATTTTTCTGGTTACAAGCCAATTCTTGAGCTCGGAAGAAGATTCTTCACAGAGAATATCGCATATCCTGATCAGCAGGGTGTAGATAACATGCGTGCTCTCTTCTCCGTTGGAATGTTCGCTCTCTGGTCAAATGCTTCACAGGAAGTTGCTGTATTCACAGAGCAGATTCCTGTTCAGGGATTCGAGTGGGGCGTTGCAGAGGTTCCAACCCTTACAGGTGAGGTAACTGGTGCACTCCAGACAACTCCTTCAAAGGGATGGGGAATCATCTCCTCAACAGAGCACCCTGAAGAGGCATGGAAGGTAATCGAGTTCTTCCAGTCTGAAGACTTCCTCAAGGGATACCTCGAAGCAGGATACTGCCTCCCATCAACAGATTATATGGCTTCTGTAATCGATGCTTCCAAGACAGGTCGTCTTGCTGACTTCGCTCTCAAACCATATGAGACAGTATATCCAGCACCTCCAGCAATCAACCTCTCTGGCGATGATTACCGCACAGTATTCTGGAATGCTGTAATGGGTTATGTTGATATCGATGCAGCTATCGCAGATCTCAACACCCGCTACAATGAGGCTCTGGATGCAGATGTTGCTTCTGGATCTACTACAAGACTTGTAATCAAGGATTACAACCCACTTGCACCTAACCAGGGAACTCCAGAGTACCTTACAGAGTAGTATCTGATCTAATACATGAAGGGGAGCTTCATGCTCCCCCTCTTTCGATTCAAAGGAGGACGGATGCCAAGCAAAACTACAAAGATTATCAAGAAGGAAGATAAGAAGGAAAGAATTGCAGCTATCCTGATGCTTTCCCCAGTTGTCTTTCTTCTGCTGATCTGTTCAATATACCCATTTATATGGATGTTCCGTTATGTCTGCTATGATTACAATGGCTTCAGCGCCACATTCACAGGCACAAGGAACTTCACCAGAATGATTGCAGATACCACATTCTGGTCGAGCGTTGGTCACACATTCGAATATGCGCTTTATAAGCTTGTATTTATAATTCCACTCGCACTTATCTGTGCAGTTCTTCTGAATCAGAAGATAAAGGGAACTTCTGTTTTCCGTGCTGTTTACTTCATGCCGACAGTTATAAGTTCCTCTATCTCTGGTATGATCTTCACATTCATTTTCGCAACGCAGAATGGAATTCTAAATGGAATCCTTATGGCGATGGGACTGGATGCCCCTATACAATGGCTTACTAGCCCAGATTACGTAATGAGCGCAGTTACTGTTCTTGCAGTATGGGGTGGTTTCGGTAACTACATGCTCTACTTCATTACAGGAATGAATGTTATTTCAGAGGATGTCTATGAGGCTGCGAAAATTGATGGCGCTAATGGTATTCAGACATTCTTCAAGATAACACTTCCTATGCTCAGCCCGATCCTGAAAGTTGTTCTCATGCTCGCTATTACAGGTGCTTTCAAGGATTATGAAGCTATCATGGTTCTTACACAGGGTGGCCCAGGAAATAGGTCAATGGTCATGTTCCTCTACATCTACAACATGATCTTCGGTTCTGGTTTGACAAACATGACACAGCCTCAGATTGGTTACGGTGCGCTTCTCTCCGTTGTCGCAGCTATTATTGTCGGTATCGTCACAATCGCTTACCAGCGCATTGCACGAAAGCTTGACGATGTAATGTAAGGGGAGGAAGTTATGGAAAAATCTAGAGCTGTAATGTCAGGAAAGCAGAAAGCGGTCATGGCTGTAATCTGGGTCTTGATGCTTATCCTTGCTATTTTTACGATCTTCCCGGTTGTTTACATCGTCCTTGGTTCATTCAAGAGCAATGTTGAGCTTCTTGTTGGTGGATCTAATATCTTCCCGACCGAGTGGCATTTCGAGAACTATGTGCAGGCTTGGACTGGTGCTAAGTTCGCTACTTATACATGGAACAGTGTCATTATCTCTGTGGGTGTTATGCTTATCTCGCTCTTCATCTCCACGATGGCTGGATATGTATTCTCACGTAGCCACTTCCCTGGAAAGAATCTTATTTATGGTGTCTTCGTAGCTTTCATGTTCATCAATGTTGGTTCTGTTTCAATCAGACCGCTTTATGAGCTTGCCACAGTACTTCACCTGAATGAGAGCCTTCTTCCTATCATCCTCATTTCTGTAGGAACTGGTCAGGCAACATATATCTTCCTTTCGAGAGGATTTGTTGATTCTGTTCCAAGAGAGCTTGATGAGGCTGCTAAGATCGATGGATGTACTTTCTTCCAGACATTCATCAGGATTATCCTTCCTGTGCTGAAGCCTGTTATGGGAACTATCGCGCTTCTTTCATTCCGTCAGGGATGGAACGAGTACATCATGCCTCTTGTTTTCACAATGGCAAGAGACAACCTCAGACCTCTCACAGTAGGTGTTAATATGCTTAAGGCAACAGGTGGTGGAGCTGCAGCATGGAACGTTATGTTCGCTGGTGCTTCTATTGCTGTTGTTCCTATGCTGATTATCTATATCATCTTCAATAAGAACTTTATGAGTGGTTCTACAGCTGGTGCTGTTAAGGGCTGAGAAGAGGATTCGTTTAAACAAGGGGGCTTCGGCCCCCATATATTTTGAGGTTATATGCGCTCTCTGAATCATGATGGTTTCGTTCTTAGCTATCTATCCGCAATCACAGAGGAAGATTATGATTCTCCTCTTTCAGACAGAAATCAATTAAAGCTTGAAGCAAGGCTTAGAAAGAATGTTTCTGAAAAGAAAAGTCCAGAACTAGGAAATATTGATTACTCCGAGCTCAGTCCTTACTATTCCCACGGAAACATCTTTGTTGACAGATCTTCATTCTATTCAACGCTGAATAGGATAAGGATGATTGCAGCTACAACGCTTGTATCTGATAGGGAAATGGACACGGAAGCTGTGCTATGGACTTATATGGCTACAGGAGTTTATGTAAATGGCTCCCTTGCTGCTGAAACAGAGCATCCTGTCTATAAACCCATTGAGAGCAAGAAGTTCCATATCCATCTCAAAGAAGGCCGTAATGATATTGTCTTCCTCTCTGATAACCTCGGAGTAAGAGACACGAGGAATATGCTTGCTTTCCAGATTCTTAGAGGAACAGAGCACATAACTACAACCATTCCAGATGAAGCTAGGGAAGCTGAATATAGCGAATATTCAGAGTTCCTCGATGGCGTGGAGATAGGGGATGGTACGCTTGTTTTCCCTTCAGCAGCTCCAAAAGGAACGATTCTCTCATACTCACCTGAAACCATTGATTTCACCAAGCTTGAAGTTCTGAGAAAGCGTGTTGATGTTTCCGGAAAGAGTGATGTAACCATCCCAGAAGGCATAGAGCATTGCTCCCTTATCCTTCCTGGCGGAATGACTCGTCGCTTTGAGTTTGAAAGAAGGATTACCCCTCATTTTCTTCCTAGCCGTGACACCTGGAAAGAGCACTTTGCAGATATCATGAAGGAGATAGCGGATACAGAGCTCCTCGATAGAGGCGAGCATGGATTTGCTGTTTTCACGCTGCTTGCAAGGAAGTATCTAGGCATTGAGAAGGGAAATGAGAAGGAACTTATTCTCAATGATCTTTCCCTTATAAACAAGCGTTTTGATTGCTCAGATTTTCTCATGTGCGGTCTTCTCAGATATATTCATGAATATGGACTTCCAGAGGATCTGAAGGCAGAAGCGAAGAATGCAATTCTTAATTACCGCTATTGGATGACGATGAAGGGTGCGGATGGAATGTGCTTCTGGTCTGAGAACCACTCTCTGATGTTCTGGTTCTCTGCCTGTGATGCAGGACTTATGTATCCAGATGAGCTTTTCCCAAGAACTGGAATGACAGGAAAGGAGCTTCATGAATATGGTGAGAGAAGGGTCGATGAATGGCTTGATGATGTTCTCTCCCATGGCTATGAAGAGTTCCTGAGTTCTACTTACATGTCTGTAACGCTTGCAGCTCTTCTGAATGTCATAGACTATACGAAGCCTGAGATTTCAGAAAAAGCCAGGAAAGCTGTCGATAGGATTCTCGAGATGCTTTCTATCAGTACCTTCAAGGGAGCTGTAATAGCTCCAATGGGTAGGGTTTACAGAGGAGTTATCCATCCATATAACGAATGTGTTGCTGCATGGATCAATGCAATTGATGAGACAGCTCCACATGCATATGGAGAGGGATGGCTGTCATTCTTTGCTTCCAGCTCTTACACATTCCCAGAGGGGCTTAAGAAGCTCATGGAAGAGAATATCTCTACGAAGTATTCAACTGGTAATGCTCTGGTATCTGTTGAGAAGAATGAAAGCTACATTCTTACTGCTGTGGAGTCTCCAAGAGAGGATGAAGGCTTTGTCCGCTGGAGGAATAACTTCAATGATGAGAATGTTGATGCTGAGAATAATCTTTTTGTGAAATCTCTCAATGAATGTTTTCATGGTACATCCTGCTTCCAGCCTGGGGTATATGGGTATCAGCAGCATATGTGGTCAGCTGCTTTATCAGCAGAAGCTGTTGTCTTTGCAAACCATCCTGGAACAACATCGGAAGAAGCAGAGCTGAGACCTGGATACTGGAATGGAAACGGTATCATGCCCGCGATAAAAACAGGGCAGGGTGAAATTTCCGTAATCTATTCCATTCCTGAGAATCATCCGATATCTTTCACTCATCTCTATCTTCCACAGCATAGATTCTCATCTGTGATTTTCTCTGGTAATTGGATATTCCTCTCTGCAGGAGAAGGCTACCTTGCTATATGGGTAAGCGGAAAGCTTGTTCCTTATAGTGATATGATGGCAACATCAGAACTGCGTCTCTATTCCAGAGCTTCCGCTTACTATGTAAGAGCTGGTAAGAAGAGTGAGGAAAGCTTTGAGTCGTTCATGGACAGAATGAAGAAGCTTAATGTTGACTTCTCTGAAAAGAACCTTGAACTGAATGTTGATGGGACACAGAAGGTAAAATTCATAGCTGGCAACGACAAAACACAATATCTAGACTGAGCCTAGATCTATCGCCTCATGCGCTCTGTATGAGGCGATTCCTCCTTTCATGTATTCCTTTTTCGATTGATTGAAGAACATCTGATATATTGTGTTCTTCTGCATCGCTCTGAAGTTCATACAAAGCTTTTGGTAATAAATCAACTACATGCTCGATGACTTCTTTCATATTGCTTCTTTTTTCGAGTTTCAGAAGATCCTGATAAGTGATTCTATCGAGTCTCTTCTCATTTCCGTATTTCATAGCAGTATTCCTGCTAAGTTCTGGATAGATAGCAGTAGCGGTTATGTCGTAGAAAGGAGCAAGTCTTATTTTTCCATCTTCATACATCAGAAATGAAAAATTCTTACCATGCGCATCGCAGTTTCCGATGAGAAAATTGAAAATTCCCATCTCCAAGAATGCTTCCGTGTCTATTATAGGACTGGATGAATTATTTGCTATCAGAGTGGAGCAGCTTGCGAATCCTGGGCCTCCTTCCTCCTCATATTTGTTTTCTGGCATTATTCCAAGGGATTGGCAGAAATCTTCCTGATGAATACGGATAAGTTTTCCATTCTCTGAAAGCCTGTCATAACGCTTGATGATAAGAACTGGTTGATCTTCAAAACTTGAAAGCTGCATCTCAGGTACTTTAAGCTCGCATTTCTCTGCAAGTTTCGTGGAAAGATATTCATTTGCAGTATACTTTCCAGAAGGTTTCACTATGACAGATGATGGGGCATTTCCCAAGGGAAGTTCCCATTTTCCCTCTTCATAATAAAGCGGAAGCTTCTGCTGGGCTCCAGCTAATGATAGCCTTGCTTTATCCTGAAGTATTATAGGGGTTGTAGCGCTGTTTCTTATGAGAGTAGCGATTTCCGCTTCTGAAATCTCTTTGTAAGAGTAGTTATCATCATATTTGAAATCTTCTTCACAGAGAGAGATTGCACCAGCTATCTCTCCTCCGTAGTTCTGCAAGAGCTTGAAAACACTCATGTATGAGATATGCTTTGCATCTGCAATCTGTATTCGGATCTGTCCATCTGGGAGAAGTCCGCTGAAAAAAGGCAGACATTCTGCTTCTGAGAAAGCTGAGCTTCTTATAGGAAGGCTTATCGATAGGGGTTTCTTCCATGTTGAATCATAAGTAAAGATGATACCTTTGTTTGGTGTTGTTTCAAGCTTCCCGCAATGTTTTCCATTCCAGTATATGTTAAGAGGGGCCATCATCTTTCCTTTGCGTAGAGATTAACCGCAGTCATGCTTAGTACATAAAGAGTCTTGTCGAATTGCACTGTCGGCTTTCCATTCTCAAGATCGGAGATGAATCTGATTCCGGTTCCGACAGCTTTCGCAAATTCTGCTTGGGTATAGCCAAGTTCCTTTCTTTTTTCTCTTATTATCTTACCGATATCCTTCGCAGAGAGGATTCTTGTTGTTTCCATGAATCAACTATATTTTACCGATAGGGAATAATCAATAGAAAAGTAATTATTGTTACCGAGCGGGAATAATAACAACAATATTCCCGATAGGTAAAAAGCGGAGTATTTTCGCTCCGCTTATGATTGGATAGTTCAGATTAGCGTTTTTTAACGTTGGTATATAAAAGAGGCTTATTCGTACAAACAATTCTGTACACTACCAATCCACATCATTTTCAGATAGGCATTCCCAAAGTGATGTATTCAAACCTTCAATGATTTTTGCTCTTTGTTCTGGGTTTGAGGAGAGGCGGATTGTCTCAGCATGGCTATTATAATCATCTTTGCTGATGGCTATTGCATTTTCATCTTCAGTACTGACATTTATAGGTTTATTGTATTTGGTGGGTTGTTTCAGCATAGCTATAACCTCCTATATATACAACATAATGTACGCTCTTATGTATAATTCATATTATCTGAAAGTAAAAGCGGAGCATTTGCGCTCCGCTCATGACTTGATAGTTCAGATTATCGAGAGGTTATTTACATCATCTGTTACTATCATTTCTCTTGTGTTCATGCTTCTAGGTGTCACAGATACGTTTTCTAGTTTGATATTATCTGTGTGCCTGATATAGAAACCATAGGATGGCATATCCCCAAGAGCGTTGGATTCAGGGTAATCCTTTACATTCTCCCTAATCTGAGGAAGTATCTCCAGCCTTTCTTCGTTATCAAGATAGATAGCGTTGAGGTTCTTTATCGTTATGTCTTTAACGCGTCCTGTATATCCTTCTTCATCCTTGAAGCCTGTGATGATACAGCTTGATTCCATTCCTTCAGCCTGAACATTCTCTATAGTTATATTGCTTACGGAACCACCTTTTGCTTTCTTTTTCTCATCTTCTGCGGAGAGATATCCAAATTTATTCCTTCTGCAGAGCGATATGAAGACAGGTACCGCTATATTCTTCATCTTTATGTTCTCAAGCTTAACATCGGAGATATTAGAACCATCTGCAGATTCGATTGAAATTCCAGAAACTCCGCCTGGGAAGATATCAGGAAGCATGAATGTACAGTTGCGGCATCTGACATTCTTTATATCGAAATAGGTCTCTGTACCAATCTTGAATGCATTCATTACTGAAATAACAGTAGCATCTTCGATTTCTATATCCTCTGCAGGTCCCATCGGCATCTGGGAGTTCTCCACGTTGATGCTGTCATGGCCCTGAACCATCGGAGCTTTTACACAAAGCCCATCATCTGCTGTACTGATGAAAACATGTTTAACGCTAACATGCTTTGATGACATTATGTCGATGCCATCTGTGTTAGCAACATGTCTGTTATTATCAATGACGAAATTCTCTACAGTCACATTCTCTGACATATCGATGGAGAGGCTCCAGTCCAGGGAATCACGGATGATTATGTTATGGATATCAACATTCCTTGAGCCTCGGATCCAGAGTGTATACATCGGGCGCTGTATATTCTCCTTTCCTTCTTTCCATTTATCTTCTGCATACCTGATTCTCTCCCTGTACTTGAACCTTGAAGTATCTGAAGGGGAGCCCATTGGATCCGTGAGGACAGGTGGAAGCTTTGTGTATCCAAGAGGAGTTGTAAGAGGTCTTTCATGTGGAAGGTAGACGAAATACTCTCCATTCGCATTTATCCTTCCGCCTCCGCAGATTGTAACATTTTCAGCATCTACAGCCTTGATGAAAGCATCTGAGAATGCCGAGAGATTCTTGGAAGCATTTATAGATGAGCCAGATTCGATGAAGAGAGTGGTATTTGAATGTATCGAGAGCGTTCCTGTTGTGTAAGCTCCTCCTGATACTATAACAACACCATTCTTAAGAGCCGCCTCATCAAGTGCTTTCTGGATTGCTTCTGTTGATAGCACTCCTGCTTCTGTTACAGCGCCGTAATCCCTTACATCAAAGCGTGGTCCTTCTGGTATCTCTTCCTCTCCGATATAGAGGTGATAGGGTATGTCGAGGTAGTAATCACCTTCATAGATGATTCCGTTTTCTGGGAAAGTAGGGGTATCAAAAACCTTCATTCTTATTGCTCCTGTAAAAAGAATACCCTTTCCGAGTTGTGTCAGAAAGGGCATATTCCATGCAGAATGTGTCTTTAAATCCTCGAAATCTGCATCGAGTCTGCATATCTGAAACCAGGAATGGACCCTGATATGATAACAGCAAGGTCATTCTTCTTGACTCCTCCAGATTTGAGAGCAAGCTCAATGGACTGGTCTCTCATCTTCACTACATCATCAGTGAATGGGGCGAGGAGGGGAGTAACACCATATGCAAGCCTGAGCTGTCTTGCAGCTTTCTCGTCTGTTACACATACGATTATCGGACACTCCGGGCGGAATGAAGAGGTAAGCCATCCTGTTCTACCTGTTGCTGTCATACAGATGATAGCTTTTGCAGAGAGTGAGAATGAAGCCTCTACAGCAGCACTGGAGATTGTTCCTGGAATATCGAGGGAAGCATTCTCAGCCTGATTCTCAAAATAGCGACCACGATAGTCGATAGTATTCTCAGTGTATTCAGCAATTTCTGCCATTGTCTTCACAGCTTCGATAGGATACTTTCCCGCTGCTGTTTCTCCACTGAGCATTGTACATGTTGTTCCATCGAAAATAGCGTTTGCTACATCGGAAACTTCTGCTCTTGTTGGTCTTGAATGCTCTGTCATCGATTCAAGCATCTGTGTAGCTGTTACAACAATCTTTCCAGCCTTGGCGCATTTGCTGATCATCATCTTCTGAATTACAGGAAGCTCCTTGAACGGAATCTCAACTCCCATATCTCCACGGGCTACCATGATACCATCTGCCACGCTTATGATTTCATCAAGATTGTCTATACCGCTTCTGCATTCAATCTTGGCGATGATCTTTATCTTCTCTCCTCCATTTACATTGAGGAGCTTTCTCATTTTCCTGACATCATCTGCTGTTCTTACAAATGAAGCGGAGACGTAATCAACATCCATCTCGATACCGAAAAGAAGATCAGCTCTATCAGATTCTGAAATGAATGGCTGGTCGATATCCACGCCAGGGATGTTGATTGATTTATGATTGGATATGCGTGATGTATTGTTTACCCTGCAGACTACATCAGGTCCATTGATAGCTGTGACAGTAAGGGAGCAGAGTCCATCATCAATAAGTATGGAAGTTCCAACCTCTACATCTTCAGCAAGATAGGGATAGGTTATTGATACTCCTGTTTCATCTCCCTCCCTGTTCTTATCTGCAGAGAGTGTGAACTCAGTTCCTTCCTTGAGAACTACAGCTCCGTTCTTGAATTCTCTTGTCCTGATCTCAGGTCCTTTTGTATCGAGAATAAGAGGTATGTTAGTGCCCATCTTATGAGCAACTTTCCTTATCCTTTCAATTCTTTTTTTATGTTCTTCATGAGAGCCGTGTGAAAAGTTAAGTCTGGCAGCATCCATTCCATTCTCGATGAGAGCCTGGATCATTGCTTCGCTGTCAACGCTTGGTCCTAGTGTACAGATAATCTTAGTCTTTCTCATACCAGGCATTATATGAAAAAGAGGAAAATGAGTCAGTATAAAGAGAAGAAAAACGGCTCCCGATTAAGGAGCCGCAATGCGCTAGTGAATTCTATCAGAGGGTTCCGTCAAGAATCGCATCTACTACGATTCTTCCGACCTTGAAGTTGTTCTCCATAGCTGTCGCGAAGATATCTGCAGCTTCAACACTGTCTTCAGAAGCAAGTGAATCCTCGATACCAGCCCAGAGGTACTCAGGGTTAGCGCCATTCATGAATACATCCATGTTCACAGAATCTCTTATGATGATGTAGCGATCAAGCATTCCAAGTCTGTCGAGAGCTACAGCAATAGCATTGTCTTCCATCTCGGACATAGCGTATGGATCTGGTGCACCATATGTCTCTGTCATAAGTCTTGCATTAGCTTCGTCGTAGTTGCCTTTCCAGTAGTTATCACCAGTGACAGTTGTTCCGAGAAGAACCTCAGGATCTCTTACTGCCCAATCCTCTCCAGGGAAAGCTGCTGCCATGAAGTTCCTTGTCTTATCTGTTGTCTCGATCTCTGTATCCTTTACGAGTTCATAGACAGCACTTACAAGGTCCTGGTTAAGAAGCTTATAGGAGGCATCATCATAAGAAGCATCATGGAACCATGTTGTTTCGGAATCTGTTGTCATTTCTCTTGGATCTGCATGGTGTCCGAGATCATAATCAATAGAAGCTGACATCACAAATACATCTCCCATGACTGAATAGCCTGTGGAGGTACCACCGCAGCCTGTACTGAGGATGTATGCATCGGAGAAATCAAAACGAGGATCAAGAAGAACAGCTGTTGCGCTCATTGAAGCGTTTACCTTGCCCATTCCTGTAACATAGAGAGCTACTCCATCTTTTACATAGAGCTTGTGGCCAGGGAAACCGCCTACGATATCATACTCCTCTCCGCCAGCAAGATACTCGTCATAGTAATACTGTGCTTCACCAGGAAAGTCTCCAGTCATCTCTCCATTCTCAAACTTCGGGAGAATGAGGACTTCGATTTTCTCTGGATTCTCTACAGTTGCCGGTTCTGCCATCAGCGGGGAAAAAGCTGATGCGATGATTAATGCTGTAATAATGATTCTGGACATTAATGCGCCTCCTTAACGGCAACTTAACTGACTTTACATTGTTTTGTCAACTCCTTGATAACAATGAAATTACTTCAAATAATAACGAGTTGTTGCATTATGTTTCCAAACTGATATCAATCCGCTATAAATCACAAAAAGATTGCTATTGAGATACCTCCATGACAATATTGCTGTATTGCAAGAGAAAAACTCTAAGAACTCTTTTGTCTGTATCAAAAACTATGAGTATAGAATAAGGCGGTCATTGAGAAGTGTTTGCATTTTTTGCAGGAAGTAGGAATGTTTTAAATTCACATATTCCATGTTTGACGCTATCATGAGCATAGACGTGGAGGTCGATATGAAGAAGAAAAACAATCCCGTGTTTTCGTTCTTTAGGGGGGTGTTATCTTAAGTCTCTCCCTGTAATTCTCTTGATTGTTCTCATTGCATTCACAGGATGTCAGAACAATGGATATGGTGGATACCCACCAATCATAATCGGAGGAGATCCATCTGGTTCCCAGAGTGTTTCACCTTCGGTTGTTTCAGAAGCTCTTTCAATGGACAGAATCATTGAAGCTATGACAGCTACTGATCATGAAGAACAGGGCATATTTGTAAATTACAGCGTTGTTAATGATCCTCAGACACAAACAAGAATAGCTACATTCTCAGCTGGAGATGATCCTGTTTCAACTGCTAATACTGCTATAAGAATCAGAGCTGATATAACATTTAAAGGTTTTGTTTCAGGTAATGCAACTCTGTATGGAACAATGGTTCTTTACTTCAATGCAACACAGAGTGATTCAACAGCAACTATATCTGGCTATGAAGTAGAGAGTAGCAATGTAGATGTAAAAGCTGGAAACGCTACATCTACAGTAAATGCAAGTGGTCTTACAGGCACAATAGCAAGTGCAACTGCAAGTGTTACTACTACAGGAACTGGAACTGAAGTATCTGTAAGTCCTATTACAGAAGGAATTACTACTTCCATTACAGGATCTTTCACTATTGGTAATGAAACTGTTTCCAAAGCAGAAGCAGATGAAGTTGTTAGTGGTGGAATGGGCACAGAAGTTTCTCCGTATGAGATTAGTAATCTTGAAGAATTTGGAAAGATGTTTGACTTCCCGAATGGAACTTATTTTAAGCTAACTTCTGATATCCATATTCCTGCTGAGACATATTATAGCGATATGTTCATGAGCCATCTTGATGGAAATAACCATTCAATTATAATCGATGGTCAGATGCCACTTAATCTTTTTGAGAATGCAGAGTATAGTCTCTTCTCATCTCTTGGAATTGGATCCTTTAAAAATCTGAAGTATTATCCGACAGGACTAAAAGCACTATCTTATAATATAGCTAACAATGGGACTTTCACATTTGAAAATGTAGATATCTATGGATCAATGCTTGGTGCTGATACAAATGTTGGAGCCTACACACTTTTTGTTGGATATAATTCAACAGTTCTTTTCAAAGATTGTGATAACTATGCAGATATCATAGATGAAGAAGGTGGAAGGCATTATGGTGCTGCTTTCATCGGAGGTTATGTCTATGTCGATACAAATGGCAATGGACCAGCTTCTGTTAAGTTTGAGAATTGCCATAATTATGGAGATATTTTCTTTGGTGATAGCGCTTCAGTTTTCCTAGGAAATACAAATAACCTTTCAAAAATAACACAGAATACAGATTTCTTTGTTGTTGATGATCAGTGTCAGAATCATGGTACAGTTTCCGCAATTGAAAAAGTCGGCTGGAAGAATTGGGATGATTCTGAAAATCTTTCGCAGCATGGAGGAACATTTGCTGTATATGGCACAGATGATAGAATAAATGAATTCCATGTATATAAAGATGGAACTTTCGCTTATGCACCTGAAGTTTCTTCTGATGTAATACTTTCTTTCTCAGTGCGTGCTAATTCAGTCTTCAGTGGTGTAGGGAATAGGCAACATTCCTTCGTGATAGATGTTAATAGAACAGGTAACAAACTTCCTATAACGACTGTGGCTAATCAGTCTGGTTATGAGACAGGCGATCTAATTCTCAACGAAGACGATCAGACATATTCTCTGAATATAAATCCAGGTGATTATGAAGGATTCGGCAGTGGAGCTTTCACGAGTTTTGATCCGCTCTGGTACTATGTAATAATTCGGGATGCTTCTACAGGAGATATTGTCGGTGCAGCATGTACAAAGACTCTTGAAGAGAAGATTTGATTGAATTTTCTTAATTAAAGCAAGGCTAGGGGCTACAAACGTCGAAAGACTTTCAGTAGCCCCTTAATACAAACTGTTAATTTATATTGATAACCTTGTCCATTATCTACAATATCTGAAAATGATACAGGTCCCTCTGTTTCAATTTGATATGTAATTGTCTGTAATGTACTTGCATTAGCATTCCCTTGGTTTTCCATAGGCGGAATCTAGCACGAAGATTTTCACTCTTTGTCTTGGTTGATTTGTTTCATAATAAATGAGTAAACGTTGGTTGATAACACCCTCCCGGTAGTGATTTGTCAAGTGATTTTTCCTCTTGACTATCCATCAAAGTGATTCATACTAGTTTGTGTGGACGTACACGCATTAGGAGGCGATATGTTTTCCAATATACCTGAAGTTAAGCTTGGAATGATTGCTGTCAGCCGTGATTGCTTCCCGATTTCAGTATCGGACGGAAGAAGCAAGAAAGTAGTAGAGGAGTGCAAGAAGCTTGGGATTGATGTCTTCCTTGCCCCTACGATTGCAGAGGATGAAAATGATGCGATGAAAGCAGCTGGAGAAGTGAAAGAGGCTGGTTGTACAGCTCTTGTTGTCTTCCTTGGAAACTTCGGACCAGAGACTCCTGAGACAATTATTGCAAAATCCTTTGATGGTCCTGTGATGTATGTAGCAGCTGCGGAGGAAACTGGGGATAACCTTATCAATGGAAGAGGAGATGCATACTGTGGAATGCTCAATTGTTCATATAACCTTGGACTCAGGAAGATTGCTGCATATATCCCAGAGTATCCAGTGGGCGATGCTGCAGATTGCGCAAAGATGATAGCTGAGTTCATTCCAGTTGCTAGGGCTATTATTGGGCTAAGAGGTCTTAAGATTATTACATTCGGACCTCGTCCTCAGGATTTCTTTGCATGTAATGCTCCTATAAAGGGCCTTTATGATATCGGAGTAGAGATAGAGGAGAATAGTGAGCTCGATCTCCTTGTCTCATATCGTGAGCATGCAGGGGACAAGAGAATAGATGATGTTGTTAAGGATATGGCTGCAGAACTTGGCGTTGGAAATGCATATCCTGATCTTCTTCCTCGCATGGCGCAGTTTGAACTTACTCTGCTTGATTGGGCTGAGAACCATAGAGGTGCTAGAAAGTATGTTGTCTTTGCTGATAAGTGCTGGCCAGCATTCCCTAAGGAATTCGGTTTTGAGCCTTGCTATGTGAATAGCCGTCTTGCTGAAAAGGGCATTCCTGTTGCTTGTGAAGTCGATATCTACGGAGCTCTTTCAGAATTCATTGGAACATGTATTACAGGTGCGCCTGTAACCCTTCTTGATATCAACAACACAGTTCCGAAGGATATGTATGAAAGCGAGATCAAGGGTAAATATGATTACACCTTGAAAGATACTTTCATGGGCTTCCACTGTGGCAATACTCCTTTCTGCCGTCTTTCAAATGGAGCTATTAAGTATCAGCTGATACAGAACAGGACACTTGAAAATGGCGGAACTCCAGATTTCACCCGTGGAACTCTTGAAGGTGATATCGCACCGGGTGAGATTACATTCTTCCGTCTTCAGAGCAATGCAGATACTTCTTTGCAGGCATATGTTGCTGAAGGAGAGATTCTTCCTGTCGCTACACGTTCATTCGGTGGTATCGGAATCTTCGCAATACATGAGATGGGTAGGTTCTATCGCCATGTTCTCATCGCAAAGCATTATCCGCACCATGGTGCAGTTGCTTTCGGTCATGTCGGAAGAGCGCTTTATGCGGTGCTGTCATATCTTGGTGTAAAGGACATCTCATTCAACCAGCCTAAGTCGATGCTCTACAGTGACGAGTGTCCATTCTAGGAGGTTGGTAATGTCAGAAGTGGAATGCATCAGGGAAGGCAAAGCGGTATTAGGTATTGAATTCGGTTCGACAAGAATCAAGGCTGTATTGATAGATGAGAGCTGTAAGCCTGTTGCTCAAGGTTCATATGACTGGGAGAACAGGTTTGAAGATGGTATCTGGACATACAGCAATGATGATATCCTTCATGGCCTGAAAGGGGTCTATTCAGATCTGAGGAGGGATGTTGCTGATAAGTATGGCATTGAGATTGAGAATCTTAAAGCAATAGGCATCTCCGCTATGATGCATGGCTGCATCGAGTGTGATGAGAACTGTAAGATGCTTTCTCCTTTCCGCACTTGGAGGAATACAGTCACAGCTGCAGAATCCGAGGAACTTACAAAGCTCTTTGATTATCCTATTCCTCAGCGCTGGACGATAAGCCATCTTCTCAAGGATGTGAAGGAGAAGAAGAGCTATCTCTCTGAAATAAAGCATGTTTTTACGCTCGCTTCCTATGTGCATTTCCTTCTGACAGGAGTCAAGGCTATCGGAATCGGAGACGCTTCCGGTATGTTCCCTATAGATTTCAAAGCAAAGACTTTCTCAGCAAAGGCTGCAGCTCAGTTCTCTGAATCATATGGTCTTGATATTATCCCGCTCTTCCCGGAGGTAAAGCTTGCGGGAGAGAATGCAGGGACCTTGACTGAAGAAGGCGTGAAGCTTCTTGATGAGAGCGGGGTATTAAAACCAGGTGTTCCTTTCTGCCCTCCAGAGGGGGATGCGGAGACAGGAATGGCGGCAACGAATACCGTTAAGCCTCTTACTGGTAATGTTTCTGCAGGAACAAGTGCATTTGCAACCATCATTCTCGATAAGCCACTTTCAAAAGTCTACAGTGTTATAGATATAGTCTCTACACCTGATGGATATCCTGGAGCGATGGCTCATAGCAATAACTGCACAGGGGATTACGATTCCTGGATAGGGCTTTTTGCTGATGTGCTTAAGCTTATGGGTGCTGAAATCAGCAAAGGTAAGCTATATGATACACTTCTTCGTTCCATCTTCTCTGCAGAGAAAGATGCAGGTGGAGTGCTAAGCTATAATTTCATATCAGGAGAGCATATTGTTGGACTTGAGAAGGGTATGCCTATGGTAATGAGGGATCCTGATAAGCCTCTCAATATCCCTGATTTCATGCGCTCGCTTCTTTATTCCTCTCTTTCCTCGATGCGTATCGGTCTCGATATCCTTTCAGAGAAGGAAGGTGTGAAAGCTGAACTTTTGATAGGCCATGGAGGATTCTTCAAGACAAGCGATGTTGGATTGAAGATCCTGTCCTCTGTAACGGGAGTGAAGTCTGCTGTAATGTCCACAGCAGGAGAGGGCGGAGCATGGGGAGCTGCGCTTCTGGCATCATATATTGGTGTGGATAAATCTCTTGCTTCTTATCTTGATGATGTTTTCAAAGATTCCAAGATGGAGATTTCTGAACCAGATGAGGCTGATGTCGCTGGATACAATAGCTACCTTGAAAAATACAGGAAAGGACTTGAAGTCGAAAGAAAAGCTACGGAGGTGTTCTGATGCTTGAAGCTCTTAAGGAAGAGGTATTGGAAGCCAATCTCCAGCTTCCGAAACATGGACTTGTCGTTTTTACATGGGGAAATGTCTCAGCATATGATGAGGAGACAGGTCTTATAGTTATTAAGCCTAGCGGTGTTTCATATGATGAAATGACTGCAGATGATATGGTTGTTGTCAATCTTAAGGGAGAGGTCGTTGAAGGCCATCTCCGTCCTTCTAGTGATACACCAACCCATGTCTATCTCTATTCGAAGTTTCCTGAGATGAAAGGTATCGTCCACACTCATTCAACTTGGGCGACTTCATGGGCTCAGTCAGGGCTTGCTATTCCTTGTTATGGAACAACCCATGCAGACTATTTCTATGGGGAGATTCCTATTGCAAGGACCCTTACAAAAGAAGAGGTTGAGAGCGAATACGAGAAGAATACAGGTGTCGTAATTGAGGAGGCTTTCAAGGATCGGGATCCGATGGCAACCCCTGGTGTTCTCTGCCGTAACCATGGGCCATTTGCCTGGGGAAAGAGCGCGGCAGAAGCCGTTCACAATGCAGTTGTTCTTGAAGAATGCGCTAAGATGGCGACGCTCACCAGGATGATAAATCCTGATGTTAAGAGCGCTCCTGGTTATCTTATGGATAAGCATTATTTCCGCAAGCATGGGAAGAATGCTTATTACGGACAGAACTGATTATGATAACAATCAAGGAGATTGCGGAAAAAGCTGGTGTCTCTCCAGGAACGGTGGACCGTGTCCTTCATAACAGAGGCAGGGTTTCCAAGGAGAATGAGGAGAGAATCAGGAGAATAGCCGAGGAAAACGGATATGTTCCGAATCTCCTTGCGCGTCGTCTCCAGCAGGGGCGTCGCTTAGTCTTCGGGGTTCTTATTCCAGGACCGAAAACTGAATATGGCTATTGGGAGCAGATTGTAGATGGTATTGAAGAGGCCAGGAAAGAGATAGAAGCGCTGGATGCCTCGATAATCTACTCCTTCTTTGATCGATATAGTCAGAAAAGCTTTCTTGAATCCGGCGAGGAATTATTCAGTAAAGGTGTCTCTGCATATATCGTGGCTCCGATTCTTGCAGATGGAATGAGGGAATTGAGCGCATCCCATCCTGATATCCCATATGCATTCATTGATTCTTCCCTTCCTGATCTGAAACCCCTCTATGATTTCGCGCAGGACCCTATAGTTGCCGGACATACCGGAGCTCGTCTTATGTGTCTTTCAAAGAAGGAGCTTTCATGTGTCATAACAATGCAGACTCATAAGGGGGCTTTCAATGGTGAGATGAGAGCGGCTGCTTTTAATGAAGCTTTCTCTAGGTATAGCTCAGGAACAAAGATAATAAGTATTTATGCGGATAGTCCTGAGGAAATAGAAAGAAAGCTTTTGGATTCAGTTCCTTCCGATAACTCTTCATTTGGTGTATTCATTGTTAATGATCAGGCTTCTCTTGTATGTGCGGCTCTGGAAAACATTAAGGCAGAGGAGAGGGCTAATGTGATTGGTTTTGATCTTTCTGCGGCTAACAGGAAATATCTTTCTGCTGGAAAAATCTTTGCTGTAATAGGTCAGCGTCCAAGAGCACAAGGCCATGATGCGGTTATGGCACTGTATAATCATTTTATATTATCAAGTGAAAGAGATGGGGATTTATCAGCACCTGTAGATATTTATATCAAAGAGAATATCCCCGAAAGCGATCATTGGCTTTGATCAGATTCTGAATCCTTCTTTCAGTCTTCTTTCAAGTATTTTCCCAAGTTGCATGTGGAGGATGATTGTTCCAATCACACATGAAATAAGATCGGAAATAGGTTCAGAGAAGAATGCTGCAGGTGCTCCAAAGATCATTGGTAGAACAAGGGAAGCTATGAAGAAAGTCACCTTCCTTGTAAGTGATAGTGGCAGTGATATATGTATCTGTCCAAGGGCAGTCATCATATCGACATTGACGTACTGGAATGATAACGGGATTATCATGCACTCAAATATGAACATGTATCTTGCTGATAACCTGAGTATTTCCGGATCTGATGTGAAGAGAGAGGCGAAGAGCCTTGATCCGAAGATTGTGAATATGAACATCACGACTGTATATGACGTGATAAGGATCTGCAGATTATATATGCTCTTCCTGACCCTTTCAGTAAGCCCTGCACCATAATTGAAGCTTACAAGGCCCTGACAGCCTGCTGTCATGCCATTCATAGGGTATGTGACAAGGATATGGTAGCTCTGGACTATTGTTGAACACGTTATGAGGATATCTCCAAAACCAGGGCCTCCATATCGCTGAAGCATTGCATTGAGCACAACAAGCAAGAGGCTATCAGTAGAGAGGATTATGAATGAGGATATTCCGAATTTGATTATTCTTGTTATCTGGTTAGCCATGAAACCATGGAACCTTAGCTTTATCTGTGTGTTTCTTCCTCTCAGTGCCCAGATTGAGATAGCCATTGAAGCCATCTGAGATATGACAGTTGCGATCGCAGCTCCTTTTACTCCCATATCAAAGACGAAGATGAAGATCGGGTCCAGGACAATATTCATAATAGCGCCTAGCAGAACCGAGAGCATTCCTTTCTTTGACATTCCCTGGTTGATTACAAAGCTATTGAGCCCTGTGGACAGAAGCGCGAAAGGAGTACCAAGGACATATACTCCAAGATAATCGGAGGCGTAGGGAAGCGTTACTTCTGAAGCTCCGAATGTGAGGAGTATTGGATCACGGAATATAAAGAAAATGGGGGTGAGAATCATGGAGGCGAGCACTAAGAGATAAAAGCTTGTAGTTAATACTTTCTGAGCTACATCGTGTTCTCCATGGCCTTCCCTCATTGCCATGATTGGAGATCCTCCCATTCCGATGAGAGAGGCAAAAGATGATAGGAATGTGGCGATAGGAGAGGCGACACCGACACCTGCAAGGGCTATATCGCCATATCCTGCGATATGCCCGATATACATTCTATCGACGATTGCATATAGAACATTTACAGCTTGTCCAAGTGCTGTTGGAATAGCAAGGCTAAGTACTAGATACCAGAT
>CASDRY010000058.1 GCA_949283235.1 uncultured Spirochaetales bacterium | reverse complement strand
ATACTCGACAGAATGATTTCTACTCCCGTTATTGTCCGATATCCTAGAAAACGGCCTGATTACTATACAAAAGACAATTATGATGTATGATTATTGCAACGCTGTGCAGATAGGGCTTTTTATATAACCATATAATTATGCTATCACATTCATAATTAATAACATTTAAATAAACATGAATACTATCAGAATTCTGTAAGATTGGTAGGATCAAGAGGAACACTGTTCTGCTCAACCGAGAAGACTACAGCAGGCTGATCAAAATACCTGTTGCTTGTTCCTATTGCTCCTATAACATCACCCTTCTCTACTCTTTCACTTACTTTGACACCGACATATTCCAAAGCATAGTAATCTGTTGAATAGCCGTTATCATGCAAAAGCGTGACTGAACGCCCGAATTCAGAAGTGAAGATATCGAGAACAGTTCCATCTGCTGCAGCACAGACAGCGGAACCTGGCTCAGAAGCTATGACAATACCATTTAATGGCTTTCCATCAATCAGATCGCCGAATCTTGCTATAATCTCGCCATTCTTGATTGGGGAAGCGAACAGATATTCAATACTCTCAGCAACAGTTCCTGGAGCAGGGATAAAGATCTCCTCCCCAGGGAATACAGCTGTATAAGCTTTTCCATTGAGTGAAGCAAGATCTGCAGCGGTGAGCTCAGGATTTCTCGCTTCTGCTATCGCCTCCAATGTATCGCCCTCTTCAACTGTATAGAGAGTTCCATCCATAGGAGGGATCTCAAGTTCCATACCTGGCTGGAGATTCACATCAGAAAGCTTATTTACTGAAACAAGTGTTGTAGTGCTCAGTGAATATTTCTCCCCTATTCCAAGGAGAGTATCACCTTCTGCGACTGTGTAATCTGTAAATTCTATCTCTGCATAACGGCCTGAGGCGCTTTCGATAGGACTAGGTGTTTCCATTGCCTCTTCCTGGACAGCCTCAGGAATCTGAGGAACAGCTCTTTCCCTTGATTCGATTATCTCAGGTTCAATTGGATCAACAGAGACCGCTTCAACCTCTTCCTGAGCATCTACAGCCTGGCCACGATGAGGCGTGAAAAGAAGATAGATAATCACAGCAATAAGCGTAAGCAGTACGCCTATGGAAGCAATAGCTGCCGTCATCTTACCGCTACCACGTCTTTTATCACGATACCCTTCAGGAGGCATATCATCGTAGCTGTATCTACCCATCTAACACCCTTTAAACAAAGCTTATTCTACAAAAACTATGATAATAAATTCAATGCTGGATTTCATATTTTAGAGCTATAATAATTTCTGTGAGAAATATAGAAGAAAATGCGGAAGAACACTCAAGGATGAAAAGGAATGGAAGCCTTTTCCTTTTTCTCATCTTTTTTCTTCTCGTGGCTCTGGTATTCTGTTCATCGCTTGTTTTATCTAACAGCAGCGTTTTCATGATTCCCGCATATGACGATCCGGAGCTTTCATCAACCCTCGTGAGGGGAAGCATCCTCGACAGGAATGGAAAGATACTGTCAATACAAGCTCCTGTTTATGGATTCAGCATTCATCTTGCTGGCGCCTCCCCTGCAGAGGCTGCATCATTTATTTCCGGTTACACAGATGAAAACGCGATCTCAATAAGCGAGAGAATCGATAGAGGAGAAGAATTTGTCATTATCACAGATATTCTCTCTGCAGAGGAAATGGATGAATGCAAGAAGGATATCAGAACATTTGGATTATCTGATGATATTACATTAACAACAAAGGAGACTAGAATCAGCACGCTTCCTGAGATTATAGGGCAAACAGACTCCTCTCTTCACGGCATAAGCGGTATTGAGAAGCTCTTTGATAGCGAGCTATCTGCTCGTCCTTCACTTCATGATTCAATCGCTTATGGCAAGGATATAAAGCTCTCAATTGATAGCGATATCCAGGCTATATTCTCAGATATAATCAAAAGTACAGATGCACAGGAAACTGCAGCATTGCTCCTGAATGGAAAAGCCATCGCGCTCTATGGAAAAGCTGATGATGAGATACTCCGCTCCACTGTGACAGCAATCGGGGATGATGATTATCACTCCCCTTTCCCATATGAAACACAGCCTCTCGAAGGTGGTTATTCAGTATATTCTGCTAATATTAATCCCCTTCTTTTAGAGAGGCTCAATCAAGTGATACCTGAGCTCTGAAGCGCTTCATGTTGAGCCCGAAGCCTTTCATATGCTCAAGAAGAACAGAAGCTGAGGCTTTCTCTATATCATCAGGGACTTTCTGCCCATCTGTGAAATAAAGCATCGGAACTGAAACTTTATAAGAGAATGAAAGAACGTTTCCTATGGTCTCTGTTTCATCAAGCTTTGTCACTGCAAGGGAAGATGGAGAGAACTGAGAATATGATGAGAACTGATCCATTATATCCTCTTCCTTCATGCTCGCGCTTACAGTGAGTATGTAATCGGTTCTATCTCTGTCGAGAACAGAGAGCATACCTCTGAGCTTCAGGTTCAGTTCCTTATCACGAGGAGATAGCCCCATCGTGTCTATGAAGATCATATCCTTCCAGGAAAAACGCTCTGTAGCTTTTATAAGCTCATCCTCAGCTCCTGCAGCAAGCACAGGTATGGATAGAGCGTTTCCGAATGCGCTCATCTGCTCGAAAGCACCTGTTCTATATGAATCCAGCGTTATTATCCCAACGCTCTTCTCGCTGTGGCTGAAAAGGTATGCAACCTTCGCAAGAGTAGTTGTCTTTCCTGATCCTGTCGGGCCTATGAACACAACGAAATGCCTTGGATGAACCTGTCTGTCATAATCAATTCCTACAGTCTTCAGAAGGCGCTCTGACATGATCATGGAGGTATCCCCTTCTTCAGGGAAATCCTCCAGAAGCTTTGAACGGAGAGGATCTGTTATGTGGTTGGCATCCAGCATGGCAACCGCTTCGGGCTTAACTCTTTTTTCCCTGTAGATTTCCGTATCAAGTCTTTCTTCAGGGGAAAGAGTAGAAGGATCAGGGGTCTTTGCTTCCTTAGCAAACTCGGAAATATCCTTCTCCTTCTCAGCCTTCTTATCTGATACCTTAGCAAGATAGCAGACTATCTCGCACTTTTCCCTCTTCCTCGAAAAAAGACCGCCTCCGGTCGTGTAATCACGACGGGAATGGATTCTGATTCCATCCCCATACATATCACGAGCCTTTTTGACGGCCTCTTCATAGCTGTCCCCTACGACTGTGTAGTACTGCATATTTAGAGTATATACCTAGAAAGATCCTGATCCTCCGCAATTCCGCTGAGTCTTTCCTGAACATAGCCTTTTGTTATGTTTATTGTCTGTCCAGTCAGCTGATCTGCAGAGAACGCAAGCTCTTCAAGAAGCTTCTCCATCACCGTATAAAGCCGGCGTGCCCCGATATTATCATTAGTCTGATTAACCTCTGAAGCTATCTTAGCAATCTCATGAAGTGCTTCATCATCGAATACGACACTAACTCCTTCTGTCGAAAGCAGAGCCTTATACTGCTTTGTGATTGCGTTCTGAGGTTCTGTAAGAATCCTGTAGAATTCATCAGCTGTCAGATCATGAAGCTCCACGCGAAGAGGGAATCTTCCCTGAAGCTCAGGAATGAGATCAGAAGGCTTCGAGAAGGAGAATGCGCCAGCTGCGATGAAGAGTATGTTCGTTGTATCTATCACACCCCACTTTGTTGAAACTTTCGAGCCCTCAACGATAGGGAGGATATCACGCTGGACACCTTCTCTCGATACATCGGAATTTGACGTACTGTTGTGAGAAGCAACCTTATCGATTTCATCGATGAAGATTATTCCCATCTCCTCAGCTCTTGTCTTTGCCTCATCGACAGCCTTATCTGGGTCAATGACTTTATCAAGTTCCTCTTCCTCAATAATCTCCCTGGCCCTCTTGACTGTAAGCTTTCTTGTCTTCTTTCCCGGTGATGAGAACATATTGCCAAGACTTGAGAGCGCATTCTGAAGATCCTCCATATTCCCAGATGATCCCATGAGCTCGAAACCGACATGGGCTCTCATATCGACAGGCATCTCGACTTCCTTGTCATTGAAAACACCGGAGCGAAGCATCTGGCGGAAGCGCTCCCTTGTCTCCTCAACAGCAACATCATTCTCACTCTTGTTTTTCTCGATAGCTGGAAGTAAGAGATCAAGAAGTCTTTCCTCTACCCTTTTCTCAACCTCGTCATGTCTCTGAGCAGCCATCTCCTCTCTCACCATGGAAAGGGATGCCGCCATGAGATCTCTGACCATTGATTCTACATCACGGCCAACATATCCGACTTCGGTATATTTAGTTGCTTCAACCTTTACAAAAGGAGCATTTGCAAGTTTTGAAATACGCCTTGCTATCTCAGTCTTTCCAACACCTGTTGGACCAATCATCAGTATGTTCTTAGGAGTTACCTCATCCCTTATATCATCAGGAAGTCTTTTCCTCCTGACTCTGTTTCT